>NZ_JAIUHK010000012.1:0-159392 GCF_020165075.1 Mesorhizobium sp. CA4
TGTCCGAAAGGACGACCAGGATCCACTCGGCCTCCTTCCCACTTCAACCATACACCAGAACCAACACACAGGATCCTAGGGTCTGCGCGCGTCGCTTCGCTCTTTGCTTCGCCCTAGGATGACGGGGGCGGGGGCGTTTCGGCCAACTTCGAAAGCCGATACACATACATTACAAAATCCTCCGCCTTCCCGTGCGGCTCCTTTCGCGTCTCATAAAGCGCCCGCGCCGGCTCGTTATCGGGCTCGGTGCCGACCCAGGCTTCCTCGCAGCCGTGCTCCCGCCCGACCTCGAACATGGCATCGAGCATCCTTCGGGCGATGCCTTGCCGCTGGAAAGGCGGCGCCACGCCGACCTCGTCGAGGTAAAGCTCGCTCACCTTGTCGGGATGGCGATGAATGACAGCGGCGCATTGGCCTACGACAATGCCGTCGACCATGGCCACGATCATGAAATGGCCTGGCGAGTTGAGATAGGCAGCGAGACGGTCCGGTTGCACCGTCTCGTCGAACACCTCTTCGGCAACGCGCATCACAACCGCGTCATCGCCGGGATGAAGCCTTCGGATTTCGACGTTCATTGTGTAAATTCTCCCCAGTCGGCCCATCAATTTTGACGTTTACGTAATTCCCAAAGTATCTAACCGATTGAAAACACTGAGGTCGAAATAATCGTTTGAATTTTTCTTTGGCCGGCGCTATTCGGTGCGGCCAAATCTCGCGGTTTCCCGCATCCTTTCGGCCTCCCCGGCCCGTCACGACTTCGTCACAGACAAAGGAAAACATCCTCACATGGCACGCAACAAGATAGCGCTCATCGGCTCGGGCATGATCGGCGGCACGCTCGCCCATATGATCGGCCTCAAGGATCTCGGCGACGTGGTGCTGTTCGACATCGCCGAGGGTATTCCGCAGGGCAAGGGTCTCGACATCGCGCAGTCTTCGCCGGTCGACGGCTTCGATTCCCGGCTGACCGGCGTCAACGACTATGCCGGCATCGAGGGCGCGGATGTGTGCATCGTCACCGCCGGCGTGCCGCGCAAGCCCGGCATGAGCCGCGACGACCTTCTCGGCATCAACCTCAAGGTGATGGAACAGGTCGGCGCCGGGCTGAAGAAATATGCGCCGAAGGCCTTCGTCATCTGCATCACCAACCCGCTCGACGCGATGGTGTGGGCGCTGCAGAAGTTCTCCGGCCTGCCGACCAGCCATGTCGTCGGCATGGCCGGCGTGCTCGACAGCGCCCGCTTCCGCTATTTCCTGGCCGACGAGTTCAAGGTCTCGGTCGAGGACGTCACCGCCTTCGTGCTCGGCGGCCACGGCGATTCGATGGTGCCGATGATCCGCTATTCGACTGTGGCCGGCATCCCGCTGCCCGACCTCGTCAAGATGGGCTGGACCTCGAAGGAGAAGCTCGACCAGATCGTGCAGCGCACCCGCGACGGCGGCGCCGAGATCGTCGGCCTGTTGAAGACCGGTTCGGCCTATTACGCGCCGGCGGCTTCCGCGATCGCGATGGCCGAATCCTACCTCAAGGACAAGAAGCGCGTGCTTCCGTGTGCTGCGCATCTCTCGGGCCAGTATGGCGTGAAGAACACCTATGTCGGCGTTCCGGTGGTGATCGGCGCCGGTGGCGTCGAGCGCGTCATTGAGATCGATCTTTCCAAGGCCGAGCAGAAGATGTTCGACAATTCGGTCGCTGCGGTCCAGGGCCTGACCGAGGCCTGCACCAAGATCGCCCCGCATCTCGCCGGCAAGTAATCTCGCGGCAAGCAACCCTCCCCGGAGACCAAGCGCATGAACATCCATGAGTATCAGGCCAAGGCGCTGCTGAAGACGTTCGGCGCGCCGGTCGCAAGCGGCGTTCCGGTGTTCAAGGCCAGCGAGGCGGAAGCCGCCGCCAAGGCGCTGCCTGGCCCGCTCTATGTCGTGAAGAGCCAGATCCATGCCGGCGGCCGCGGCAAGGGCAAGTTCAAGGAACTCGGCCCCGACGCCAAGGGCGGCGTGCGGCTGGCGAAGTCGGCGGCGGAAGTCGTCGCCAATGCCAACGAGATGCTCGGCCACACGCTGGTCACCAAGCAGACCGGTCCGGCCGGCAAGCAGGTCAACCGCCTCTATATCGAGGACGGCGCCGACATTGCCCGCGAGCTCTATCTGTCGATCCTGGTCGACCGCTCGGTCGGCCGTATCGCCTTCGTTGTCTCCACCGAGGGCGGCATGGACATCGAGACGGTCGCGCATGACACGCCCGAAAAGATCGTCACCGTCGCCATCGACCCGGAAAAAGGCGTGACGGCGGATGACGTCAAGAAGCTCAACGCCGCGCTGAAGCTCGACGGCGATGCGGCCGAGGACGGCGCTTCGCTGTTCCCGATCCTCTATAAGGCCTTCGTCGAGAAGGACATGAGCCTGCTCGAGGTCAATCCGCTCATCGTCATGAAGGACGGGCATCTGCGCGTGCTCGATGCAAAGGTGTCGTTTGACAACAATGCGCTGTTCCGCCACCCGGACGTGATGGAATTGCGCGACACGACCGAGGAGGACGAGAAGGAGATCGAGGCGTCGAAATACGACCTCGCCTATGTCACGCTCGACGGCAATATCGGCTGCATGGTCAACGGCGCCGGCCTTGCCATGGCGACGATGGACATCATCAAGCTCTACGGTGCTGAGCCGGCTAACTTCCTCGACGTCGGCGGCGGCGCCTCCAAGGAAAAAGTCACGGCGGCGTTCAAGATCATCACCAAGGATCCGGCGGTCGAAGGCATCCTGATCAACATCTTCGGCGGCATCATGAAATGCGATGTCATCGCCGAAGGCGTGATCGCGGCGGTCAAGGAAGTGGGCCTGAAAGTGCCGCTGGTCGTGCGGCTGGAAGGCACCAATGCCGAGCTCGGCAAGAAGATCATCAACGACAGCGGCCTCAACGTCGTCTCGGCCGACGATCTCGACGATGCGGCCAAGAAGATCGTCAAGGCGGTGAAGGGCTAAAGCGGATGCCTCCGCGCAAGATAAACCTGGTCGAGGCGGCGGATCGAACGATCACCAAGGTCTTCGATCCGCATGTCGCCGGCGACGTCAACGATGCCCAAGCCAAGGTCGCCAAGTTCGGCGAGGTCTTTGACTGGCATGCGCATGACAATGAGGACGAGGCCTTCCTGGTGTTGCGCGGCCGGATCGCCATCGATTTCCGCGACGGGCCGGTCGAGCTCGGCGAGGGCGACTTCATCGTCGTGCCGTGCGGCGTCGAGCACCGGCCGCGCTCGCTAACCCCGGAACCGGTGGTGTTGATGTTCGAGCCGGCGACGACCTTGAACACCGGCAATGCCCGGAGCGATCTCACCGTCACCGACCTGAAGCGGCTGTGAGCCATGAACGCGTCGCCCTTCTCTTCCCTCTCGGACGGTCACCAACGCTTGCAGGGGCTGGTCGGCGCGTGGCGCGGCGAGGAAGAGGTTGCGGCAACGCAATGGACCGATGCCGGCGCGGCGACTTCGGAAGTGCAGGCGGAGGCCGAGTTCGGCGGCCTGTTCGTGGTGCAGCGCTATCGCCAGCGCCGGGACGGCACAGTTTCGTTCGGAGCGCATAATGTGTTCGGTTTCGACCAGCAGACCAGACTCGTCACCATGCATCAGTTCGACTCGATGGGATTCGTGCCGATGTCGCCGGCTACCGGCACGTGGAACGGCAGCGAGCTGATGCTGGAACGGTCGTCGCCGCGCGGCGCCGCGCGCGCGGTGTACAGCTTTGACGGCGCTGACGCCTACCGCATGAAACTTCAGTTCAAGCCCGCCGGCAGCGATGCATGGCAAGACATGGTGAGCGGCCTTTACCGGCGCGTTCCGCCTTCCTCGATCAACGGTTTTTAGAAAAGGGCCACGATGTCCATTCTCGTCGACAAGAATACCAAGGTGCTGGTCCAGGGTCTGACCGGCAAGACCGGCACGTTCCACACCGAGCAGGCGCTGGCCTATCACGACACCAAGATGGTGGGCGGCATAAACCCGAAGAAGGGGGGCGAGACCTGGACCGGTTCCAAGGGCGAAAGCCTGCCGATCTTCGCCACCGTGGCCGAGGGCAAGGCAAAGACCGGCGCCAACGCCTCCGTCATCTATGTGCCGCCGGCGGGCGCGGGCGAGGCCATCATCGAGGCGATCGAGGCCGAGATCCCGCTGATCGTCTGCATCACCGAAGGCATCCCGGTGATGGACATGGTCAAGGTCAAGGCGCGGCTCGACCGCTCCACCTCGCGGCTGATCGGCCCGAACTGCCCGGGCGTGCTGACGCCCGACGAATGCAAGATCGGCATCATGCCCGGCAACATCTTCCGCAAAGGCTCGGTGGGCGTTGTTTCGCGCTCGGGAACGCTTACCTATGAGGCAGTCTTCCAGACCACCAATGTTGGCCTCGGCCAGACCACGGCGGTCGGTATCGGCGGCGACCCGGTCAAGGGCACCGAATTCATCGACGTGCTGGAGATGTTCCTCGCCGACGACGAGACCAAGTCGATCATCATGATCGGCGAGATCGGCGGCTCGGCCGAGGAAGACGCCGCGCAGTTCCTCAAGGATGAAGCCAAGCGCGGCCGCAAGAAACCGATGGCGGGTTTCATCGCCGGGCGCACGGCGCCGGCCGGCCGCACCATGGGCCATGCGGGCGCGGTAATCTCGGGCGGCAAGGGCGGCGCGGAAGACAAGATCGCGGCGATGGAATCGGCCGGCATCAAGGTTTCGCCGTCGCCGGCGCGGCTCGGCACGACGCTGGTCGAGGCGATCAAGGGTTAAGGCAGTAGTGAGTAGGCAGTAGTCAGTAGTGAAAAAGGGACGAACGGGCGAGCAGCAGCTGAGCGGGGATTTTCATCTTTCTACTCACTACTGCCTACTCACTACTCCCTAAAAAGGAGACGGAGCCAGGCTCCGCAGACAAAATGGCAAGACAAGATCAGGCCAACGACCAATTCTCGCTCACCTCATTCCTCTATGGCGGCAATGCCGGCTATATCGACGCGCTCTATGCCGCCTATGAGGACGATCCGGCCTCCGTCAACCCGGAGTGGCAGGATTTCTTCGCCGCGCTGAAGGACGACGCGGGCGACGTGCGCAAGAACGCCAAGGGTGCCTCCTGGGCGAAGCCTTCCTGGCCGCTCACGGCCAATGGCGAGCTGGTCTCGGCGCTCGACGGCAATTGGGGCCTGGTCGAAAAGGCGGTCGAAAAGAAGGTCAAGGAAAAGGCGGTCGTCAACGGCGCCGTGCTTTCCGACGCCGACGTGCACCAGGCGACGCGCGATTCCGTGCGCGCCATCATGATGATCCGCGCCTACCGCATGCGCGGCCACCTGCACGCCAATCTCGACCCGCTCGGCATCGCCAAGCCGCTCGAGGATTATAACGAGCTGTCGCCGGAGAATTACGGCTTCACCGAAGCCGATTACGACCGGCCGATCTTCCTCGACAATGTGCTGGGGCTCGAATTCGGCACCATCCGGCAGATGCTGGACATCCTGACCCGCACCTATTGCTCGACGCTCGGCGTCGAGTTCATGCACATCTCCGATCCGGAAGAGAAGGCCTGGATCCAGGCGCGCATCGAAGGCGCCGACAAGGAGATCACCTTCACCGCCACCGGCAAGAAGGCGATCCTGTCGAAGCTGATCGAGGCCGAGGGCTTCGAGCAATATATCGACGTCAAGTACAAGGGCACCAAGCGTTTCGGCCTCGACGGCGGCGAGTCGCTGATCCCGGCGCTTGAGCAGATCGTCAAGCGCGGCGGCCAGCTCGGCCTCAAGGAAATCGTGCTCGGCATGGCGCATCGCGGCCGCCTCAACGTGCTTTCCCAAGTGATGGCCAAGCCGCACCGCGCCATCTTCCACGAATTCAAGGGCGGCTCGGCGGCTCCCGACGAGGTCGAGGGCTCGGGCGACGTGAAGTACCATCTCGGCGCCTCGTCGGACCGCGAGTTCGACGGCAACAAGGTGCATCTGTCGCTGACGGCCAATCCCTCGCATCTGGAAATCGTCGACCCCGTCGTAATGGGCAAGGCGCGCGCCAAGCAGGATCAGTTGTCCGGCCGCGAGCGCGGCGAGATCGTGCCGCTGTCGGAACGCGCCAAGGTCATGCCGCTCTTGCTGCATGGCGACGCCGCCTTCGCCGGCCAGGGCGTGATCGCCGAGATCCTCGGCCTGTCGGGGCTGCGCGGCCATCGCGTCGCAGGCACGCTGCATTTCATCATCAACAACCAGATCGGCTTCACCACCAATCCGCGCTTCTCGCGCTCTTCGCCCTATCCGTCGGATGTGGCCAAGATGATCGAGGCGCCGATCTTCCATGTCAATGGTGACGACCCGGAAGCGGTGGTGCATGCCGCGAAGGTCGCGACCGAGTTCCGCATGAAGTTCCACAAGCCGGTGGTGGTGGACATGTTCTGCTACCGCCGCTTCGGCCACAATGAGGGCGACGAGCCGTCCTTCACCCAGCCGATCATGTACCGCAATATCCGCAACCATAAGACGGTGGTGCAGATCTATGCCGACCGGCTGATCGCCGAAGGCCACGTCACCCAGGCCGAGGTCGACAAGATGCGGGCCGACTGGCGGGCGCACCTCGAGGCCGAATGGGAAGTCGGCCAGCAGTATAAGCCCAACAAGGCCGACTGGCTGGACGGCGCCTGGTCGGGCCTGCGGACCGCCGACAACCAGGACGAACAGCGGCGCGGCAAGACCGCCGTGCCGGTGCGCACGCTGAAGGAGATCGGCAAGAAGCTGACCGAGGTGCCGAAGGATTTCGAGGCGCACAAGACCATCCTGCGCTTCCTCGAAAACCGCCGCCAGGCGATCGAGTCGGGCGAAGGCATCGACTGGTCGACGGCCGAGGCGCTGGCCTTCGGCGCCATCCTGCTCGATGGCAATCCGGTCCGGCTTTCCGGCCAAGATTCGGAACGCGGCACCTTCTCGCAGCGCCATTCGGTGCTTTACGACCAGCGCGACGAGACCCGCTATATCCCGCTGAACAATCTCTCGGCGGCGCAGGCCGGCTATGAGGTCATCAACTCGATGCTCTCGGAAGAGGCGGTGCTCGGCTTCGAATACGGCTACAGCCTGGCCGAGCCCAAGGCGCTGACGCTGTGGGAAGCGCAGTTCGGCGACTTCGCCAATGGCGCCCAGGTGGTGTTTGACCAGTTCATCTCATCGGGCGAGCGCAAGTGGCTCCGCATGTCGGGTCTCGTCTGCCTGCTGCCGCATGGCTATGAGGGCCAGGGGCCGGAGCACTCGTCGGCGCGGCTGGAGCGCTTTCTGCAGCTCTGCGCGGAAGACAACATGCAGGTCGCCAACGTCACCACGCCGGCCAATTATTTCCATATCCTGCGCCGACAGCTGAAGCGCGACTTCCGCAAGCCGCTGATCCTGATGACGCCGAAGTCGCTGCTGCGCCACAAGCGCGCGGTGTCGACGCTGTCGGAGATGTCGGGCGAAAGCTCGTTCCACCGACTGCTTTGGGACGATGCGCAGCTCTTGGCCGACCAGCCGATCAAGCTGGTGAAGGACTCCAAGATCCGCCGCGTCGTGCTGTGCTCGGGCAAGGTCTATTACGACCTCTATGAGGAGCGCGAGAAGCGCGGCATCAACGACATCTACCTGCTGCGCGTCGAACAGCTCTATCCGTTCCCTGCCAAGGCGCTGATCACCGAGCTGTCGCGTTTCCGCAATGCCGAGATGGTGTGGTGCCAGGAGGAGCCCAAGAACATGGGCGCCTGGTCGTTCATCGATCCGTATCTCGAATGGGTGCTGGCGCATATCGACGCCAAGCATCAGCGGGTGCGCTACACCGGACGGCCGGCCTCGGCCTCGCCGGCGACTGGGTTGATGTCGAAGCATCTCAGCCAGCTGGCCGCGCTGCTCGACGACGCGCTCGGCGAATAAGGGCGCTGGGCGGGTAAGCAGACCGGACGAAACAGACCTCAAGAAGACAACGGACAGGCACAATGGCTACCGAAATCCGCGTCCCCACTCTCGGCGAATCCGTCACCGAGGCGACTGTCGGCAAGTGGTTCAAGAAGGTCGGCGACGCGATCGCCGCCGACGAGCCCCTGGTCGAGCTCGAAACCGACAAGGTGACGGTGGAAGTGCCCGCCGCGGGCGCCGGAACGCTGGCCGAGATCGCGGTCAAGGAAGGCGAGACCGTCAATGTCGGCGCGCTGCTCGGCTCGATTGCGGCGGGCGGCGCAGCTGCCGCTCCGGCCCCCAAGCCGCAGGCGGTGGCGCAGGCTTCCAGCCCGGACGCCGCGTCCACCACCAAGCAGGCCGCGGCCGAAACCGCCAAGATGGCCGGCGACGCTGGTCCGGTCGAGCCGCGCACCATGCCGCCAGCGCCGGCCGCGGCCAAACTGATCGCGGAACACAATCTCTCGGTCGACCAGCTGTCCGGTTCCGGCAAGCGCGGCCAGGTGCTGAAGGGCGATGTGCTCGACGCCATCGCCAAGGGCGCTCCTTCCCAGCCGGCCGAGACGCCGAAGGCTGCTCCGGCTCCGGCACCCGTCGCGGCCCGCGCGCCGTCCACGGCCGAGGATGCGCCGCGCGAGGAGCGCGTGCGCATGACCAAGCTGCGCCAGACCATCGCGCGCCGCCTGAAGGAAGCGCAATCGACCGCCGCCATGCTCACCACCTTCAACGAGGTGGATATGAGCGCGGTGATGGCGCTGAGGGCCAAATACAAGGACGTGTTCGAGAAGAAGCATGGCGTGAAGCTCGGCTTCATGGGCTTTTTCACCAAGGCGGTGACGCATGCGCTGAAGGAGATCCCGGCGGTCAATGCCGAGATCGACGGCACCGACATCATCTACAAGAATTTTGCCCATGTCGGCGTCGCCGTTGGCACCGACAAGGGCCTGGTGGTGCCGGTGGTGCGCGATGCCGACCAGATGTCCATCGCCGAGATCGAGAAGGAGATCGGCCGGCTGGGCCTCGCCGCGCGCGACGGCAAGCTGTCGGTGGCGGATATGCAAGGCGGGACGTTCACGATTTCCAACGGTGGTGTTTACGGGTCGCTGATGTCGACGCCGATCCTGAACGCGCCGCAGTCGGGCATCCTCGGCATGCACAAGATCCAGGAGCGGCCGGTGGTCGTCGGCGGCCAGATCGTCATCCGGCCGATGATGTATCTGGCGCTCAGCTACGACCACCGCATCGTCGACGGCAAGGAAGCCGTGACCTTCCTGGTGCGTGTCAAGGAAAGCTTGGAGGATCCCGAGCGGCTGGTGCTCGATCTGTAAGGTGACCCATGGCGGCTCGCGGCTGGAACGGCGAATGAAGGCCCGTCTGCTTGCTGCCGCGAAACCCGTCGCACTTGCGGCCGGAGTGGCTCTCGTGGCAGCCAACGCCAACGCCGCCTGCCCGATCCAGCTTGCCGTCTATGGCGAGGCGAAAAGCGGCGCCGAGATCGACTTCACGCCGGCCGGCAGCTCGGCGACGATCACCAATAATTTCCGCATGATCCTCGACAGCAACGTCGTGCTCGACGGCATCGCTATGTGGACCGAGGGATCGTCCGCGCGGCCGCATGGCTCGCTGATGTACAAATGCCCGACCGGCGACGTCACCGGCGAGGAACTCGCCGCCTGCACGGTCTGGGAAGGCGTGATCTACAGCGCCGACGAGAAAGGGATTGTCGGCCTGTTGCCGGCCGAGGGCGCCGACGCGCCGAAAAGCCTGATCTTTCCCGATCTCGGGCCGTCGCTCGAAATGTCGGCGGCCTATGGTCCCGCCGGCTTCTCCAAAGTGCCGTGGGACATCTTCGTGCTGAAAGGCTGCCAGGAATGAGCGCCGAGAAAAAGACGCTGCTGGTCACCGGCGGCAGCCGCGGCATCGGCGCGGCTATCTGCCGGCAGGCGAACCGCGCAGGCTACCGCGTGGCGGTCAATTACGTCTCCAATCAGTCGGCGGCGGACGCGCTGGTGGCCGAGCTCAAGGCGGCAGGCGGCGATGCCTTCGCGGTCAAGGGCGATGTCGGCAGCGAGGCCGATATCATGGCGATGTTCGAAGTCGTCGACCGCGCCTTCGGCCGGCTGGACGCCTTCGTCAACAATGCCGGCATCGTCGACGTCAAGGCGCGGGTCGACGAGATGAGCATGGCGCGGCTGGAGCGCATGATGCGCATCAATGTTGTCGGCTCGTTCCTGTGCGCGCGTGAGGCGGTGAAGCGCATGTCGATGCGGCATGGCGGCAGGGGCGGCGCCATCGTCAACCTGTCCTCGGCGGCGGCCAGGCTGGGATCGCCCGGCGAATATGTCGATTATGCCGCCTCCAAGGGCGCGATCGACACCATGACCATCGGCTCGCGCGCGAAGTCGTGCTGGAGGGCATCCGCGTCAACGCGGTCAGCCCCGGCATCACCGAGACCGAAATCCACGCCTCGGGCGGCCAGCCCGACCGGGTGGCGCGGATGCAGGATTTGCTGCCGATGAAGCGCGCGGGAACGGCCGACGAAGTCGCCAGCGCGGTTCTCTATCTAATGTCGGATGCGGCCTCCTATATAACGGGCGCGATCCTGAATGTGAGCGGCGGCCGCTAAGGGCCAGACCAGAAGGAACCATCATGGCTTATGACGTCGTAATCATCGGATCGGGACCTGGCGGCTACGTCTGCGCCATCAAGGCTGCGCAGCTCGGGCTGAAGACGGCGGTGGTCGAGAAGAACGCCACCTTCGGCGGCACCTGCCTCAACATCGGCTGCATTCCCTCGAAGGCATTGCTCCACGCTTCCGAGATGTTCGCCGAGGCCGGCCATGCTTTCGATACGCTGGGTATCGAGCTGCCGGCGCCGAAGCTCAATCTGAAGAAGATGCTGGCGCATAAGGACGCGACGGTTGCGTCCAACGTCAACGGCGTTGCCTTCCTGTTCAAGAAGAACAAGATCGATTCCTTTCGTGGCACCGGCAAGGTGATTTCCGCCGGCAAGGTTTCGGTAACCGGCGAGGACGGCAAGGTCGAGGAGATCGAGACCAAGAACATCGTCATCGCCACCGGTTCCGATGTCGCCGGCATTCCCGGCGTCAAGGTCGATTTCGACGAGAAGGTGATCGTCTCCTCCACCGGCGCGCTGTCGCTGGCCAAGGTGCCGGCCACCCTCGTGGTGGTCGGTGGCGGCGTCATCGGGCTGGAGCTCGGCTCGGTGTGGGCCCGGCTCGGCGCCAAGGTGACGGTGGTCGAGTTCCTCGACAACATCCTCGGCGGCATGGACGGCGAGGTGTCTAAGCAGTTTCAGCGGCTCCTGTCCAAGCAGGGTTTCGAGTTCAAGCTCGGCGCCAAGGTCACCGGCGTCGCCAAGGCCAAGAAGGGCGCTGCCGTCACCTTCGAACCGGTCAAGGGCGGCGCGGCGGAAACCATCGAGGCTGATGTGGTGCTGGTTGCCACCGGGCGGCGGCCCTATGCCGACAGCCTGGGGCTGAAGGAAGCGGGCGTCGAGACGGACGAGCGCGGCCGCGTCAAGACCGACGGGCATCTCAGGACCAATGTTCCCGGCATCTATGCCATCGGCGACGTCATCGCGGGGCCGATGCTGGCGCACAAGGCCGAGGACGAAGGCGTGGCGGTGGCCGAGACGATCGCCGGCCAGGCCGGCCATGTGAACTACGACGTCATCCCGAGCGTCGTCTACACCAGCCCGGAGATCGCTTCGGTCGGCAAGACCGAGGAAGAGCTGAAGAAGGCCGGCATCGACTACAAGGCCGGGAAATTCCCGTTCAGCGCCAATGGCCGCGCGCGCGCCATGCTGCACACCGACGGCTTCGTGAAGATCCTGGCCGACAAGGCGAGCGACCGCGTGCTCGGCGTCCATATCGTCGGCTTCGGCGCCGGCGAGATGATCCACGAGGCGGCGGTGCTGATGGAATTCGGCGGTTCGTCCGAAGACCTGGCGCGGACCTGCCACGCGCATCCGACGATGTCGGAAGCGGTGAAGGAAGCGGCGCTGGCGACGTTCTTCAAGCCGATTCATATCTGACGTAGGTCAGGCGCCGAACGCATACGAGTTCGTCACCCTATGGCTAAGAGCGGAGCGACGCAGCGCAGACCATAGGATCCTGCCGTCACGCCAAGGCGTTGCGGCGGCTCATAATTCTGCTCCGGTTGCACTCGATGGCAACGGTCACGGCATGGATACCCGGGTCAAGCCCGGGTATGACGAAGGCGTAGTTGCTCCAACCAAAACGGCCCGCCTTTCGGCGGGCCGTTTGTCGTGAAGCTGTAGCCGATTACTGGGCCGGCGCAGGTGCCGGAGCCGGGGTCGGCGTAGGCGCCGGAGCTGGCGTGGGAGCTGGGGCTGGCGCCGGAGTGGGCGTAGGCGCAGGAGCCGGAGTTGCCGGCGCTGGTTCAGGCGTTGCAGGCGCCGGAGCGGGCGTGCTGGCTGCAGGCGGCTCGGAAGTCGCCGGGGCGTGCTCGCCGCCGCTTCTGCCGAAGACATAATACGCAACAATGGCCAGGATAATGACAACAAGGGCGATCAGCCACCCGCTGCCGCCACCACCGCCACGCGATGGGGGAGGCGTGCTCGAAGGGGTGTAGGGATCGTTAGGGTTCGCCATGAAACGTGTCCTCCTTGGATGAAAGTCATCAAAATAACAGCCATCAACGCGCTGAGCCCGCATCGGGTTTCACGCGAACGGACGGAAAGCGCTGAAAAACCGGCGTTTTCAGGTCCGCCAGCCGCCAGACGACTCAGTTGACGGCGGTAACACTATACCCTGCCTTGCGAAAATCCTCGACCAGTCCTTCCGGGCCGGGCAGATGCATGGCGCCGACGGCCATGAAGACGTTGCCCTTGGCCAAAATCGGCCCGGCATGCGCGGCCATCACCTTGTTGCGGCTGGTGACCATGGTCTGCTCGAAGGCGGCATAGCCGGCCTTGTCGTCCGCCGTCTCCGGGAATATGGCGCGGAACAGCGGCCAGAACATGCCGACCTCGCCGCGCTGGTAGAGCACGATCATCGTTTCGTTGACGTCGTTCACCTTGTCGCCGAGCTTCATCGTCTCGACCAGGCTCTTCATGTGGAATTCGAGCGGCAGCGAGGCCATGGCGCGCAGCTGATCGACGGCGGTTTCGAGCCCTTCGACATTCTTTCCCGAAGCCTTGGCGTCCGAGGCAAGCTTGACGTCCAGCACGGGTTCGCCGGCGCTCTGGCGCGCCACCTCGCAGGCCGGCAACGCCATCATCGCCGAGAGGATCCACGGCTTCATCTTGGCGACTGTCGCCGGCGGAATGCCGCGCGCGTCGAGCCCCTTGTTCAGCGCCGCCGCATCGTCCGGCGACAAGAGCGACGACAGGGTGGTGTTGTCGGTGAACATCATCAGGCCAGGTTCGCTCGCCATCGCGGCCATCATCTTGGCCTTGTCCATCGCGTCGGTCGTCTCGATGACGACGGTGCCGGCGCCGTCATAGGCCTCTTGCGCGGCGGCCGGCAACGTGGTGACGCGGGTATCGGTCATGTGCATGGTGCCGAACAGGTAAGACGGCTTTTCGCCCGGCTTCTCCAGTTTCCACAGCAGCCCTTTGCCGTTGGGTATGGCCGCGGCCTCGGTCTCGACCTTTTTGAAGGCGGCGGGATCGTTCTTTTCCAGCGTGGTCAAAAGATCGGTGCCGGCGCAAGTAGGCGCCTCGGCATGGGCCCCGCCAGCGAGCAGCAAAACGACAAGGAAAGACAGGAAAAACAGCAGGTTGAGCGCTGCAAGCAGCTTCAACGAGATAAGGGCCGCGCGGTCGGCAATGGCGATGACGCGTTTCATGAAGAAGCGTCTTAGCACTGAAAAGCGGCAAAACGGTTAACCGGGAGGATGAAATTGTTTCTGGTCCGGTGAGCCGCGGGCTTCGCGCCACCCCAGTGGTTTCACGCCCTTGGATGCGCCTTTTCATAGATATCGAGCAGCCTTGCGGTGTCGACGCCGGTGTAGATTTGGGTGGTCGAAAGGCTGGCGTGGCCGAGCAGTTCCTGGATGGTGCGGAGGTCGCCGCCGCGGCCGAGCAGATGGGTGGCGAAGGAATGCCGCAGGGCGTGCGGCGTCGCGGTGTCGGGCAGGTTGAGTGCCGAGCGGAGCTTCGCCATCTCGCGCTGGACGATGGCCGGATTGAGCGGGCCGCCACGGGCGCCCCGGAACAGCAGGCCCTCGGGACCGATATGGAAGGGGCATAGCCGGCGGTATTCGGCGACCGCCCTGCGGGCCACCGGCAGCACCGGCACCAGCCGCGTCTTGCCACCCTTGCCGGTGACGCGCAATACGGTGTCGGCTTCCGTTGCCAGATCGGCGCCGGTCAGGCCGAGCGCTTCGGAGATGCGCAGGCCAGAGCCATAGAGCAGCGTCAGCACGGCGGCATTGCGGGCGGCAATCCATGGCTCTTCCGCGAGCTGGCCCTCCACGGCCACGACCTGCTTGGCGTCGGTTGCCGTCAGCGGCTTGGGCAATGACTTCGGCTGACGCGGCGCGCGCAGTGCCGCCGCGCCCGCCGCGTTGACCATCCCGCGTTTTTCGAGAAAGCGCAGCAGCGAGCGGATGCCGGCGAGGCCGCGTCCCAGCGTGCGGGCGCCGGCGCCTTCATTGCGCCGCGCGGCGAGGAAGCCGCGCAAATCGGCCGGCCGCAGGTCGGCGATGTCGGAAATGCCAGGCGCGCCGCCGCAATGGCCGGTCAGGAAATGCAGGAACTGGCGGGTGTCGCGCTCATAGGCCTCGACCGTCTCCGGCGACAGCCGGCGCTCATGCGCCAGCGTCTTCAGCCAGGTCTCGCGCGCCGCCTGAAGGTCGGGTTTGGCCGGGATGAGGAATTCCTGCATGGGCTTTTTCCGTTTTTGGCAGTTTCGGACGTGCGGGTTAGGAAGCGGTGAAGAGGCCGTCATTGAAATGATGGCTTGAGGGGATTAGAGCAGGGCAAAGGAAGCGCCGCCGATGTCGAAGCTCGAAAACCCCGTACAGATGGCTGTGATCGGTGCCGCGCACGGCATCAAGGGCGAATTGCGGGTGAAGACCTTCACCGGCGATCCGCTGGCGCTGGCCGATTACGGTCCGCTTTATGCCAGGGACGGCCGCGCCTTCCAGATCACCGACATCAGGCCAGCTGGCACCGTCGTGGTGGTGCGCTTCAAGGGCGTCGGTGACCGCAACGCCGCCGAGGCTTTGGCCGGCACCGAGCTTTTCGTCGACCGCTCGGTGCTGCCCGATGAAGGCGAGGAAGACGAGTTCTATCACGCCGATCTCATCGGCCTCGACGTCAGGGACGATACTGGTGTCATCGGCAAGGTCGTCGCCGTGCACAATTTCGGCGGCGGCGACATACTCGATGTCACCCTTGCCGGCCGCAAAGGCGTGCTGATCCCGTTCACGCAGGCCGCGGTGCCGCATGTCTCGATCGCCGACGGATTTGTGGAGGTCAATCCGCTGGCGGCTGGCCTTGTTGAGGATGAGGAAGATGGGGCGGCACCTGGCCATTCCGGCTTCGACCCGAAGGGCAGGCCGCGCGGACCGAAGGATGCCGGGGGCAACCGTTGAGCTTTGCCGCTTCGGTGTTGACGCTCTATCCGGAGATGTTTCCGGGCCCGCTTGGGCTGTCGCTCGCCGGCCGGGCGCTGGAGGCCGGCACGTGGTCGCTCGAAGCGATCCAGATCCGCGATTTCGCCACTGACAGGCATCGCACCGTCGACGACACGCCGGCCGGCGGCGGCGCCGGCATGGTGATGCGCGCCGACGTGCTGGCCAAAGCCATCGACCACGCCGCGCCGCCAGGTGATCCGCGCCCGCGCCTGTTGATGAGCCCGCGCGGCAAACCGCTGACGCAGGTGCGCGTGCGCGAATTGGCCGCCGGCCCGGGCGCGGTCATCCTGTGCGGCCGCTTCGAGGGTGTCGACCAGCGGCTGATCGAGGCGCGAGAACTGGAGGAGGTCTCGGTCGGCGATTTCATCCTGTCGGGCGGCGAGCCGGCAGCACTTGTGCTGCTCGATGCCGTGGTGCGGCTATTGCCCGGCGTCATGGGCAATGCCGTCTCGGGCGAGGAAGAAAGTTTCGAGAACGGCCTGCTCGAACATCCGCACTACACGCGGCCGCAGGAGTTCGAAGGCAGGCCGATCCCGGACGTGCTGATTTCCGGCAACCACAAGAAGATTGCCGAATGGCGGCGCGCCGAGGCCGAGAAACTGACACGGGAGCGGCGGCCGGATTTGCTGCGCGCTCAGCCCTTGGTGAAATAGTAAAAGGCCAAGAGCAGGCCGACGGCGACGACGAAGCCGCGCACAAGGCCTTGCGGCACGCGCTTGGCCATCCAGACGCCGGCATAGCCGCCGAGCGCCCCGCCCGGGATCATGACGATCGCCTGCGGCCAGGCGACGACGCCGCCCGAAACGAAAACCAGGATGGCGATGGCGGCGATGACCACGGCCAGCATGTTTTTCAGCGCGTTGAGCCGGTGGTAGTCGCCGGCCTGCGTCAGGCCGAGAGTGGCGAGCATCATCACGCCCATGCCGGCGCCGAAGAAGCCGCCGTAGACGGACGTCGCGAACTGGGCGAGCGATCCGGCGAATGACCCGACCTTGGCCTCCGCGCCAGGTTTGGGCGCCGGTTTCAGCCATGGCCCGGCCGCAAAGAGCGCGGTCGCGGCGATCAGCAGCCAGGGCACCAGGGCGCGGAAAGACGGATTGGAGAGCGCAAGCAGGATGAGTGAGCCGGCCAGCGCGCCGAAGGCGGAGATGACGCAGAGCAGCAACGCCTGGCGCCAGAAATGCCTGATGTCGTCGAGATAAGCGAGCGTCGAGGTGATGTAGCCGGGAAACTGCGTCACCGAGGAGGTGGCATTGGCGACGATCGGCGGCACGCCGACCAAGCTCATGGCGCCGAAGGTGACGAAGGTGCCGCCGCCGGCGACGGCATTGACCGCGCCGGAGACAAAACCCGAGAGAAAGAGCAAGGCGGCATCGAAAAAAGTCATTTTCCCCGCTTAAGAAGCTTGCAAGCCGCGCGCAACCCGGCACGGCCGCAGTAAACGTGGGGCCATGGACGCAAATGTGCCGCAACGCCCTTGTTTCGGTGCATGTCGTCGTCACGGAACCGCGCACGGTTCCGGGCGACATGCATTAGGGCGTGACAAAGCGGCAAAATGGCTGTATGTGCCCGCCCGAACCGGAAGAACGATCTTCTGGACCCGTCAACAAGTGCGGTGTAGCCGTCCCTGCCCGATGTTTCGACAAAGGGCATAGCCGAGCGGTCATTGGAACTGCAAGGCGAGCTGAGGACGCTCTGACTGTCGGAAGAACAAGAAGTGGATATTTGAGATGGATCTCATCCGTCAGCTCGAGGCCGAACAGGCCGCCAAGATCGAAGCCAAGCGCAAGCTGCCCGAATTCCAGCCGGGCGACACCGTGCGCGTCCAGGTGCGCGTCACCGAAGGCACCCGCACCCGCGTCCAGGCCTATGAGGGCGTCGTCATCGCCCGCGCCGGCTCGGGCTTCCAGGAGAATTTCACCGTACGCAAGATTTCCTACGGCGAAGGCGTGGAGCGGGTTTTCCCGGTCTACTCGCCGATGGTCGAGGGCGTCGAGATCGTGCGCCGCGGCAAGGTTCGCCGCGCCAAGCTCTATTACCTGCGCGACCGTCGCGGCAAGTCGGCCCGTATTTCGGAAAACACCGGCGTGCGCGCCCGCAAGCTGAACGATGAAGAGCGCGATGCGCTGAACGCCGAACGCGCCCGCATCGAGGCCGAAAAGGTCGCCGCCGCCCAGGCGCTGGCCGCCGAGACGGCCGCCAAGGAAGCCGCCGAGAAAAAGGCTGCCGCCGAGGCCGCTTCGGCCGAATAAGGTCTTTGCGAGACAGGTTTCGGAAAGGCGGCTTCGGCCGCCTTTTTTCGTTTTCACCGAGCTGTGATCGCGCGCCTCCAGAAAACCGATCCGGCGGGTTGACGGACAATTATCTTGTACACTATATAATCGCGTACGATATAATGGAGATTGAAAATGTCTGCACTCTACACCGCCCAGGCTCATGTCACCGGCGGCCGCAACGGTCACGGCGAAACCAGCGACGGCCTGCTCAAGGTCGATCTGGCGATGCCGAAAGAACTTGGCGGCAAGGGCGGCGCCACCAATCCCGAGCAGCTTTTCGCCGTCGGCTATGCGGCCTGCTTCGAGAGCGCGGTGCGTTTTGTCGCCCGCCAGCAGAAGCTGGCGCTGCAGGACGCTTCCGTCACCTCCACCGTCAGCCTCTATCCGAACGACCAGGGCGGCTTCAGGCTCGGCGTTTCGCTGGCGGCGGAGATCAAGGGGCTTGATCAGGCGGCCGCCGAGGCGCTTGTATCGGAAGCGCACAAGATCTGCCCCTATTCCAACGCCATCCGGGGCAATATCGACGTAGCGCTCTCGGCAAAGGCTGCATGACAACGAAAACCGAAACAAGGACCAGGCAAGCCCCGGCGCAAGACGCCGGGGCGATCGAAGTGCCGCGTCTCGACCAGCAGCTTTGCTTCGCGCTCTATTCGGCAAGCGGCCTGATGACCAAGCTTTACAGGCCGCTGCTCGATCCGCTCGGCCTCACCTATCCGCAATATCTGGCGATGCTGGCGCTGTGGCAGCATTCGCCGAGCACGATCGGCGAGCTCGGCGCGGCACTGGGGCTCGATTCGGCGACGTTGACGCCGCTCATCAAGCGGATGGAAGCCGGCGGCCTGGTGACGCGCCGCCGCGATAGCGCCGACGAGCGCCGCGTGCTGGTCGAGCCGACTGCGAAGGGCGAGGCGCTGCGGGCGAAGATGAAGGACGTGCAGGAGGGACTCAGCTGCGGCATGCCGCTGGAACGGGCCGAGCTGAAAGCCCTGCACGGCACGCTGACACGACTGGTCGCGGGGTTGCGCGAGGCCACGGCCGATCGGGACTGATCGCGACAAAGGCCGTCCTCGAAACCATCCTTGAAGAGCACAGGATTGCGCATTCACGCGCCGCGGCAGTGCGGAGCGGCTTGCAAGGCGCATGCGGCAAGCTAAAGTCGGCGCCGGATTTTCTCTTGGCGCGTGAACATCGCGCGGCCAATCATCTTGGGGGAGTTTGTCATGACCAAGTCGAAACTGCTGCTGGCCGCCATGGTGGCCTGGCTTCTCGCGCCTGTGGCGGCGCTCGCCGGCAACCTGCCCGATCTCGGCGGCAAAAAGGTCGTGGTGGTGACGGAGAACGCCTATCCGCCGCTGCAGTTCATCGACAAGAAAACCGGCAAGCAGATCGGCTGGGAATATGACGCGATGGACGAGATCGCCAAGCGGCTGAACTTCAAGGTTGAGTACCAGAACACCTCCTGGGACGCGATGATCCAGGCGGTTTCCGACAACCAGTACAACATCGGCATGACCGGCATCACCATCAAGGACGACCGCAAGGAGAAGGTCGACTTTTCCGATCCCTATATGCGCTCGGAGCAGTTCATGCTGGTGCGCGGCGACGAAAGCCGCTTCACCGACGCGAAGAGCTTCGCCGCCTTCAAGGACGGGCTGATCGGCGCCCAGGCCGGCACCACGCCCTTCTACACTGCCGTCTACAGCGTGCTCGACGGCAATGAGCAGAACCCGCGCATCAAACTCTTCGAAACGTTCGGCGCGACCGTGCAGGCGCTTAAATCGGGCGACGTCGACGTGGTGCTCACCGACGGCACCGCCGGCCAGGGTTATGTCGAGGCTTCCGAAGGCAAGCTGAAGCTGATCGGCGGACCGCTCGGCACCGAGGATTTCGGCTTCATTTTCCCGAAGGGCTCGGACCTGGTGAAGCCGGTCAATGCCGCCATCGCTTCGCTGAAGGCCGACGGCACGTTCGACAAGCTCAACAAGAAGTGGTTCCTCGATTACAAGATGGGGCAGTAGGCGCTGTTGCTGCCAATGATGCGCGACAGTGGCGGGCCGGAACTTGCAAAGGCCTCATTCCTTCACACCCCCCTCTGTCCTGCCGGACATCTCCCCCGCAAGGGGGGAGATTGGCAGCTTGGCCGGTGGCACTCGTCCTTCGGCGTTGGAGATTGGCGAAAGCCTACGCGACATCTGATCTCCCCCCTTGCGGGGGAGATGCCCGGCAGGGCAGAGGGAGGTGTGCCGGAACGCGACCTTCGCAACTATCTTGCCCGCATCGCCTGATGCCATCCACATCCACCTCCAAACCCGAATTCCCCTGGTGGCTGGCCGCTGCCCTCGTGCTGGCATTGGCCGCCGCTGTCGCCATCGCTTCCAGCGACCTCTATGCGCAAGTCTTCGCCACCGTCACCAAGGGTATCGGCATCACCATCTTCGTCACGGCAGTCGCGTTCGCGCTTGCCTCCGCGCTTGGGCTTGGCATCGCGCTGATGGCGCTGTCGGGCTCGCAGTGGCTGCGCCAGATCGCGCGTTTCTACGTCGAGATCATTCGCGGCGTGCCGATCCTGGTGCTGTTGTTCTGGATCGCCTTTGCCGGCGCGCCGGCCTTCGTCGCCGCCTGGAATGCGCTGACCACGCCGCTGCAGGGCGCCGGCCTGATGGGCGAACTCCTGGTGCGCGACGTCTCGCTGCTTTGGCGCGCCGTCATGGCTTTGACCATCGGCTACTCGGCCTTCATCTCGGAAGTGTTCCGCGCCGGCATCCAATCGGTCGAGAAGGGCCAGATCGAGGCGGCCAAGGCGCTCGGGCTCAGCCGGGTCCAGCGCTTCCGGCTGATCGTCTTCCCGCAGGCGATCCGCACCATCCTGCCGCCGCTCGGCAACGACTTCGTCGCCATGGTCAAGGATTCTTCGCTGGTCTCGGTGCTCGGCGTCGCCGACATCACCCAGATGGGCAAGGTTTATGCCGCGGGCTCCTTCCGCTTCTTCGAGACCTATTCGATTGTCGCCTATATTTACCTGATCCTCACCGTCGGCCTGTCGCTGGCGCTGCGGGCGCTGGAACAGCGGCTGCGCCGCCAGCATCAGGAATAGCCGGCAGCAAAAGTCCGCGCTGCCTCTTTGTTTTTGACGCAATTCCGGACGGAAAACCGGTTCCCACTTTTCCTGGAATTGCTCTAGCTTGGGTCATGTGCATCCGGCGGAGGAGACGCCCATGAATTTCGACAAGGCCAATGCGGCGCTGGATTCCGTCTATTCGGCCGACTCGCCGGAAGGGCTCGCAAAGGCCTATGCCGACTGGGCCGCGGCTTACGACAGCGAGACCGCCTCGCTGGGCTACCTTCTGCCTTTCCTCATCACCGCCTGGGTGGCGCGGCACGTGCCGGCGGGCGAAGGTCCGTTGCTCGACGCGGGCTGCGGCACGGGCCTGTCGGGCCCGTCGCTGAAGGCTCTGGGCTACGGCGACATCGCCGGGCTCGACCTCTCCGACGACATGCTGAAGATCGCCGGCAGCCGCCAGGCCAATGGGAAGCCGGCCTATAACGAGCTGAAGAAGGCGATGCTCGGCGGCCCGCTGCCCTGGCCCGACCGGCATTTCCGCGCCTTCTTCTCGACCGGCGTCTTCACCATCGGCCACGCGCCGGCTTCCGGCCTGCATGAGCTGGTGCGCATCACCAAAAGCGGCGGTCACGCCATCTTCACCGTGCGCGACCAGGTTTTCGAGAGCGGCGGTTTTCAGGCGGTGTTCGATGGGCTGACAGAGGCTGGGAAATGGCGCCTGGTCCAGGAGAGCCCGTGGTTCCGCTGCTACGCCATCGGCGACCCGGAAGCGCTGGTGAAGACGTTTGTGTTCGAGGTGGCTTGAATAAGCTTGGTGCCGGTTCCTCGCCCCCGCGGAAGCGGGGGAGAGGTGGCCCGGCGAAGCCGGGACGGAGAGGGGGACGACCTTCGCGACGTCAAAACCGTTATGAGATTTAAACTCGGGAGAGGGTCCTCGGACAGGGACTCCTTCCAGGCGCCGCGCAGGCCCCTCTCCGTCCCGGCTTCGCCGGGCCACCTCTCCCCACTTTGTGGGGCGAGGAACCAGGTTCCGGCCGCTAATTGCCGAAAAGCCAAAACATTGCTATCTACCCGGCCATGGAAAAGCTTTTCAGCGATCCGACCTATAAGGGTTTCGTGCTGCAGGACAGAAAGCGCCTGCCGTCGCGCTTTTCCGCGCGGGTCTGCGGCGCGCTCACCAGCCGACTTCGCTGAACCGACCGATCGCAGTTGTCGCGCCGGATTGCCGGCGTCCTTTTCCCATTCTCATATCGACGGATTTACGCACATGAGCGCACCGCGCACCCTCTACGACAAGATCTTCGACGACCACACGGTCGACCGCCAGGACGACGGCACCTGCCTGCTCTATATCGACCGCCACCTCGTGCACGAGGTCACCAGCCCGCAAGCCTTCGAGGGCCTGCGCATGAGCAACCGCAAGGTCCGCCATCCGGAAAAGACGCTGGCCGTGGTCGACCACAACGTGCCGACCTCGCCCGAGCGCAAGTTCGGCATCAAGAATGAGGAGAGCCGCATCCAGGTCGAGGCGCTGGCCAAGAATGCCAAGGATTTCGGCATCGAATATTATTCCGAGAACGATATCCGCCAGGGCATTGTCCACATCATCGGGCCGGAGCAAGGCTTCACGCTGCCGGGCATGACCATCGTCTGCGGCGACAGCCACACCTCCACGCACGGCGCGTTCGGCGCATTGGCGCATGGCATCGGCACGTCTGAGGTTGAGCATGTGCTGGCCACACAGACGCTGATCCAGCGCAAGGCCAAGAACATGCTGGTGCGCGTCGACGGCCAGCTGCCGGAAGGCGTCACCGCCAAGGATATCATCCTCGCCATCATCGGCGAGATCGGCACGGCGGGCGGCACCGGCTATGTCATCGAATATGCGGGCGAGGCGATCCGCTCGCTGTCGATGGAAGGCCGCATGACGATCTGCAACATGTCGATCGAAGGCGGCGCCCGCGCCGGCCTGATCGCGCCGGACGAGACGACCTTTGCCTATGTCAAGAACAAGCCGCGCGCCCCGAAGGGCGCCGCCTGGGATGCCGCGCTCGCCCATTGGAAAACGCTGCAGTCCGACGAAGGCGCGCATTTCGACAAGGTCGTGGTGCTCGACGCGCAAAAACTGCCGCCGATCGTCTCCTGGGGCTCCTCGCCCGAGGACGTCGTCTCGGTTCAGGGCACCGTGCCCGATCCGCAAGAGATCGCGGACGAGAACAAGCGCACCTCGAAGATCCGCGCGCTCGACTATATGGGGCTGACGCCTGGAACCAAGATCACCGACATCGCGCTCGACCGCGTCTTCATCGGCTCCTGCACCAATGGCCGCATCGAGGATCTGCGCGCCGCCGCCAAGGTGGTCGAGGGCAAGAAGGTCAATCCGCGCGTCAACGCCATGATCGTGCCGGGCTCCGGCCTGGTCAAGGAACAGGCGGAGGCCGAAGGCCTCGACAAGATCTTCGTCGCCGCCGGCTTCGACTGGCGCGAACCGGGCTGCTCGATGTGCCTGGCCATGAACGACGACCGGCTGAAGCCGCATGAACGCTGCGCCTCGACCTCGAACCGCAATTTCGAGGGCCGGCAAGGCTTCAAGGGCCGCACCCATCTGGTGTCGCCGGCCATGGCGGCGGCCGCCGCGATCGCCGGCCATTTCGTCGACATCCGCGACTGGAAGTAACAGCCGGCTGCGTCTCTCAACAAAGGCCCGGACATGACGTCCGGGCCTTTTGCTTTCAGCGCTCTATCTGCGAATGATCTCGTGAAACTCCTCGCGCCGGCCGGGCTCGTCGGCGGCGACGACCAAGGCCAACTGCCGCTCGTCGAAAATTCTGAACCATTCGTCCCACTCCACGAGCTCGTAGCCGCCGCTGTTGATCGGACGCTCCGGGCGGTCGGTGTCTTCATAAGCCTGCTGCCCGAAAACCAGCCGCAGCATGGGCTGCGTTCCCGCCTCGGGCGAGACGTCGACGATGGCCGGGAAGCCGGCGCGCGCCGCCGCCCAGGAGCGGATTTCATCGTGGTTCGTCAAAGTGATCGTGCCCGCCATCTCGATCGTCTCCCGTCTGGCGTCTCCTGTCTGGCCGGACAACGCCGCTCCGGCAGGCCGGTTCCGCGTGGCATGCGATGTATCTATCGAGACTTAACCGCTTGTTTGGGCTTGCGTCCTAGTGTCTCCCCCTGGGTAAGTTGGGAAAAGTCGCAGTCCTTTGGACACCGGTCTGCTCATAGCGCTGCTCAATCCGACGATAGCGCTGGCGCTCGGCGCTGCGTTCCTCGTGCTGTGGTCCTATCAGCGCCATCGACCCTATCTGGCTGTGCTTGGCGCGAGCTACTGCCTCTCGGCGCCGGGTTTCCTGCTGCAATATTTCACGCTTCCGATCGGCGTGGCGCTGACCAAGCTCGTTTCCAACATCTGCTTCACGATCGCGGCCTGCTGCCTCTCCAGCGCGATCATCGCGCGCTACGGGCGGCGCGTGCCCTATGTCGCTATCGCAATCATGACCGGGGGCGGGCTCGCCGCCTTCATCTGGTTCATGTTCGTCCAGCCGGACCTCACCTGGCGCGTGCTTGTCATGAATTTCGGTTTCGGCGCGCTCAGCCTGCTGGTCGCCGCGGAACTGAGAACGGTGCGCCGCAACGGTCCGACCGAAAAGATCCTGCTCGCGCTGTCGCTGCTTTCCGGGCTGAACTTCATTGCCCGCACGCTGATCGTCGCGCACGGGCCGTTCCCCGGCTATGACGGCTTCTACGGCTCGTCCTACTGGACGACGGCGCTGCTTTCGCACGCGCTTTTGTCGCTGCTGATCGCGCTTAGCCTGTTCACGGCGGCGGCGCTCGACGTGATGAAGACCTTGAAGGCCGAGAGCCATACCGACCCGCTCTCCGGCATCCTCAACCGCCGCGGCTTCGAGGAGAGGGCGATCCTCTTGCTCGACCAGTGCGGCAAGGCCGGCTTTCCCGTCGCGCTGGTGCTTGCCGATCTCGATCACTTCAAGGCGCTGAACGACCAGCATGGGCATGAGGCCGGCGACCGGGTGATCGCCGACTTCGCCGCCAAGCTGCGCTCCGCCACCGGCGCGCGCGGGGCCGCCGGCCGCATCGGCGGCGAAGAGTTCGCCGTGCTTCTGCCGCTCAGCGACCTGGGGGCGGCAAGGCTCTTTGCCGAAGGGATCCGCGCTTTCTATTCGGCCGGCGCAATCGAGGGCCTGCCACCCGGGATCAGGGTGACCGCGAGCTTCGGCGTCGCCGCCCGCTCCGGCAGGGAAGGGCTGATGCCGCTGATGCGGCGCGCCGACGAGGCGCTCTACAAGGCCAAGAAGAACGGCCGCGACAGCGTGCGGCTTTCCTATGAGAGACCTGAAACCGCCTTCGCTGCCGAGCCGCTCGCCGTCGGCTGATCGCAGGCTGACGCGCAACGTCCGACGAAGGAGGATGTGGGCAGCGCCGACTTCAGCCTGATGATCAACCTTGTTGTCGCGAGGCTGCTGGGGCGCCGCGCGGTTGCCGTCCATGACACGAGGCGCGTGTCAGGGGCGCTGCGGCGGCGCCAAACGCCGACGGTCTTCAACGGCAAGGGTTGAGATTGGGCATCTCGCCGTCGGAAAGCCCGTACATATAGGAGCGCCCCTTGACCAGTACAGGCGGCTGGTAGCAGCCCGGCGCGCTGGCCTCGTCCGAATCGTCATAGATCACACCCGGCTGGCCGCCGGTGTATTCGGAAAATTCCTTCGCGAGCTTGCCCTCGCCGACGATGATCCGCTTGTAGCCGGCGGCGCTGTCGATGACGAGATTGCCGAAGGAATCGGCATAGACACGGTCATGGTGGCGCAAGCCGGCTTCCGCCGGCGCGGCGATTGCCGTCACCAGCGCCGCGAACGCCGCGGCGGCAACGCCTGCCCGCACTGAATTCGAACGCATGTCGCTCTCCCTTGATCGGCGCGACGGATCGCGCCTGATTCCGATTCGAATCGGAAATTAACCCTTTCTTAACCTTTGTTAAGAGGCGGGAGGTTTTCGGCGTCGCTTCTTAAGGAACATGGTTAATTTCGAGGGCGGGCTTTCCCGGCGGCGGGCGGCCTGGCGCAGGGCTGACTCCGGGTCAACTTGATCTTGCGGCGCCGCGTGGCTACAGCGGTCCACCGTTTCACGGAAAGGCAACCGCCTCTCTCTTTGTTTCGACGCAATTCCTGACGGAAGGCTAAGGCGAAAGCGCCCAACCCAACCGTTCACACTTTTCCTGGAATTGCTGTAGCGTGCCGCACACGAAAGGGCAGCGCATGAGCTTTGGCCACATGGTTCGGGTGTCGATCACCATCCCGCTGCTTCTTGCGGCTGCGGCCTGCGTGCCGCAGGACGGCGCGCCGAAGGCGGCGAATGCCGCTCCGCCGACCGCCGCTTCGCCTGCTTCGGCCTCGCCCTCCGCCGCACCCGTGGCGCGAACGGCAGCTGCAACGCCCCCGATACCTGCACCGGCCCCGACAGCGACAACCGCGCCGGCACCTGCGACGGCCAAGACGCCTGCGCCCGCAACCAAGATCGTCACCGACCTTACCGTGCCGCGATCCGGCGTAGGCACGGCCAGCTACAGATGCGGCAATAGCGGCATGATCACCATCCAGAATCTCGGCTCGTCGTTGCGCGTGGTCCGCCCCGATGGCTCGACCGAGGAATTCGCGGCCTCGCCCGCCAACCAGAGCAGCCGTTACCAGGAAGCGGCGACGCATGACGCAATCGTGATCGACGGACGCGAAGCGCTGGTGATGAAGAGAGGGTCCACCCCGCAGACTTGTCGGAGATAGCGGGTGGGCTGATCTTCAGGTGAGGCCGGCCTGCAAACGGCAGCTTCCTGTGCTTTTGGTGCTCACGTACCCGCTCCGCTCCGGTTCTCGGAACCTGTCGTTTTCGGCTCGGCCTGACCTGAATCTCAACCCACCCGGCGCGCGATCTTGTTGCACTGCAACGAATGCTGCGCCGGCGTCGAAACAGCCGCTAATCGATTGAAGCGCGCCAAGGCCAATTTGTCAGACTAAATGATGTTTCCAAAACGATTTTCCGGCTTTGACGCGGTGCAAAAAGCGCATTAGAAACCGGCTGTCCGGAGCCATATATGAGGGCGGCAAAGGCCGCATTCCCATCGCGGCTCCAGGATGCCGATCTGGGGGAGCCATGAGCAAATCACCAGCCACCCACACAGTTGCCAGACGTGAACGGCCGCTCTCGCCGCATCTGACGATCTACCGGCCGCCGATCACGATGACGATGTCGATCATCCATCGCATCACCGGCGGCGCGCTTTATTTCGGAACGCTGCTGGTGGCAGCGTGGCTGATCGCCGCTGCGAGCTCGCAGCCCGCCTTCGACTGGGTCAACTGGGCCTTCGGCTCCTGGCTCGGCAGGCTGGTTCTGTTCGGCTACACCTGGGCGCTGATGCACCACATGCTGGGCGGGCTGCGCCATCTTATCTGGGACACCGGCGCAGGACTGGAAAAACACACCGCGTCCAGGATCGCCTGGGCGACGCTCGCCGGTTCGATCGTGCTCACGCTTCTGATCTGGATCGCCGGCTATATGGCGCGGGGAGCATTCTGATGGCCGCCAACAATTCGGACATGCGCACGCCGCTGGCGAGAGTCCGCGGCCTCGGTTCGGCGCGCGAGGGCACCGGGCATTTCTGGCGGCAGCGGCTGACCGCCATCGCCAATATTCCTTTGATCCTGTTCTTCGTCGGCTTCCTGATCGCGGTCAACGGCCATGACTACGCGGATGTGCGGGCGGCGCTTGCGAACCCGTTCGTGGTGGTCATGCTCGGGCTGGTGCTGATCTCGCCTCTCTACCACATGCGCATCGGCATGCAGGTGATCATCGAGGATTACGTGCATGGCGAGGGCATGAAGCTGGCGCTGATCGCGCTCAACACGTTCTTCTGCGTGGCAGTCGGCGTCGCTTCGCTATTTGCCCTGCTCAAACTCGCATTCGGAGGCTGACGTCTTGGCCAACGCAAATACAGCCAGCACGGCTTCCGCGTACACTTTCGTCGACCACAAATTCGACGTCGTGATCGTCGGCGCCGGCGGCGCCGGCCTGCGCGCCACGCTCGGCATGGCCGAGCAGGGGCTGCGCACGGCCTGCATCACCAAGGTTTTCCCGACGCGCTCGCACACCGTCGCGGCGCAAGGCGGCATCGCCGCCTCGCTGTCGAACATGGGGCCGGACTCCTGGCAATGGCACATGTACGACACCGTCAAGGGCTCGGACTGGCTGGGCGATGTCGACGCCATGGAATACATGGTGCGCGAGGCGCCGGCCGCCGTCTACGAGCTCGAGCATTATGGCGTGCCGTTCTCGCGCACCGAGGAAGGCAAGATCTATCAGCGGCCGTTCGGCGGCCATATGATGAATTATGGCGACGGTCCGCCGGTGCAGCGCACCTGCGCGGCGGCCGACCGCACCGGCCACGCCATCCTGCACACGCTCTACGGCCAGTCGCTGAAGAACAATGCGCAGTTCTTCATCGAGTATTTCGCGCTCGACCTGATCATGGAGCCGGACGGCACCTGCACCGGCGTCGTGGCCTGGAACCTCGACGACGGCACCATCCACCGCTTCTCGGCCAAGATGGTGGTGCTGGCGACCGGCGGCTACGGCCGCGCCTATTTCTCCGCCACCTCGGCGCATACCTGCACCGGCGACGGCGGCGGCATGGCGGCCAGGGCCGGGCTGCCGCTGCAGGACATGGAGTTCGTGCAGTTCCATCCGACCGGCATTTACGGCGCCGGCTGCCTGATCACCGAAGGCGCGCGCGGCGAAGGCGGCTATCTCGTCAACTCCGAGGGTGAGCGCTTCATGGAGCGCTACGCGCCGTCGGCCAAGGACCTTGCCTCGCGCGACGTGGTCTCGCGCTGCATGACGCTGGAGATCCGCGAAGGCCGCGGCGTCGGCAAGAACAAGGACCACATCTTCCTGCATCTCGACCACCTCGATCCGGCCGTGCTGCACGAGCGGCTGCCGGGCATATCGGAGTCGGCCAAGATCTTCGCCGGCGTCGACCTCACCAAGGAGCCGATCCCTGTGCTGCCGACGGTCCACTACAATATGGGCGGCGTGCCGACCAATTACTGGGGCGAGGTGCTCAATCCGACCTTCGACAATCCGGACCGCGTGTCGCCCGGCCTGATGGCGGTCGGCGAGGCCGGCTGCGCATCGGTGCATGGCGCCAACCGGCTTGGCTCGAACTCGCTGATCGACCTCGTCGTGTTCGGCCGCGCGGCGGCCATCCGCGCCGGCCAGGTCATCGACCGCAAGTCGGCGATCCCGTCGCCCAGCGAAGCGTCGGTCGAGAAGATTATGGACCGCTTCGACCGGCTGCGTCACGCCAACGGCTCGACGCCGACGGCTGTGCTCCGGGAGAAGATGCAGCGCGCCATGCAGGAAGACGCCGCGGTGTTCCGCACGCAGGAATCGCTCGAGAACGGCTGCAAGCGCGTTTCGGAACTCTGGGGCGAGCTCAAGGACATCAAGGTCACCGACCGCTCGATGATTTGGAATTCCGACCTCGTCGAGACGCTGGAGCTGGAAAACCTGATGGCCAACGCCATCACCACGGTCTACGGCGCCGAGGCGCGCAAGGAGAGCCGCGGCGCACATGCGCGTGAGGATTTCGACAAGCGCGACGACGCCAACTGGCGCAAGCATACGCTTGCCCATTTGAGCGAGGACGGCCAGGTGACGCTGACCTACCGGCCGGTGCACACCGAGCCGCTGCTGGCGGAGAAGGATGGCGGCATCAGCCTGGCCAAGATCGCGCCGAAGGCGCGGGTATACTGATTATGGCGCTCGCGGCTACCGGGTATTCCGGCACGTCTCTTCCGGCCAAGCTCGGCCTGAAGGACGGCATGGTTGCCGTTTTCATCGCGCTGCCGCCGGAGCTGGACGATTTGCCCGAAGCGGTGTCCTTCGCCAAGGTCGATCGGCTGCCGAAGTGGTCGGCGATCTCGGGCAGCCGCAAATACGATGCCGTGCACGCCTTCGTCCGGCAGCGCGCCGAGATCGAGGACGGCCTGGCCGGCATCGAGACCGCGATCAAGCGCGACGGCATGGTCTGGGTCTCCTGGCCGAAGAAGGCATCGAAAGCGCCGACCGACGTCACCGAGGGCGTGATCCGCGCCGAGGCGCTGAAGCGCGACCTGGTCGACGTCAAGGTCGCCGCCGTCAACGAAATCTGGTCCGGGCTGAAGCTCGTCATCCGAAAGGACCGCAGGTAATGGTCGAACTCACGCTTCCCAGGAATTCCAAGGTCCAGCAGGGCAAGACCTGGCCAAAGCCGGAAGGCGCGACGAACCTGCGCGAATACCGCGTCTACCGCTGGTCGCCGGACGATGACGCGAACCCGCGCATGGACACCTATTTCGTCGACATGGACGATTGCGGGCCGATGGTGCTCGACGCGCTCTTGTGGATAAAGAACAAGATCGACCCGACGCTGACGCTGCGCCGCTCCTGCCGCGAAGGCATTTGCGGCTCCTGCGCCATGAACATCGACGGCTCCAACACGCTGGCCTGCACCAAGGGCGCCGAGGACATTTCGGGCGCGGTGAAGATCTACCCGCTGCCGCATTTGCCGGTGATCAAGGACCTGGTGCCCGACCTCACCAATTTCTACGCCCAGCATGCCTCGATCGAGCCCTGGCTGAAGACGGTTTCGCCGACGCCCGCCAAGGAATGGCTGCAAAGCCATGAGGACCGCGAGAAGCTCGACGGGCTCTACGAATGCATCCTATGCGCCTGCTGCTCGACCTCCTGCCCGAGCTACTGGTGGAACGGAGATCGCTATCTCGGCCCGGCCACGTTGCTGCAGGCCTATCGCTGGCTGATCGACAGCCGCGACGAAGCGACGGGCGAACGGCTCGACAATCTCGAAGACCCGTTCCGGCTCTATCGCTGCCACACCATCATGAATTGCGCGCAGACCTGCCCGAAGGGGCTTAACCCCGCCAAGGCGATCGCCGAGATCAAGAAGATGATGGTGGAGCGGCGCGTTTAGAGTTGGAGGGTTCGCTCGCAACCACGTCGATCGCAGCGTTCCTTCACACCCCCCTCTGGCCTGCCCGACAGAGGGGTGCGCTGTCCCCCCAGCGTCGAAAAGGATAGCCAACGATGAGTGAAGATCTCCCCATCCTGTCCCCCGTCGAAGCGCGTGTGCTGGGTTCCCTGATCGAGAAGAAGGAGCTGACGCCGGACGTCTATCCGCTGACGCTCAACAGCGCGCATCAGGCCGCCAACCAGAAGACGGCGCGTGAGCCGGTGATGGCACTGGAGCTGACGGAGGTCCGGCGGGCCTTGAGCACGCTCGAGCAGAAAGGCCTCGTGCGCCAGGCCTTCGCTTCGCGCGTCGAGCGTTACGAACATCTGATGGCGCAGCGCTTTTCGCTGACCACGCCGCAGATCGCGGTGATCGGGCTGCTGCTGTTGCGCGGCGCGCAGACGGCGCATGAATTGCTCGCCCGTTCGGAACGCATGGCGCGCTTTGCTTCGATCGAGGAGCTGCGCGACAATCTCGACCTCATGATCGGCCGCCGGCCGCCGCTGATCCAGCTGCTCGAACGCGCGCCCGGCCAGCGCGAGGAGCGCTATGTGCATCTCTTGAGCGGCCCGGTGGAGGCGGCTGCGACGGCGGCGCTCTGGCAGCCGGTGGCGACATCTTCGGATTCCGGGCTTGAGGCTCGCGTTAAGGCGCTCGAGGAAGAGGTTGCGGCGCTGCGGGCGAAGATCGAGGCGCTGGGCGGCTAGCTCGCTGGAAAGATTGGCGCGAGGCACCCCCCTCTGTCCTGCCGGACGTCTCCCCCTCGAGGGGGGAGATTAGCAGGTCCGGCGCCCGCGCCCTTCTTTCACCGTCGGCGATTGGCGAAAGCCGACGCGACATCTGATCTCCCCCCTTGAGGGGGAGATGCCCAGTAGGGCAGAGGGGGGCGCGAAGGATCACCAGCCTCCGCGGAGAAGCTTCTCACCCCAGCCTTGCATCCAGCGACACTTTGATCGCTCCCAGCGCCTTCGATACCGGGCATTCGGCCTTGGCCTTCTCGGCGAGTTCCTTGAACTTCGCCGCGTCGATGCCCGGCACCTTGCCGACCAGGGTGATGGCGCTGCCGGTGATGCCGGTGCCGGGGACCAGCGTCACCACTGCCTTGGCCTCGAGCTCGGCGGCCGGCGTGCCGTTTTCGGCGAGGAAGTGCGACAGCTGCATGGCGTAGCAGCCCGCATGCGCCGCGGCGATAAGCTCTTCCGGATTGGTGCCGGATTTGCCGCTCTCGTCCTCGAAGCGCGCCTTGAACGAATAGGGCGTGCCCTTCAAGGTGCCGCTCTGGGTGTCCAGCGTGCCGTTGCCTTCCTTCAGATTGCCTTTCCAGACGGCGTTTGCGGTGCGGTCCATGGAGTCCTCCTGCCTTGTCGGGGTTTGCGCCGGCAGGCGCCGGCGTTCCCGAAGACTATAGCGCGGGCCGGCCGGAAGACCATCCATGTCCCGGTATGATTGTGCTCGCCCAAGGCGCTTCGAAAATTCTCCAAAAAAAGCGCGTGCGAGAATGTCGACTTACCGTCTGCCCGGCCGTCCTGCGAGCGGCCACTCCCGGCCGATGGAGGTCAAGATGGACAATCTGTTTCTTGCGATCTGGGGAAAGCCCGAGCGAAATGGGAGGCGACTTGAAGAATTCTGGCTGAATCCGCCGGCGCTCGGCTTCGGCCGGCTGGCGGCGGCCATCGCCTCATCGGCGTCGCGACATGCCTGCTCGACCATGCGGCGACGGCAGGCAAAGCCGACACCGTCGCCTTCGCCTCCTATAACGCCTCAACGGAAGGAAGCTCGAAATGAAATATGTCCTGCTGGTCTATGGCGGGGAAAAGGGCCTCTACGCGCTGACCCCCGAGCGCATGGCCGAGCTCGATGCCGACTCGCTCGGCTATGACCGGGAGCTCGACCGGCAAGGCAAGCTGGTCATCGCGCAGGCGCTGCAGCCGGTGAAGACGTCGAAATCGCTCCGGCGGCGCAATGGCAAGGTGCTGGTGACCGACGGCCCCTTCGCCGAGACCAAGGAGCAGTTGCTCGGCTTCGTCATGATCGAGGCCGTCGATCTCGACGAAGCGCTCGACATTGCGGCCAAGATCCCGCTTGCGGAGCTCGGTACGGTAGAGATCAGGGCGATCTACGACGTGCCGGGGTCATAGCCGCCGGTCAGCATGGGCGCCGGTTGAAGCTGTCTCTTGCGGGAAACATCTTCAGGGTTTCTTCACGGACGCAACCGTTGCTTGTTGAAGCGACGCCGCGCTTCTCTTATCGTCGCCGCGATTTCGGGGGAATTCGGCATGCCTTTCCTGATCGCTTTGCTTGGCGTGCTCGGCGCGGCCGCCATTTGGTGGTACCGGCTGAAATATATGAGCGACGCCGCGCGCGAGGTCGCCGATGTCGTCGGGCGCGTCCAGGGCAACATCCGTCGCAAGAAATTGCGCAATCAGGCCGCGCTCTCACCGCTGACGGCGATCGACGATCCGGTGGTGGCGGCGGCGACGCTGATCACCGCGATCGTCGCGGAGCACGGTCCGGTCTTGCCGCAGCGCGAGGCGCTCATTCGCGAGGTGATCGCGCAGATCGCGGACAGCCAGAAGAAGACCGACGAGGCGGTCGTCTACGCCAAATGGGCCGCCGCGCAGATCGACGACACGACGATCGTCATCGACAAGCTGGCGCCGTTCCTGCGCGAGCGCCTCGATCCGCATGAGCGGGACGACCTGCTCAGGATGCTGAACCGCGTCGCGCAAGGCGGCGAGCAGAGCCTCAGAATAGCCGACCAGCGGATGCTGAGGTTGCGGCAGAAGCTGGGGTTCGAGGTGAATTAAGGGTTTGCCGATGTTCAGGTGAGGCCGGCCTGCAAATGCCGGCTTCCTGCGCTTCCGGTGCTCACGTACGTTAAGTACGCTCCGCTCCGGTTCTCGGAACCCACCATTTTCGACTCGGCCTGACCTGAATCTCGACAAACCCTACCGCGTCGCGAACCAAGATCGCTAGATCGCCTCGCCCTTCAGCAGCCTTGGCGTGTCGCCGGACAGGCCCGAGGCCTGGCGGATGAAGAACTCTTTCAGCCTTGGCATGCGCTCGACGAGGCCAAGGCCGAGATCGCGCGCGGCGCGCAGCGGGCCGATGTCGTTGGAGAAGAGACGGTTCAAGACGTCGGTGGTGACGCCCATCTGCAGCGTGTCGAAGCGACGCCATTGCTGATAGCGCTCGAGCACATCGAGGGCGCCGATATCCTGGCCGAGCCGGTCGGCCTCGACCACCACTTCGGCGAGCGCCGCCACGTCCTTGAAGCCGAGATTGAGGCCTTGGCCGGCGATCGGGTGGATGCCGTGCGCGGCATCGCCGGCGAGCGCGATGCGCGGCGCGACAAAGGCGCGGGCGAGCGTCAGGCCGAGCGGCCAGGCGCGCGGCTTGTCGGCAACGCGGATCTCGCCCAGCTTCAGGCCGAAGCGCTGCTCCAGATCGTGCTCGAAGACGAACTCGTCGCCCTCGACCAGCGCCTTGGCATCTTCCGTTCGCTCCACCCAGACGATCGACGAGCGGTTGGTGCCGTCCTTGTCCGGCTTCAGCGGCAGCGTGGCGAAGGGACCCGCGGGGAGGAAATGCTCCTCGGCGCGGCCGTTGTGCGGGCGCTCATGCGCCACCGTGCAGACGATGCCGGACTGGCCGTATTCCCACTTCACCGTCTTAATGCCGGCCATGTCGCGCAATTTCGAATTGACGCCGTCGGCGGCGACCAGCAGCCGCGTCTTCAGCGTCGCGCCGTCGGCCAGATGCACGGTGATGCCGGCGCCATTCGCGTCGAAGGCGTTGACCGCCATGCCTTCGATGATGTCGATGCCAAGCTTTTCGGCGCGCCGGCGCAGCGCGCCGTTGAGGTCGCGGTTAGCGACCATGTGGGCGAAAGGTTCGCCGGGCGCCACCTCGCCGTCGAAGGTCAAAAACACGGGACGCACCGGGTCGGCGGCGCGCGAATCGGTGATGATCATTTCGGTGATCGCCTGCGCTTCCGGCGCAATCTCTTCCCAGACGCCGAGCAGTTGCAGCATGCGGCTGGCGGCGGCGGCAATGGCCGAGGCGCGGCCGTCTTTCTGCCAGACGCCGGCGGGGGCGGCATCGACGATGGCGATGGCGAGCCCCGGCCGCGCCTGCTTCAGCGACACGGCCGCCGTGAGGCCGACATAGCCTGCACCGGCAATGAGCACGTCGAGCGGCGCCTCGCGGCTCCCGTTCGCCCCTGCTCCATTCGGCTTGCTGTCGACCATGGCATCATCCCTTTCGCGGCTTCAGCCGGCTGCCGTTGCGGCCTTGACTGCCTGCGCGTCCTGTCCGAAACCGGCCATGGCACATCCTTGAAGGATTTCAAACATGACCGCGGCCATGGACGAGCTTCTCGACATTCTCGACCTCGAGCAGCTCGAACACAATCTGTATCGTGGTCGCAGCCCCAAGGTCGACTGGCAGCGCGTATTCGGCGGCCAGACCATCGCCCAGGCGCTGGTCGCCGCGCAGCGCACTGTCGAGCCGGAACGCCACGTGCATTCGCTGCACGGCTATTTCATGCGGCCGGGCGACACCAAGCTGCCGATCGTCTACGAGGTCGACCGCATCCGCGACGGCGGCTCCTTCACCACGCGCCGGGTGGTGGCGATCCAGCATGGTCAGGCGATCTTTTCGCTGGAGGCGTCCTTCCAGCAGGACGAGGTCGGGCTCGAGCATCAGCTGCCGATGCCGCGCGACGTGCCGGCGCCCGACACGCTGCTCACCCAGCGCGAGCTGCTCGGCAAGTTCGGTGAGGCGGTGCCGGAAGGCATCAGGCGCTACTGGGAGCGCGACCGGCCGATCGAGATGAAGCCGGTGATGCTGAAGCACTATACGAGCCGCGAGAAGCTGGAGCCGCAGCAGAACATCTGGATCCGCACCACCGGCCCGGTGCCGGATGACCGCGCGACACAGGCGGCGGTGCTTGCCTATCTCTCCGACATGACGCTGCTCGATACCTCGACCTTCGCGCATGGCCGCGCCATCTTCGACCGCGACATCCAGGCCGCCAGCCTCGACCACGCCATGTGGTTCCACCGCAGCCATTCGCTGGACGACTGGATCCTCTACAATCAGGACAGCCCGTCGACGCAAGGATCGCGCGGCTTCACCCGCGGCTCGCTGTTCGCGCGCGACGGAACGCTGATCGCCTCGGTCGCCCAGGAAGGCCTCATCCGGATGAAGCGCTGAGCCGGCTTCAATGGTCTGCCTGATAAGCGCGCATTTTTGATTTTCTGCCTACTTTTTATGCAGTGACGCCGACCAGCCTGTGCGCGAATGATGTGCAGCGGTCGCCCATTCTCTTTGTTTACAAGAGGTTAACATCCTGCTTCGGCAACTGGCACGGAGCTTGAATCCTGTCGGGCACTCTCCGGCTCCTCGGGATCGGTGAAGGTGTGCAAACGCGGGGGACCGCAACAGCAAAGGGTGAAACCTTATGAAAATCGTGATGGCAATCATCAAGCCGTTCAAGCTCGACGAGGTGCGCGAAGCGCTCACCGCCGTCGGCATCCAGGGCCTGACCGTCACCGAAGTCAAAGGCTACGGGCGTCAGAAGGGGCATACCGAAATCTATCGCGGCGCGGAATACGCGGTCAGCTTCCTGCCCAAGATCAAGATCGAGGTCGCGGTCGCTGCCGACATGGTCGACAAGGCCGTCGAAGCCATCACCGCGGCCGCCAAGACCGGCCAGATCGGCGACGGCAAGATTTTCGTCTTCGGCATCGACCAGGCAGTGCGCATCCGCACCGGCGAAACAGACACCGACGCGCTCTAAGCGGCGACCATCCATTCCAACGGAGAGTTCAATGAATATTCCTTCCACCTTGAAGACGACGGGACGCGCGGCCGCTTCGCTCGCGCTCGTGGCCATGAGCACCGTCGCCGCCATCGCGCAGGAGGCCGCCCCGGCAGCCACCGCCGCGGCGCCCGCCGCGCCGGCGCCCGCGCTCGACACCGGCAACACCGCCTGGATGCTGACCTCGACGGCGCTGGTGTTGATGATGACCATCCCGGGCCTGGCGCTGTTCTACGGCGGCATGGTGCGCAAGAAGAACGTGCTCGCCACCATCATGCAGAGCTTCGCCATCACCTGCCTGGTGACGGTGCTGTGGTTCATGTTCGGCTATTCGCTCGCCTTCTCCGACGGCGGCGCCACGAACGCTTATCTCGGCGGCTTCTCGAAATTCTTCCATCACGGCATCACCGTCTCGACGCTGTGGGCGCCGGGCGTGGCGAACATTCCTGAATTCGTCTTCTCGATGTTCCAGATGACCTTCGCCATCATCACGCCGGCGCTGATCGCCGGCGCCTTCGCCGAGCGCATGAAGTTCTCCGCCCTGTTGATCTTCATGGGCCTGTGGCTGGTCTTCGTCTATGCGCCGATCGCGCATTGGGTGTGGGGCGGCGGCTTCCTCGGCTCGGCCGGCGTGCTCGACTTCGCAGGCGGCACGGTCGTCCACATCAACGCGGGTGTCGCCGGCCTGGTCTGCGCGCTGGTTCTCGGCAAGCGCGAAGGCTACGGCACCACCAACATGGCGCCGCACAACTTGGTCTATTCGGTGATCGGCGCCTCGCTGCTGTGGGTCGGCTGGTTCGGCTTCAACGCCGGTTCGGAACTGGCGGCCGACGGGCTTGCGGGCGCGGCCATGATGAACACGCAGGTCGCCACCGCCGCCGCGGCGCTGGCCTGGATGTTCGCCGAATGGATCGTCGCCAAGAAGCCTTCGGTGCTCGGCATCATCTCGGGCGCCGTCGCCGGCCTCGTCGCGGTGACACCGGCTTCCGGCTTCGTCAACCCGACCGGCGCCTTCATCGTCGGCATCATCGCCGGCGTGGTCTGCTACCTGTCGGCGGTCAAGCTCAAGCATGCGTTCGGCTATGACGACTCGCTCGACGCCTTCGGCGTCCACGGCGTCGGCGGCATCGTCGGCGCGCTGCTCACCGGCGCGCTCGCCGATCCGGCGATCAACGCGCTGGGCAAGGACGCCTCGGTCGCCAAGCAGCTCTACGGCATTGCCTTCACCATCCTGTGGACGGCGATCGCCACCTTCGTGATCCTCTATATCGTCAAGGCGCTGGTCGGCCTGCGTCCGTCGACCCAGGAAGAGGTCGAAGGTCTCGACGTCACCCAGCATGGCGAAGTGGTGCCGTAAGGCCGGCTCCGCTCTTTGCTTTGGCGCAATTTTGGACGGGAAACCGTTTGGGATTGCGCCGAGGGCCGGCGGATCCTCCTCCCGCCGGCCCGGAATTCCTCCCAAGATCCCGTCGTGACGCTCTCGAAAAGGGCTCACGCCTTGAGGTCCGGAACACCCTTCCGGGCCTCCTTTTTTGCCAGGCGGCCATCCAAGCCATTTCGATCACATTCACTTGATCCGTCGGCATGAAACATCGGCCCGGCAGATTCCGTATTGGGATAGCGAGCGTCATCATGGCGTCCGTCAAAACAATAGGGAAGGAAACCACCTGATGAACATCAAGAACATTGTCCTGGGAGCAATGGCTCTTTCGATGATCAGCGGCGTTGCACTCGCCGGTGCTCTCGATGAGCCGTCCAACATGGCCCCGTTCTTCACCGATTCCAGCATGAAGACCATGAAGCCGGAAGCCGGCTTCAAGGCGGCCTGGGCTTCGACGCCGAAGGACAAGCAGGACATGATGATGAAGGAGTGCCAGGACGCGGCGATGAGCAAGCCTCACGCCGAATTCTGCGCAAACCTGAACATGTATGCGGGCCACAAGTGATCACCGGATGGGTCGGGTCCTGACGGGCCCGATCGCTTAGCCGTTCAGGCAAAGGGTGGCGGGCCGCGAGGCCTGCCATCTTTGTCGGCGACCAACCCCGGTAAAGGGCCATGGTTAATGCGGCCTTAACCTTCCCCCCGATAGTCTGACGTTCGAATCTGCCGGAATGCGCCATGCGCCCGGCCAGGCAACGATTACGGGGAAGAGCATGCGTTCAGGCGCCTCAGCACCGCTCGCGCTGACCGATACGGGGCACGGCATCCAGGCTTTCGCGCGGCGGCAGGTCGGGCGGCTGGTCGGCGCCGGGCTGTTCCTGTTCACTGCTTTCGGCATCGCCGCGTTGGCCACATGGAACGTCGCCGATCCGAGCTTCTCGCACGCCACCAGCAACGTCGTCACCAACGCCATGGGCTATGCCGGCGCGGTGTTCTCCGACCTTGCCATGCAGTTCTTCGGCCTCGCCGCCGTCGCAGGGCTGGTGCCGGCGGTGATCTGGGGCTTTCTTCTGTTTTCCGCGCGCGGCGTCGACAAATTGCCGAAGCGCGGCTTCGCCTGGTTCGGTTTCGCATTGCTTGCCGCGGCCATCGCCGGCTGCGTGACGCCGCCCAACACCTGGCCGCTGCCGACCGGCCTCGGCGGCGTCTTCGGCGACATGGTGCTGAAGATCCCGGGCATCGCGGTCGGCGGTTATCCGAAAGGCCTTTTCGCGACGATCATAGCGGTCATCCTCGCCGCGCCCACCTTGTGGCTGTTCGCCTACGGTTCGGCGCTGATCGCACGCAGGAACGGCTTTGCCGTCATGGAGCGCGCCGCCCAACCCGATCCGCGCGAGCAGGACGAGATGCTGTTCGACGAGGATGAGGACGAAGGCGACGAGGGGATACTCGCGCTCGGCGCCGTCACCCATTGGTGGCTGTCGTTCCGCGCCTTCCTGCACCGCCGCGCCGAGCGGCGCAGGCGCGAGCGCGACGAGTTCGAGCCGCCGATGGAGCCCAAGGCCAGCGCCTGGCGGCGCGCTGCAGAGCGGGTGGAATCGGCCGAGTTCGCCGAAAGTAGGATGAGCCCGGGCGGCCGCGCCCGCGTCGAGCCGGAATTCTTCGCCGCCATGGTCAATGACCGCAGCGCGTCGGTCGATCCGGCCGACCAGGATATATTCGACGACGAACAGGGCGAGAACGTCGATCTCGACGATTTCGACGACGAGGCGCCTGTCCAGCGCCGCGGCGCGCCGGCCAAGGTGCGGAACTTCCGCTCGGATGCCGCGACCCGCGTCGAGGCGCCGGCGGCGCGACCGGTGCCGGGCGCCCGCGTCCAGCGCGAGGCGCAGACCTCGCTGATCGGCTCCGACACATTCGAGATGCCGTCGCTGCATTTCCTGTCCGAGCCGAAGAACATCGCCAAGGATCCAAGCCTGTCGAAGGACGCGCTGGAGCAGAACGCACGGCTGCTCGAAGGCGTGCTGGAGGATTTCGGCGTCAAGGGCGAGATCATCCATGTCCGGCCAGGCCCGGTCGTGACGCTCTACGAGCTGGAGCCCGCGCCCGGCATCAAATCCTCGCGCGTCATCGGGCTTTCCGACGATATCGCCCGCTCGATGAGCGCGATCGCCTGCCGCGTCGCCGTCGTGCCGGGACGCAACGCCATCGGCATCGAACTGCCCAACGCCAAGCGCGAGACGGTCTATCTAAGGGAGATCATGGCCAGCCGCGATTTCGAGACGACCAAGGCGAAGCTGGCGCTGGCGCTCGGCAAGACGATCAATGGCGAGGCCGTCATCGTCGACATCGCCAAGATGCCGCACGTGCTGGTCGCCGGCACCACCGGCTCGGGCAAATCGGTCGCCATCAACACCATGATCCTGTCCCTGCTCTACCGGCTGACGCCGCAGGAATGCCGGCTGATCATGATCGATCCGAAGATGCTCGAACTCTCGGTCTATGACGGCATCCCGCATCTTCTGACGCCGGTGGTCACCGATCCCAAGAAGGCGGTCGTCGCGCTGAAATGGACCGTGCGCGAGATGGAAGACCGCTACCGCAAGATGTCCAAGGTCGGCGTGCGCAACATTGACGGCTTCAACGCGCGCGTTCAGCAGGCGGAGAAGAAGGGCGAAAAGATCTCGCGCACGGTGCAGACCGGCTTCGACCGCCAGACCGGCGAGGCGATCTACGAGACCGAGGATCTCGATCTCGAGCCGATGCCCTATATCGTGGTCATCATCGACGAGATGGCCGACCTGATGATGGTGGCCGGCAAGGACATCGAAGGGGCGGTGCAGCGCCTGGCGCAGATGGCGCGCGCCGCCGGCATCCATGTCATCATGGCGACGCAGCGCCCGTCGGTCGACGTCATCACCGGCACCATCAAGGCCAATTTCCCGACCCGCATCTCCTTCCAGGTGACGTCGAAGATCGACAGCCGCACCATCCTTGGCGAGCAGGGCGCCGAGCAGCTGCTCGGCATGGGCGACATGCTCTACATGGCAGGCGGCGGCCGCATCCAGCGCGTGCACGGCCCGTTCGTATCGGACGACGAGGTCGAGAAGGTCGTCGGGCATCTGAAGCTGCAGGGCGTGCCGGAATATCTCGACGCCATCACCGAGGACGACGAGGAAGAGGACGAGGACGGCCCGTCGGGCAAGGGCGGTTCCGGCGGCGGTGGCGGCGGCAATTTCGAGGATTCTGACGATCCCTACGACCAGGCGGTGGCGGTGGTGCTGCGCGACGGCAAGGCCTCGACCAGCTACATCCAGCGCCGGCTCGGCATCGGCTATAACCGCGCCGCCTCGATCATCGAGAAGATGGAGAAGGAAGGCATTGTCGGCCCGGCCAACCACGCCGGCAAACGCGAGATTCTGGTGCCGACGGAAGAGGACAAATTCTAGGGCTTATCGATATTCAGGTGAGGCCGGCCTGCAAATGCCGGCTTCCTGCGCTTCCGGTGCTCACGTACGAAAAGTACGCTCCGCTCCGGTTCTCGGAACCCACCATTTTCGACTCGGCCTGACCTGAATCTCGACAAACCCTACCGCGGCGAGACACCGATCCAGGTCAGCAGGCAACCGGAAATCGTCTGGCGCGTTCAATGCGAGCTCTCGTCTACCCGCCAAACTTAGGCCCTAGTGGGGGTCCAGAAGCAGCAGCGACACGAATCACAGGAAGTGACCGGCATGAAGACCCAGATCGAATTCGCCCTCACCCGCCGCCAGGTCCTTGGCCTCGGCCTGATGCTTGGCGGAGCCGCCGCTCTCAACCTCGTGCCGGGCTATCAGCTCGTGGCCGCCGCGCAGGCCGCCGTGCCGCCGGCGGCACAGAAGATCGCCGACCATTTCTCCTCGGTGAAGTCGATGAGCGGCGAGTTCGTCCAATTCGGGCCGAAAGGCGAGCAGACCGGCGGCAAGTTCTTCCTCGAGCGTCCGGGCAAGATCCGCTTCAACTATGACGGCTCCTCGAACTTCCGCGTCATCTCCGACGGCAAGTCGGTAGTGATCCTGAACAAGAAGCTCAACACCTCCGACCTCTACCCGCTGTCGAAGACGCCACTGAAGCTTTTGCTCGACGACCGGATCGATCTCTCCGGCGGGCGCGTCAAGGCCGTCAAGGAAGAGGACGACCTCACCACCATCAAGCTTTCCGACAAGTCGGTCTTCGGCAATGCGACGATCACCATGATGTTCGATCCGAAGACCTACGAGCTGCGCCAGTGGACGATCACCGACGCTCAAGGGAAAGACACGACGGTGATGATCTTCAATGTCAAGGAAGGCGGCAGCTTCCCGGCCGACACTTTCGCGATCGACTACACGGCGAACAGAGAGCTGAATACGAAGACGCGGTAGGGCGGCGCCGTTGGAGTCTTCCCGTCACGCTGGCGCCGCCTCTCATCTGGCTGCCGCCATCTTCTCCCCTTAAACGGCGTAAAACGGGGAGAAGGGACCCCAGTCGTCGTCACCGCTTTCGCCAATCGCCGACGTTGAAACCGCTTCTTTCTGCCCGTTTTGCGGGGGAGCCTGCCCGGCAGGGCAATGAGAGGCAGCGTTGACCTCGAAGATTGCCGCCGAGCTTGTCTTTACCGCGCGCGGCTGGCACTAGATCGGTGATCTCTTGCCGGACCCGCCTGAATGCCCTTCACAATCGCCACCTGGAACATCAACTCCGTGCGCCTGCGCATGCCGATCGTCGAGCGGCTGTTGAAGGAGCACGCGCCCGACGTGCTGTGCCTGCAGGAAACCAAGGTCCCCGACGAGCTCTTCCCGGAAAAAGCGTTCCGCAAGGCGGGCTACGAGCACATCCTGTTCCACGGCCAGAAGGGCTATCACGGCGTCGCCACCGTCGCGCGCCGCCCGATCGAGCTGGTCGAGAAGCGGCGGTTCTGTGAGATCGACGACAGCCGGCATCTGTCGGTCAGGGTGCAGGCGGGCGGCAAGTCGGTGCTGGTGCATAATTTCTACGTGCCGGCCGGCGGCGACGAGCCGGATCCGGAGATCAACCGCAAATTCCGCCACAAGCTCGATTTCGTCTATGAGATGAACTCGGTACCGGCGACTGGGGACGAATCGTCTGCCTCGATCCTGGTCGGCGACCTCAACATCGCGCCGCAGGAGCACGACGTCTGGTCGCACAAGCAGTTGCTCAACGTCGTCAGCCACACGCCGGTCGAGACGACAAATTTCGAGGCGATGCGCAAGGCCGGCGGCTGGGTCGACCTGATGCGGCTCAACGTGCCGGTCGAGCAGAAACTCTACACCTGGTGGAGCTACCGCGCGAAAGATTGGCAGGCGTCGAACCGCGGCCGCCGCCTCGACCATATCTGGTCGTCCCCCAATCTGGTGCCGAGCTTTGCCGGCTACGAGATCCTGCAGGCGGCGCGCGGCTGGGAGAAGCCGTCGGACCATGTGCCGGTGATTGCGAAATTTGAATTGGATTGAGCGCCCTCAATCGGCAGAGGGTCCTACGGCGCTTCTATTCCGAAAACCGCGGCGCCAGTTCCTCGATGCGGGCGATCATCTGCTGGAATTCCTCTAGGATGCGTTCATGCAACAGCATCGCGATCTCCGGATATTCTTCCAGGATTCGGTGGAACATCTTGCGGCTCAATCGGATCACTTCCGAGTCGACGGCGGCCGAGGCACTGGTCAGCCGGTTGGTATCGGCGATCAGCGCCAATTCGCTCAGCATGGTGCCCGGGCCTGCCGTACCGATCGGCACGCGTTTGCCGCCTAGCTCCCGATAGAGCGTGATCAAACCGCTGACCACGATATAGGCGGAGTCGGCGACGTCGTCCTCGCGGTAGAGCTTATGGTCGGCCTGGAGCACGGTGGTCTCGGCGCCGAAGGCGAGCAGGCGCAACTGTTCCTGCGTGAAGCCCTGGAAAAGCTTCACGCCGGACAGGATGCGGATGTCGTCATCCAGCGCCATCCTAGCTGTGTCCCCGAGCGGTCAGTCCAGTCCCTCCTTTGGAGCGGCGCGCCCTCCTGGGCTCGCGAGAAAACGCTCCACCGTGCATCGTGCGATGCGTGCAACGAGCCGATCCATCACCCTCCAGCACCAGGATCGTACCCGAAGCGGTCCCGCCCGACCGCTCTATCTCTTTGGCTCAATTCCGGACGGAAGGCTACGGCGAAGCCGCCAAGCCCAACCGTTTCACACTTTTTCTGGAATTGCTCTAGATCATGAAATGCTTAAGGAACCAGCTTGTAGCCGCCGCTTTCTGTCACAAGAATTTCGGCATTGGAAGGATCGCGCTCGATCTTCTGGCGCAACCGGTAGACATGGGTCTCCAGCGTGTGCGTGGTGACGCCGGAATTGTAGCCCCAGACCTCTTCCAACAGCACATCGCGCGTCACCACCTTCTGATCGGCGCGGTAGAGGTATTTGATGATCGAGGCTTCCTTCTCTGTCAGCCGCACCTTGGCGCCGCGCGGATCAATCAGCAGCTTCTGGCTGGGCTTGAACGTGTAGGGGCCGACCGAGAAGGTCGCGTCCTCGCTCTGCTCGTGCTGGCGAAGCTGGGCGCGGATGCGCGCGAGCAGCACGGCGAAACGGAAAGGTTTGGTCACATAATCATTGGCGCCTGCCTCGAGACCCAGGATCGTGTCGGAATCGGTGTCGTGGCCGGTCAGCATGATGATCGGCGCCTTGTAGCCGCCCTTGCGCAGGATCTTCACCGCCTCGCGGCCATCCATATCGGGCAGGCCGACATCCATGATGAGCAGGTCGACGACGCCGCTGCGCGCCGCGGCAACGCCTTTTGCGGCGGTCGATTCCTGCTGGACGTCGAATTCTTCGTAGAGCGCCAGCTGCTCAACCAGGGTGGCGCGCAAGTCATCGTCGTCATCGACGATCAGGATGGTGCGTGATGTCATGGATCAATCCGTTGTTTTAAAAAGAATATTCAGTTGACCTCCCCCCATTTATGCGGAAGCTCACCGGCGCAACAGCCGATCACAGTGATTTGTTCCGTGACCCAATCATACAAGAAAAAACGTGCGCGCAATGCGGCGGGCGCATTTTTGCCGAAAGGCTTGAGCGTTTTGGTGGTGCGCGCGCGCCCCGGCAACCCCGCGCAAGGTTTCCTCCAAGCCGGCAAAACGGTGTTTCCCTGCGCCTTGGGGCGCGGCGGCATCTCCGCCAACAAGCATGAAGGGGACGGCGCGACGCCGCTGGCGTCGATGCGCATCCTGTCGGGCTATTTCCGGGGCGATAACTTTGCGGGCGGGCGCAGGACGAGGCTGCCGATGGCGCCGATCGGCCCGGATCTCGGCTGGTGCGAGGTGCCGGACGACCGCAACTACAACCGTCCGGTGAAGATCCCCTATGGCGCGAGCCATGAGCGGATGAAGCGCGACGACCGGCTCTACGATGTCTGCCTGGTGCTCGACTGGAACATCGCGCCGCGCCGGCGCGGGCGCGGGAGCGCTATCTTCTTCCATCTGGCACGGCCGGGCTTCACGCCGACGCAAGGCTGCGTGGCGGTGACGGCGCGGACCATGGCAAGGCTGCTTCCGTTGCTGTCGGATAGGACGGTGGTGAGGGTGGTGCGTTAGGCAGTAGGCAGTAGGGCAGTAGGGCAGTAGGGCAGTAGGGCAGTAGGCAGTAGGCAGTAGGGCAGTAGGCAGTAGGCAGTAGGGCAGTAGGGGTCTCCTTCCCTATTGCCTATCGCCTAATCCCTACTGCCTCTTTCCCGGTTTCTGCCAACCCGTGCCGAGCAGCCCGATCTCGCGGAGCTCCCTGTCCATCGTCTTCGCGACGTCCCGGCGTCCGGCGCCGATGTCGCGCAGCTGGCCGTCGGAAAGGTCTTCGACCGACTCGTGCGGCAGCCAGACGGCGACGCCGGCCTGGCGCAGCCAATCGCGTGCTGAACGCAGCCAAAGCGTGACGCCGGAACGGGATTCCAGGGTGGTGCAGGGCTTCAGGACGATCTCAGACATGGCTCTATCCGTATTCTCCGGATATCAAATCCGGTTTTACAGTGTTTCGATGAAGCCATGATGCCGGATTGAAAAACAAACGGGAAACGAGTAGTTCTTTTCTGATTATCAAGTTTTATTTGGAGATCGCATGTCCAAGCTGCTGCCGGGAACGCGGGCGCTGAGGACGTTCGAGGCTGCTGCCAGGCATCTCAACTTCACCCGCGCCGCGGACGAGCTCGGCCTGACGCCGGCGGCGGTCAGCCACCAGATCAAGGAAATAGAGGATCAGCTCGACCTGGTGCTGTTCACGCGCACCAGCCGCACCATCCGGCTGACGGAGGCAGGCAATGTGCTGCTGGAGGCCTCGGTCGACGCGCTCGACCTGCTGAACCGCGCCGTCAGCCGCGCCCGCAAGATGACCCGCGGCACGGCGCTGCTGAAGGTGACGCTCGACGCGCAGTTCGCGACGAAATGGCTGATGCGCCGCGTCGACGACTTCCGCAAGCAAAAGCCGGGCATCGAGCTGCGCTTCGACATTACCTACGATGTCCGGGATTTCGACCTTGACGATGTCGATGTCGGCATCCGCTTCGGCGCCGGCAAATATCCGGGGCTCTGCGCGCATCGGCTGTTCGAGAACATCATCATCCCGGTGTGCAGCCCGGCGCTGCTGGCGTCAGGTCCGCCGCTGAAGGAGCCGCGCGACCTTTTCAACCACACGCTCGCGCATATCGAATGGTCGCGGCAAGGCGTGACCTGGCCGAATTGGAGCATGTGGATGCACGCGGCCGGCGTCGACGACTTCGACGACAGCCGCACGCTTGTCTTCGGGTCCTCGACCGATGCCACCCAGGCGGCGCTCGACGGCAACGCGGTGGCGCTCGCCGACTTTGCCATGGTGGCCAACGATCTCTCGCAAGGGCGCCTGGTGCGGCCCTTCGAGCTCGGCATCAAGGTTGCGCCGGAATTCGCCTATTTCCTGGTCTACCCCGAGGCGGCGAAGGACGACGCGCGCGTCGTCGCCTTCCGCGAATGGCTGCTGGACGAGGTGGCGAAAACGCCGACCTGAATCAGTCTAGCCCGCTGGCGCCGCGGGCGCGCCGAACCAGCCGACGATGGCGCCGATGATCAGCATCACCCCCAGCCAGTGGCCGGCATCGATCAGGGTGAGGGCCCAGCCGAAGCCTTCATAGCGGTGGTTGACGGTGAGCGTGGTGGCGATGAAGCCCAGCCAAAGCACGAAGCCGAACAGCAATCCCGCGATCGGGTTCGGCTCGCCGCCGGTTATGGCGCCCACCACCAGCGTCAGCACGAGCGCCATGATCAGCTCGGCGATGAAGCTGACGATGAACGGAACGGCCGAGCGCTTCATGGTTGCCGGGTCGAGCTTGGCCGCCTTCAGCCAGGGCTTGCTCAGGCTCATGTACCAGGCGGCGCCGAACAACCATGCGACGACGGCGGCGACAATCACCGCCAGCCAGTTCACGACCGAAAAATCCATGTTTCCCCTCCAGATCGAAATGCGATGGAACGCTTGTTCGCACGTCGCGTCAAGCAAAGCGCCAGACCGTCGTGCGCTTGACCTCGGCATCCTCCAGCACGCGCGTCACCGGAACCTGGTAGACGGCAAGCGATTCGAGCCCGGTCCTTGGGAGGTAGGCGCGGCCGGGATCGCCGACGAGGATCTCGGCGCCGCGCGCCTTCAGAGAGGCGAACCAGGGCAGCAGCCGGTCGGCGAACGCCTTGTCGTAGAAGACGTCACCGGCGAGCACGACGTCCCAGCCGTCGTCGGTGCCGACGCAATCCGTGCCGCGGAATTGCGCTTCAACGCCGTTGGCTTCGAGGTTGATGGCGATTGCCGTTTCGCAGAACGGGTCGACGTCGGCGGCGATCACCTGCTTCGCGCCGGCTTTCATCGCGGCGATTGCGACAAGGCCGGATCCGGAGGCGAAATCCAGCACGCGCCTGCCGCGTATCGTCTCCGGGTGGTCGAGCAGATAGCGGGCGAGGCCCTGGCCGCCGGCCCAGGCAAAGGCCCAGAAAGGCGGCGGCAGGCCGATCTCGGCCAATTCCTCCTCGGTGCGCAGCCACAGGTCATGCGCCTCGTCGGCGAGGTGCAGAAGCACTTCCGGCACATGCGGCGGCGCCATCAGCGCCGTATTGTCGAGGATGAACTTTTTCGCGCTTTTCGGCGTGAGCTTCGTCACGGCGCCGGATTGAGCTCGGCCATGCGGCAGACCTCTTTCCATTCGGCCGGCGTCACCGGCTGCACGGAAAGCCGGCCAAGCCGGACCAGCGCCATATCGGCGAGCTTGGGGTTGGCCTTGACCTGTTCCAGCGTCACCGGCTTCGGCACGTCCTTATAGGCGCGGATGTCGACGCATTCCCAGCGCGGATCGTCGGTCGTGGTGTCGGGATGCGCCAGCGCGCAGACCTCGGCGATGCCGACGATGTCGAGGCCCTCATTGGAATGGTAGAAGAAGCCGAGATCGCCGATCTGCATCGCCTTCATATTGTTGCGGGCGGCGTAGTTGCGCACGCCGTCCCATTGCGTGCCGGCCTGGCCTTTGGCCTTCAGCGCCTCGAAGGAAAAGACCGAGGGTTCGGACTTGAACAGCCAGTAGTTCATATCGTTTGTCCCATCGCTTCGTCGCGCCGCCACGCACGGCGTTCCGTCTATGCTTACTCTCTCGCCGTCGCTGCGGCGAGAGCAGCCAATCATGCGCCGGCGGGCTTCTGGAAGACCCAGTTCCACGGACGGATCTGAACGCTTTCGAACAGGCCGGCCTTGGCGTAGGGATCGGCGGCGGCCAGGGCTTGGGCAGCAGCCATGTCCGGCGCCTCGATCATCACCAGGCTGCCGTCGGGCTTGCCGTCGGCGTCAAGGAAGGGACCCGCAAAGGCAAGCTTGCCTTCGGCGATCAGGCCTTCCAGGAATGCCGCATGCGCCGGCCGCGTATCGACGCGCAGCTGTAGGCTGCCGGGCTTGTCCTTGCAAATCAACGCAAACAGCATTTTCAGCTCCGATGGTTCAGATGTCGGTTTCGGTCTTAAGCGGGCGTGTCATCAGCGCGGTCACGGCCTGGCCGATGGTCACCTTGCCGTCTAGAATGGCGGCGACGGCCGAGATGATCGGCGCCTCGATGCCGCGCTCGGCGGCGATACGGGCGGCGATGCCAGCCGTCGGCACGCCTTCGGCCAGCGGCAGGCCGGCAAGCGGCTTCCCCTGGCCGAGCGCTAGGCCGTACGCGAAGTTGCGCGATTGGGCGGAAGAGCAGGTGAGCAGCAGGTCGCCGAGGCCCGAAAGCCCCATCAGCGTCTCTGGCTTCGCACCGAAGGCGGCACCGATGCGGCGCAATTCGACAAAGCCGCGTGTCACCATGGCGGCCTGGGCGCTGGCCCCCAATCCGGCGCCGGTGACGGCGCCGGCGGCGATGGCAAAGACGTTCTTCAGCGCGCCGCCGATCTCGACGCCGATCAGGTCGTCGCTCGAATAGCAGCGCAGGTTCTCCGCCGAGAAGCGCGCGGCAAGCTCGGCCGCCAATTCCGCATCGCGGGCGGCAACCACCACGGCGGTCGGCAAGCCGCGCGCGACATCGCTGGCGAAGCTTGGGCCGGAAAGTGCCGCGACCGGATTGCCCGGCAGGCTTTCCTCGACGATCGCCGAGAGAAGCGCGCCGGTGTCGCGCTCGATGCCCTTGGCGCAGAGCACCAGCGGCATGCCTGCAGGAACGTGGTTGCGGGCAGCGGCCAGAACGGCGCGCAGCGACTGCGCCGGCGTGACGGTAAGCACGCAGTCGGCGCCGTCGAGCGCCGCGGCAATATCGCTGGTGGCCGCGATGCCTGGCGCGATCGTGATGCCGGGCAGGTAGCGCGGGTTCTCGCCGCGGCCGATGGCGGCGACGGTCTCAGTGTCGCGCGCATAGAGACGGGCATCATGGCCGGCGCGCAACATGGCCAGCGCCAGCGCCGTACCCCAGGCGCCACCGCCCAGCACCGCAACGCGCCAGCCGCTGGTGCTTTTCTTGGTCATGCCTTGGCACCACGCCGGCCCGAGCCGACCAGGGGTGCGGATACACGGTCGAGCGGCCAGCGCGAGCGCGGCACGAAATCGGCGCTGTTTTCGTCGGCAATGCCGGCGCGCAGCCGCTCGATGCCGGCCCAGGCGATCATCGCCGCATTGTCGGTGCAGAGTTTCTGCGGCGGCGCGACGAATGCGAAGCCAACCTCGGAACACAGCGCTTCGAGCGTCGCCTTGATCGTGCGGTTGGCGGCGACGCCGCCGGCAACAACCAGCGCCGGCTTGGACTGGTCCGGGAATTCCTGGCGGAAGCGGGCAAGGGCGCGGCCGACACGATCGCCCAGCGCGTCCGCCACCGCCGCCTGGAAAGAGGCGCAGATGTCGGCGACGTCCTGGTCGCTCAGCGGCGCAATCGCCGTCGCGGCCTGGCGCACCGCCGTCTTCAGGCCCGAGAAGGAGAAGTCGGGCTGCGCCGAGCCCTTCATCGGGCGTGGGAAGGCAAAGCGGCTTGCATCGCCGCTAGCGGCCGCCTTCTCGACATTCGGGCCGCCGGGATAGGGCAGGCCAAGCATCTTGGCGGTCTTGTCGAAGGCTTCGCCCAGCGCGTCGTCGATGGTCGTCGCCCAGCGCTGGTAGTCGCCGACGCCGCGCACCGCGACGATCTGGGTGTGGCCGCCGGAGACGAGCAGAAGCAGATAAGGAAAATCGAGACCGTCGGTCAGCCGCGCGGTCAGCGCGTGGCCTTCGAGGTGGTTGATGGCGATCAACGGCTTGTTGGCGGCGGCTGCGATTGCCTTGGCGGTCATCAGGCCGACGATCAATCCGCCGACCAGGCCGGGACCGGCGGTCGCGGCGATGGCGTCGACCTCGTCGAGCGAGACCGCCGAATCGGCGAGCGCCGCCTCGACGATGCCGTCTAGCGCCTCAACATGGGCGCGCGCGGCAATCTCGGGCACGACGCCGCCGAAGGCCGCATGCTCCTCGATCTGGCTGAGCACCACGTTGGACAGGATTTCGGGCGCGGCGCCGCCGTCCAGCGCCACCACGCTGGCCGCCGTCTCGTCGCAGCTCGTCTCAATGCCCAGAACGCGGATCAATTGGTCGCTGTCCTCGAAGATTGTACAACCGGCCTTTCCCCGATAGGAGGTCTGCCGATATTCAGGTGATGCCGGCCTGCGAGTGGCGGCTTTCTGCGCTTCCGGTGCTCACGTACTTTAAGTACGCTCCGCTCCGGTTCTCGAAAGCTAACCCTTTCGGCTCGGCCTGACCTGCATCTCGACAAACCTCGGCCAAGGACGGGGGTTATCACGGACCGCGCGCCATGCAAACTTTGAAAATCGGAACACGCGGCAGCCCGCTGGCATTGGCCCAGGCGCATGAGACGCGGGCGCGGCTGATGCAGGCGCATGGCCTGCCCGAGCAGGCGTTCGAGGTGGTGCCGATCTCGACCAGCGGCGACCGCATCCAGGACCGGCCGCTGTCGGAAGCCGGCGGCAAGGGCCTGTTCACCAAGGAGATCGAGGAGGCGCTGCTCGACGGCCGCATCGACATCGCCGTGCATTCGTCGAAGGACATGCCGACGGTACTGCCCAATGGTTTGGAGCTTGTCACTTTCCTGCCGCGCGAGGATGCGCGCGACGGCTTCATCGGCAGGAAGGTGAAGCGGATCGCCGACCTGCCGCTTGGCGCCACAGTCGGGTCGTCGTCGCTGCGGCGCCAGGCGCTGATCCGCCGCATGCGGCCGGACCTCGACGTGGTGATGTTCCGCGGCAATGTGCAGACCAGGCTGCGCAAGCTGGAGGAAGGCGTCGCCGAAGGCACCATCCTCGCTTATGCCGGGCTGAAGAGGCTCGGGCTCGAACATGTCGTCACCGACCTGATGCCGCTGGAAGTTTTTCCGCCGGCGCCGGGACAAGGCGCGATCGGCATCGAAACGCGCATCGACGATCGCGACGTCGAGAGAATGCTGGCGGCCATCCATGATGTGCCGACCGGCCAGGCGCTCACCTGCGAGCGCGCCTTCCTCGCCGCGCTCGACGGCTCCTGCCGCACGCCGATCGCCGGCCATGCGACGGTGTCGGGCGAGAAACTGTCCTTTGACGGGCTGATCATCTCGCCCGACGGCACGGAATCGCACGAGGTCCGGCTGGAAGGCGAGGCGGCGGACGCGGCGGAGATCGGCCTGGACGCGGCGCGGACGGTTCGCGCCAGGGCCGGCGCGACATTCTTCGACGGCTGGGCCTGACATGGTCCGCGTCCTGGTGACGAGGCCGGAGCCGGGCGCGTCGCGCACGGCACGACGCCTCGAAGCCCTGGGATTTCAGCCTGTCCTGCTGCCGCTGACCGAGACTAGCGCATTGCCTGTCGAGGCGACCATCGGCACCGATGCCATTGCGATCGCCGTCACCAGCGCCAATGCGGTCCGGCATGCGCCGAAAACTCTGGTCGCGACGCTTGCAAGCCTGCCTTGCCACGCGGTCGGCAAAAGGACGGCCGAAGCCTGCCGCGCGGCGGGATTTTTTGCCGTCACCGAGGGTCCGGGCGATGCCGAGGCGCTGGCAGACGCCATCGCCGGCGGCCTTGCCGGCAAGGCAATCGTCTATCTGTGCGGCCGCGTCCGCTTCCCGGTGTTCGAGCAGCGGCTGGCGACGGCGGGCGTGCATGTCCAGGCGATCGAAACCTACGACACGACAGGTGTCGACTATGGCGATGCCGATTTGGTCGCCCGCCTGTCGGGCCAGCCGATCGACGCCGCGCTGGTCTATTCGGCCAAGGCCAGCCTGGCGCTGGCCAGCCTGATTGCGCGGCCGGCCTTGCGCCATCTCTTTGAAAAAACGGAATTCCTGGCGCTTTCGGCGCGTGTCGCCGAGCCGCTGGACGGGGTTGCCGGTAGCAGGGTCCGCACTGCATCCAAACCCGAGGAAGAGGCGCTGCTGGCGCTTTTGTCGCTGCCCGGCTGAGCCGCGTCATCACACCGCCCCTTTTCACCGCTTGGTGATGTGCTAGAGCATCCTGACGCTCTGGACCCCTTTGATCCATCCTCAAGCCATTTTGCGGAGCCCAAGCATGGTCAAGACGCCGAAGATGCGACATTCGAAGACCCGGCGCGAGCCGGTGACCATCGAACTCGAGCCCGGCGCCGTCTCGCGAATCACCGACGAGGATGCCGCCAAGGCCGAAGCCAAGACAGCGCAAACCGACGAGGCGAAGGCGGAAGAGGCGTCCGCCGCTTCGCAGCCGGAGGCGCCGGAAGAGCTGATCCATGCCGAGCAGGCCGATATCGAGCCTTGGGAGCACAGCGGCGTCGCCCAGGCAGCGGCCGATAAGCCCGATGTCGGCAAGGACGAGCCGGAGGCGCCATATCCCGGCGGTTCCGACGCGAGCCAGCCCAAGGGCTTCGATTATAATTTCGAGGACGCATCCGCGCCGGGCGCCGGCGCCTCGGCATCGAAGCCAAGCGAGACACGAAGCGAGACACGGGACGAGGATCGCGTGCAGCAGCCCCCACGCAGAACCGGCGTCAACGCCATCGCTGCGGGCGTCGTCGGCGGCGTGATCGCGCTTGCCGGCGCCGGCCTACTGCAAGCGGTCGGCTTGGTCGGCTCGTCGGGATCGGGCGGCGGGTCGCTCGATAGCGTCAACGGCGAGATCGCTTCGCTGAAAAGCGAAATCGCGGCGTTGAAGGCAAGCGGCGGCACCGGGGCGTCGGCCAAGGTCGATGGCCTGTCCTCGGCGCTCGACCAGATCAAGGCCGATGTGGCGGCGCTGAAATCCTCGGCCGGCCAGGGCGGCGACGGCGCCGCGCTCAAGGCGCTCGGCGACAAGGTCGGCCAGATCGAGACAACCGTCGCCGAACTGCAGAAGAAGGGCAATGCGGCGCCCGTCGATCTCGGCCCGCTCAACGAGAAGATCGCCGGGCTCGATGCGCTGGTGAAATCGACCGGCGAGGCGGCCAAGGCCGAGGAGGGTCGGGTCGCTGCGCTGGAGCAATCGGTGTCGCAGCTTTCCGGCAAGGTCGAGGCGCAGGCCTCGCAACCCAAGATCGCGCTGGCGATCGCCGCCTCGGCGCTGAAGTCGGCGCTCGATCGCGGCGCGCCCTTCGCGACCGAACTCGACACGTTCGCGGCGATCGCGCCTAATGCGCCCGAGCTTGCGGCGCTGCGCTCCTATGCCGAAAAGGGCGTGCCGACCCGCGCCACCATCGCGGCGGAGGCCGATGCCGCCGCCAACGCCATGATCGAGGCGGCAAAGCCGGTCGACCAGAATGCCGGCTTCTTCCAGAGCCTGGTGTCGAGCGCTGAATCGCTGGTCAAGGTGCGGCCGGTTGGCGCCGTCGAAGGCAAGGGGGTGCCGGAAACCGTGGCTCGCATGGAAGTGGCGGTCAACCAGGGCGACTACGCCAAGGCGCTCAGCGAATATGACACGCTGCCGGACGCGGCAAAGGCAGCCGGCGCCGACTTTGCCGGCAAACTGAAGGCGCGGCTCGAGGTCGAAAAGCAGCTCGAAGCGCTGATTGCCGGCGCGACGAAGGCTTAAGGAGACAAGATGATCCGCCTCCTCGTCTTCCTCGCCGTCGTCTTCGCGCTCGGGCTTGGCTTTGCATGGCTGGCCGACCGTCCGGGCGAGATGATCGTCACCTTCAACGGCTACCAGTACCAAGTCACGCTGATGGTGGCGGCGGTGGCGATCGTCGCCGTGGTTGCCGCGGTGATGATCGGCTGGTGGCTGATCAAGTCGCTGTGGAACAGCCCCTACACGATCTCGCGCTATTTCCGTGTGCGCCGCCGCGACCGCGGCTATCAGGCGCTGTCGACCGGCATGATCGCGGCCGGCGCCGGCGACGGCGCGCTGGCGCGCAAGAAGACCAAAGAGGCCGCCAAGCTGATCAGCTCCGACCGGGAGCCGCTGATCAACCTGCTCGACGCGCAGGCCTCGCTGCTCGAAGGCGACCATGAAGGCGCGCGCGAGAAATTCGAGCGCATGCTCGACGATCCCGAGATGCGGCTGCTTGGCCTGCGCGGGCTTTATCTGGAGGCCGAGCGCCTCGGCGACCGCAATGCCGCGCGCCACTATGCCGGCCGCGCCGCAGCGGTGGCGCCGCAGCTTGCCTGGGCGGCGGAATCGACGCTGGAGGAACTCACCGAACGCGGTGACTGGGATGGCGCGCTGAAGCTGGTCGAGGCGCAGAAATCGACCAGGCAGATCGAACGCGACGTCGCCAATCGCCGCCGTGCCGTGCTGCTCACCGCCAAGGCGCAGGCGCTGGTCGACAGCGACCCGAACGCGGCCCGTACCGCGGCGCTCGAAGCCAACAAGCTGGCGCCGGATTTCGCGCCGGCCGCGGTGATCGCCGCCGATCTGGTTATCCGGCAAAACGACGTGCGCAAGGGCTCCAAGATATTGGAGACCGCCTGGAAGGCCGAGCCGCATCCCGACATCGCCGAGCTCTATACCCATGCCAGGCCGGGAGACGCCGTGCTCGACCGCCTCAACCGGGCGAAGAAGCTGCAGGAATTGAAGAAGAACCATGCCGAGTCGGCGATGGCTGTGGCGCGCGCGGCGCTCGACGCGCAGGATTTCGCCACCGCGCGGCGCGAGGCGGAGGCCGCGATCCGCATGGATCGCCGCGAGGGCGCCTATCTTCTGCTCGCCGATATCGAGGAGGCCGAGACCGGCGACCAGGGCAAGGTGCGGCAGCTGCTGTCCAAGGCGGTGCGCGCGCCGCGCGATCCGGCCTGGGTGGCGGACGGTGTCATCTCCGAGCGCTGGGCGCCGGTGTCGCCGGTCACCGGCAAGCTCGACGCCTTCACATGGCGTGCGCCGATGGAGCGGCTCGGCCAGCTGATCGACAGCGACGCGGATGTCGGCGTACCGGCGATCACCGCTGCGCCTCCTGTCCAGCCTGTCGCCGAGAAGGCAATCGACATCGTCGCCGATGCTCCGGCCGAGAAGCCGGCGCCGGTGCCGTCAAACGGCGGCGAGAAGGACGCGGCCGTTGCGGAAGCCGACAGTGAGGCTGAAATCGGCGAGCCCGGTTCGGAGCTGCCGCCTCTGCCGGATGACCCTGGCGTCACGCCGGAAGAAGAAGCGGAAAAATCGCAGCGCCGCTTTCGTTTGTTCTGAGGCTGTGTTCTGGGACCGAGTCTGGTGGGCAGGGAAAAAACATCGATGTTCGAGCGCGTATTGTCCTTCCTGAGGGATCTGCCGGCTGGGCGCGAGGCCAAGCCGAGCGCCGACGATCCGCGCGTCGCGGCTTCCGCGCTGCTCTATCATGTGATGAACGCCGACGGCGTGCGCCAGGACGTCGAATGGGAACGGTTCAAGCAGATCCTGGCCGAGACCTATTCGGTGCACGGCGAGGAGCTCGATGCGCTGGCGGCGGCCGGCGAGCGCGCCGACAACGAGGCGATCGATCTCTACGCCTTTACCAGCGTGCTCAAGCGCCACCTCGACGCCGAGGCGCGCAAGGCCTTCATCGGCCTGATGTGGGAAATCGTCTATGCCGATGGCGAGCTTGACGAGCTCGAGGACAACACCGTCTGGCGGGTCGCCGAGCTGATCGGCGTCGAGCGTCGTGATCGCATCGAGGCCCGCCGCAAGGCGGCGGCCGAGGTGCCCGGCGCGCGGGGCGAATCGAGCGACGAATAGCAGGATCCTTCGCCTTCCATGCCACCCAGACCGAGGCCGAGACCAAAAATCCTGATCGTGCTGCATCAGGAGACTTCGAGTCCCGGCCGCGTCGGCCATATGCTCCTGGAAGAAGGTTTCGACCTCGATATCCGCCGGCCGCCATTGGGTGACGAATTGCCGTGCACGCTGGACGATCATGCCGGCGCGGTTATCTTCGGCGGCCCGATGAGCGCCAATGACGAGGACGAGTTCGTCCGCCGCGAGACGGACTGGCTGCAAATCCCGCTCAAGGAGAACCGGCCGTTCCTCGGCATCTGCCTCGGGGCGCAGATGCTCGCCAACCATCTCGGCGGCAAGGTCGAGGGCCATGGCGAGGGCCTGGTCGAGATCGGCTGGTATCCGCTGAAGGCCACCGAAGCCGGCAAAAAGCTGCTGCACTGGCCGGAGATGGTCTACCAGTTCCACCGCGAAGGCTTTTCGCTGCCGAAGGAAGCGACGCTGCTGGCGACGGCGGAAACCTACCCCAACCAGGCGTTTCGTTACGGCGAGAATGCCTGGGGCATCCAGTTCCATGGCGAGCTGACAAGGGTGATGATGCAGCGCTGGGTCGTGCGCGGCGCGCATCGCTTCGAGCTGCCCGGCGCGCAGCCCGGGCGCGACCATCTCGGCGGCCGGCTGATCTGGGACATGCACCTCAAGCGCTGGCTGGGCGAGTTTCTGGGGTTGATTTTCGGCAAGCCGGCTGTGGGGTAGGGCGAAGGCCGATTGCCCGAGACGGAGCTTAAGCCAAAGACGACTTCGCAGTCGGCGCTGTGCACTGGCAGTCTCGCCGGTATCGACGAGCGGCGAATCTGTGCTAAGGCGCCGCCCGATCAATCAAAGGAAGACACCTGTGAGCGAACTGACCTTGGCCGAGGCGACCGAAAATATCTATGCCTCACTCCGAGCCGACAATGCCGACCTCGATGCGCATATCGCGGCACTCAAGGCGGCGCTGGCACGAGAGGGGAAGAAGCAGGCGGTGTTCGATCCGGCCAGGCTGGTGCAGAACAACCGCGCCGGCCGCAAGTTGATGCAGGCCTATTTTCGCCAGCGTGGCGTGAGCGTGAGCTTTTCGGAGTAAATCTGCTCGCGACGCTGCCTCGCCGGTCGACGGCGCAGCGTGATTTGTCCGGACGTCGGATCCAGCGGCTTGGATCCAGAACGCGATCAGTTCCGGCTGTTGAGATGCCGGACCTGCCGCAGCGCGGGGAACAGATAGGCCCATAGGCCGGCTACGGCTATGGCGCCGATGCCGCCGATCACCACTGCGGGGACCGTGCCGATCAGCGCCGCCATGGTGCCGGCGCGGAACTCGCCGACCTCGTTCGAGGCCCCGACGAAGACCTGGTTGACGGCGTTGACGCGGCCGCGCACCTCGTCCGGCGTCCAGAGCTGGATGAGCGTCTCGCGGATATAGACGCTGAACATGTCGGTGGCGCCGAGCAGGGCAAGTGCCGCGATCGACAGCCAGGTGATGGTCGAGACGCCGAACAGCACGGTGAAGGCGCCGAACAAAGCGACGAAGCCCAGCATGATCTTGCCGGCGTGGTTGCGGATCGGGTGGCCGGCAAGCCAGACGGCGACGCAGATGGCGCCGATGCCGGGCGCCGAGCGCAGCAGGCCAAGGCCCCAGGGGCCGAGTTGGAGGATGTCACGCGCATAGACCGGCAGCAGCGCCGAGGCGCCCGACAGGAGCACGGCGAACAGGTCGAGCGAGATCGCGCCGAGCACGATCTTCTCGCTCCAGATATAGCCGAAGCCGGCAAACAGCGTCTGCATCGTCGGCTTGTCGGTGGCCGTCTGCTGGGCGGGCTTCGGGATGGTGAAGATCAGCAGCCCGGCAGCGAGCATCAGGACCGCGGCGGTGGCGTAAGCGACTTCCGCCGACACGCCGTAGAGCAGGCCGCCGGCGACCGGGCCGACGATGGTCGCCGTCTGCCAGGCCGACGAGTTCCAGGCTATCGCGTTGGCGAAATCCTCCTGCGGCACGAGATTGGCGAACAGCGAGGACGAAGCCGGGCCATAGAAGGCGCGGGCTATGCCGAGCATGACCAGCACGGCAAAGATCGGCAGCGGGCTGGTCAGGCCGCGCAGCGTCAGAAGCAGCAGCGCCAAGGCGCAGCCGGCCTCGACCAGGGTCGCCAGCGTCATGATCAGCCGGCGGCCGAAGCGGTCGGCGACGACGCCGGTGACCAGGACCAGGAGCAGCGAGGGCAGGAACTGGACGATGCCGACAATGCCGAGGTCGAACGGATCGCGGGTCAGATCATAGACCTGCCAGCCGACAGCGACCGAGACGATCATGGTGGCGAAGGTGGTGAGGAAACGCGCCGTCCAGTAGCTGAGGAACGGGCGATGCCGGAACGCGGCGTAGCGCTGGTCTGGTGACGTTGCTTCGACGGTCATGGTTCGAGGGCCCCTTTGCGACAATGACCGGCGGGGCACTTCCACGGTGGACGCTGGTCCGGCCGCAACCCTTTAGCCCAGTTCGTCTTGCCAGGCGCACAAAAAATCCGCGCCGGAATTAAAGAAATCGAAATTCTCTGCTCGGGTGAGGGCGTTCAGCCTCTCAACGCCGCCGAGATGGCCTCAAGCCCGCCGCGCAACTCCGCTTCCGTCGGCCAGCCGAAACCGAGGCGGAAAAAGCGTCTCGGCATCTCGAACCAGTGGCCGGGACCGACATAGGTACCGTGCTCCTCCAGCAGCCTCGTGTAGAATTTGTCGAGGTCGAAGCCGGCATCGACCTTGAGCCGCGGAAAGCCGACGACGCCGCCTTGCGGCCGCACCCAGTCGACCAGCTTCTCGCCGTCGATCCAGTCCTGCACGACGTCGCGGCGCCTGGCCATTTCGGGGAGCAGCGAGGCGAGGAAGGCATCACGGCGTTCGAGCGTGGCGCGGGCGATCGCCTCGTCGATGACGCTGCCGCAGATGCCGATCTGCTCCTTGGCGGCGAGGAAAGTTTCCTGCAACTGCGGATCGCGGGTCACCAGCCAGCCGATGCGGATGCCCGGAATGCCGAAGGCCTTGGACAGCGAGCAGACGCTGATGGCGGCGGGGCTGAGCGAGGCCGCCGCGGGCAGGCGCTGTCCATAAGAGAGGTCGCGATAGGTCTCGTCGACCAGCAGGCGGCATTTGCGGCTCTCGGCAAGCGCAATCAGCGCGTCGAGGTCGGCGCGTGTCATCATCGTGCCGGTCGGGTTGTGCGGGCAGGTGACGCTGATCAGTCTGGTGTTCGGCCGCAGCTCTGCGCCGACGCGCTCGATATCGACGATAAAGCCCTGGTCGAAATCGAGATCGACATAGGAGATGGCGCAGCCGATCGCCTTCGGCGTCTCGATGTTGGTGGCGTAATTCGGCCGCACGACCACGAGATGGTCGCCGGCCGACAGAAGCGCGGTGGCGATGATGAACAGCGCACCGGCCGCGCCAGCGGTCACCAGCACATCGCCGGGAGAAAGGCCCTCGTCCTGCGCTGCGATCAGCGCCCGCAAGTCCTTGTCGCCGCGATGCTCGCCATAGAACAGCGTGAGGTCGGGCAGCGCTAGGCCGATGTCGGAGAGTTTCTGGTCGGCGATCGAGCTTTCGGAGAGATTGTAGCGGATGCGGCCGTAGCCATATTCCTCCGGCGCCTCTTTCTCGATCACCATCCTGGTGTAGTTCATGGCCGTCCCCCCGGTTACGGCGATATCCAAGCCATAAAAGCAGGAGGCCTGCCAAGGCGGATTCCTCGGCAGGCTTGCTTAAACCATTGGTGCAGGCGCGTTATTTCAGGCCGTCGCCTTGGCCTTCCTGCCCTTGGCAGGCTTCACCGGTTCCGGTTCGGCCTTGCGGCCGAGGCCGATCGACTTGGCGAGCTGCGAGCGCGAGGCCGCATAGTTGGGAGCGACCATCGGATAGTCCACCGGCAAGCCCCATTTGGTGCGGTAGGCTTCGGGCGTCAGGCCGAAATGCACGCCGATATGGCGCTTCAGCGATTTGAACTTCTTCCCGTCCTCGAGACAGATGATGTAGTCCGGCGTCACCGAGCGCCTGGGATTGACGGCGGGGACCGGCGGGGGTGCCGCGGGTTCCGCCGGCTGGCTGATCCCGCCAATCGACGAGGCGACGCTGGCGATCAGTCCGCCCAGGTCCGAAGCGGGCAGGCGGTTTTTCGCGACATAGGCCGATACGATGTGAGCGGTGAGCTCGAGCAGGTCGACTTCCTTGGCTGTGCTGGTGTCCTCGTCCACGTAGTCCCTCCATTTCTGCCGCATGGTCGCGGAACCGATCCGGTTTTCGCGGTGTGTAATATCGATGCGCTGCGAGCGTTGTTGGCGAATTCGGAATGCCGCAGGGGCCGCAGGCCGGCGAATTCCTAGTCGGCAAATCTGCGCAACGCAACGTTTTATCGCGTCAATACACGCTGTTTTGAACAATTATACTGGAATGTAACAATATCAGACGATCAGCGCCTTGTCGCGCCATAGACGAAATCCACCCTCGAAAGCCCGAGTGTTGTCGCCGCGGCGGGATTTTTCAGGCAATTCATCGAGCTTGTCGACATTGCCGCCACCGATCACGACATAATCCGGCTGCAAGGCGGCGCGAAGCCTGTCGACGACGTCGAAAACGTATTTGCGCCACTTCTTCTTCCCGTGCTTCACCAGGCCGCGTTCACCGACGTAATCCTCGAAAGTTGCTCCCTTTTTGTAGGGCAGATGAGCGAGTTCCATGGGCTGGCCGACATTCTCGAGGATCATGGCGGCGCCCAGGCCGGTGCCCAGGCCGAGGAACAGCATGCGGCCACCGTCATAGCTGCCGATCGCCTGCATCAGCGCGTCGTTGACGAGCTTCACCGGCTTGCCGAAAGCGGCGGTGAAATCATAGCCGTTCCAGCCCTTGCCGAGATTGAAGGGATCGAGCGAGGGCTTGTTGTCGCGCACCGGGCCGGGATAGCCCATCGAGATGACGTCGTAGTCCAGGCCCTCGGCCAGTTTCTTGACCGACGAGACGACTAGGTCCGGGGTCAGGCCCGGTCCGGACGCGGCGCGGCGCATCTCGCCACCGGCGCTGGTGAGGATCTTCACGTGCGAGCCGCCGACATCGACGGTGAGCACGATCGGATCGCTGCTTACCGCGGCTTTCTTTGCTGCCTTCGCCATTCCGTCCTCCCCGGAAGTTACTTGGCCGGATTGATCCAGCCGTTCGGCGGACCGAAACCTTTCATAGCGTCAGCCGGTCCCCAGGTCTTGGGCGCATAGATCGCCGGCGGTGTGGTGTCGCCGAGCACCGGTCCGACGATGCGCCAGGCAAGCTCGGCCGCGTCCTGGCGGGTGAAGAGCTGGCCGTTGCCGTTCATGGCGTCGCCGATCAGCCGCTCATAGGGCGGCATGTCGCCCTTGGTGTCGTCGAGCGCGGTCAGCTCCACCTGCTCGCCGATCATGTCGTCGCCGGCGACCTTGCGCTGGGCGCCGATAGAGATCGCCACCTGCGGGTCGATGCGGAAGCGCACATAATTGGCGTCGCCCGGCTTGATCGGATCGAAGACGTCGAGCGGCGGACGTTTCAGCCGCACGATCACCTCGGTGGCGTGCACCGGCATGTTCTTGCCGGCGCGGATGAAGAAAGGCACGTCCTGCCAGCGCCAGGTGTCGACGAAGAAGCGCACCGCGGCGAAAGTCTCGACCGGTGAGTTCGGCCGCACGCCCGGCTCGGCCAGATAGCCGTCGAACTGGCCGCGCACGACATCGTCCTTGGTCAGCGTGCGGATTGCGCGCAGCACCTGCACCTTCTCGTCGATCAGGTCGTCGGCCGAGCGGCCGACCGGCGGCTCCATGGCCAAAAGCAACAGGATGTTGAGCAGGTGGTTCTCGATCACGTCGCGGATGCAGCCGACCTCGTCATAGAATTTGCCGCGGCCCTCGACGCCGAAATCCTCGGCCATGGTGATCTGCACGCTCTCGACGAAGTTGCGGTTCCAGATCGGCTCGAGGAAGGAGTTGGCGAAGCGGAAATAGAGCAGGTTCTGGATCGCTTCCTTGCCGAGATAGTGGTCGATGCGGAAGATCGACTGCTCGTCGAACACCAGATGCAGCACCCGGTTCAGCCAGCGCGCCGACTGCAGATCATGGCCGAAGGGCTTTTCGACCATCAGCCGCGCGCCGCGCGCGGTGCCGGACTGCTCTAGGCCCTGCACGACCGTTTCGAACATCGTCGGGGGGACGGCCATGTAATGCAGCGGCCGCTGCGCGGAGCCCAGCGCCGTCTTCAGCTTCTCGAAGGTCGCGCCGTCGCGGTAGTCGCCGCTGACATAGCGCAGCAGCGAGGCGAGCTTGGAAAAGACCTTGTCGTCCACCGCGCCCAGCGCGGTGACGATGCCATCGCGCGCACGGTCCACCAATTTGGGAAGCTCCCAGGGATCGAAGGCGACGCCGATCACCGGCTCGCTCAGCGTGCCCTTGGCGACCATCTGGTAGAGCGCCGGGAAAATCTTCTTATGCGCAAGGTCGCCGGTCGCTCCGAAAAGCACCAGCGTGTCGGACCTCTCCTGGCTCATGCAGTCTCTCCCCTCACGCGCCGGTCTTCGGCTTCTCGACATGGCCGCCGAAGGCATAGCGCATGGCGGACAGGAGCTTGTCGGCGAATTGCGATTCGCCCTGCGAGGAGAAGCGGTCGAACAGCGCCGAGGACAGCACCGGCGCCGGGACGCCGGTGTCGATCGCCGCCTTCAGCGTCCAGCGGCCTTCGCCGGAATCGGAGACACGGCCGCCGAACTGGGCGAGCGACGGGTCGTTCTTCAGCGCGCCGGCAGTGAGATCGAGCAGCCAGGAGCCGATGACGCTGCCATGCCGCCAGACCTCGGCGACCTGCGGCAGGTCGATGTCGAACTGATAGTATTGCGGGTTTTCGAGCGGACTGGTCTCGGCGTCCGATATCCTGGACCGCTTGCCGGCATTGGCCGACTTCAGGATGTTCATGCCCTCGGCATAGGCGGCCATGACACCATATTCGATGCCGTTATGCACCATCTTGACGAAGTGGCCGGCGCCGCTCGGTCCGCAATGAAGATAGCCGAAGGGCGCCGTGCCGGCATCCTCGGGCGGATTGGCGCCTGCATCGGCGCCCGGCGCCAGTGTGGCGAAGACCGAATCGAGATGCTTCACCGCCTCGTCAGGCCCGCCGATCATCAGGCAATAGCCGCGCTCGAGGCCCCAGACGCCGCCGCTGGTGCCGACATCGACGAAGTTGATGCCCTTAACCGCCAGCTTCGCCGCCTGGTCGACGGCGTCGTGATAATAGGAATTGCCGCCGTCGATGATGGTGTCGCCCGGCTCCATCAGCGCCGCGACCTGGTCGACGATCCTGCCGGTGATCGCGGCGGGCAGCATCAGCCAGGCGCAGCGCGGCTTGGCGAGCTTGCCGACGAACTCCTCCAGCGAGGCGGCGCCGACCGCGCCGTCCTTGACCATGCCGGCGACGCTTGCCGAATTGATGTCGTAGACGACGCATTCATGGCCGTCGCGCATCAGGCGCCGCACCATGTTGGCGCCCATTCTGCCCAGTCCCATCATTCCGATCTGCATGGTTTCGTCCCGATTGCTTGAGGAAAAGGAGAGTCCAATGGCCCTGCCGGATCACGATTGAGCGTCGATGCCGACGCTAAAGTCGACATTCTCCCAACGCATCGCCCCGGGCCAGAAAAAAGTGAAAACGATGGTGGTTCCCGGCTGCAGGCGGCTGACGGGCAAATCCACCAGATGAACGCCGAACGCATTCTCGGCCGTTTTGCTGTCCTGCACGGTCAGCCATTTGTCGCTGCTCCAATGGACGACGCCGGGCGCTGACAATTCGACGCGCAGCGCCTTGCCGGCTGGAATGGAGCGGATCTTGTTGTTGAAGCGCCAGATCCTAAGCGGCGAGACCGTCCTGCCCTTGATGTAGCGTTCGACGCCTTGTGGCGGCAGGTCGAAAACGGCGCCGTCGTGCAGCGAGCGCAACAGCTTGATGTGCTCGGCATGCGCCCAGACCAGCGGCATGGCGCTGCCGGACGGTTTGCCCAGCCAGAGCTCGCGGTCAGGCATGTCCGGGCGATCCCAGACCTGCTCCGGCAGGAGGCCGCCCACGCCGGCCGAACGTTCGAAAGTCTCAAGCAGCTGCGCCGCCCTGTCGCTGCGGCCGGCGGCCAGCTCGTAATGGGCGCGTTCGCCGGCAAGCAGCGGCCACGGCCGGCCCCGGCCAGTGCCGTCGAAAGGCGCGCCGTCCTCGTGCTCGCCATAGCCGTCGCCGGTATAGCGGTACCAGAGCGGGCCTTGGGGCAGGTCGCAGCGCAGCTCGGCGTCGATGGCCTTGACGGTGTTAAGGATGCGCGGGTCGTCCGCGGCCCTCAGGCCGAAGCGGACCAGCGCCAGGGCATCCGGGCTGATGATCGCCTCGGCCGGCTTGTCGCTGTCGCCCGGCGGCCGGTTCTTGATCGGCACGAAGCCGTCCTTCGGCGAGGCAGCGCTGCCATCGTCGGGCGGGGCGATGCGGACATAGTAGCCGGCAAGACCTTCTCGGGCACAGAGCTCGGTACCGGTGACATAGGTCCAGCGCTCGATCTGATCGTTCCAGCAATCGGCGATCTCGCGCAGATAGTTTGCCGGCTCATTTTTGCCGCAGGCGTCCAGCATGTCGGCCGCCGCAAGCAGGCCCGTTATTTCCACGGCCAGTGTGAAAGGGCTGTAGCCGGCATCCTCTTCCCAACGATCCTGGCCGGTGACCGGGCCGTTGCGCACGACATAGGCGGCCGCGTTCTCGATCATCGCCAGGAATTCGGCGAGCTTCGACTCCGGCAGATGGCCGGCGCGGCGCAACGCGTCGGCGAGCAGCAGCGGAAAGGCGCATTCATCCATCTGGATGCCGGGCCAATAGGCGCTGCCGTCGGACCAGCAATTTTGCGGCCAATGGCCGTCCGGCTGCTGGATCGAACGCAGATAAATGAGGATCTGCAGAGCCTGCCTGCCGTCGCCGGCCGCCAGAAAACCGCCCGCCGTCTCGACCAGGTCGCGCGGCCAGACGAGGTGATAGCCGCCGAGATCGTCGTCGCCCTTGTTGAAACCCCAGGGGATCGACAGGCTGGCGACGGCGGCGCCCGGTGTCGCGATCGACAGATGCGTCGCCAGCACCGCCGTGCTGGCGCGGTAGGTGTTCAGACCGGAGGCGCCGCGGCGGTCGAGTTTTTCCAACCCTGCCTGAAATGTCCGCCAGTTCTCGACGTAGGTCTTCGCGGCCAGCTCGAAGCCGGGTTGCAGGCTTGCAAGCGCAAGGTCGGCGGCTTCCTCGGGCGAAGCGCCGAAGCCGAGCGCCAGCAAGGCAACTGCCCTGCCGGCCGAAAAGCCGATCTCGCCGGTCAGCGCGACATTGCCGTTTTCGGCTATATGAGAGGAAGGATCGAGCGCGCCGCTGTCGTGCAGTTGCTGCCAGCCGTCGGAAAAGCCGACATAGCCAGCCGAACAGGCGCCCCAGGGCAAAGAGGAGGCGAGCGCGAGCGACACGCCGCGTCCTGTGGCGAAGAGAAGGCGCTGTCCCTTGTGCTCGCCGATCCAGGCCGTGTTGCACATGCCGGCGTTGACGAGATGCGGCGCAAGCAGCGCGTAAACGCGATAGCCAGCCGCCGAGCCATTGATCGCGCTGAAACGTACGTCTTGTAGCAACACAGGTCGTTTCGGATCCGTAATGATCCGCTTCTCAATCTGATAGGCGCCGTCGAAGGCGATATTGGTCAGCAGGTAGCCGGGGACGCCATCCTCGAAGGGTTCGACCGTATAGGCCGCATTGCGCTTCTCTTCGGAAAAATAACCGCCGGGGCCGGTGACGATCAGTCCCAGGTCGCGCGTGCAGGCGCTGTCGAGGCGCGGATAATAGATTTCGTTCAGGATGCCGTGGCTGGTGGTGAACCAGAGCGGGCTTTTTGCCGAAAGGGCGGTTCCGAGGCCGCTCTTTGCGCTTGACGTCCAGCGCGCCGGAATTCCGGGCGCGCCTTTAGCAACCGTCGGCGTCACTGGCATGCATCGGCCTCCTGCCGCGTTCCTAGACCAGGAGTCGCCGTCTTTTCAATCGTCGCACCGCAAGTTGATCGAGCAGTGCCAATGCTTTGCAGTTGACAGCTTGCGGTTCCTCTGAGATTTGTCTGACAATAGATAAAAAACAGAGAATTCGCCTTTAGTAACAGCAACCTCGGGAGGAACCGACATGAAGAAACTGCTCGTATTGAGTGCATTCGCGGCGATGCTCGCCTCGGGCACCGCGCTTGCCGACACCAGCGGCAAGAAGATCGCCTTCTCCAACAACTATGCCGGCAATTCCTGGCGCCAGGCGATGCTCGACAGCTATGCGATCGTCACCAAGAAAGCAGTCGACGACAAGATCGTCGCCGCAGCCGATGTCTTCACCACCGCCGACAAGGAAGTGCCGACCCAGGCCGCCCAGGTGCAGAACCTGATCCTGCAGGGCTATGACGCCATCGTCATCAACGCCGCGTCGCCCGATGCGCTCAACGGCGCCATCAAGCAGGCCTGCGATGCCGGCATCGTGGTCGTCTCCTTCGACGGTATCGTGACCGAGCCTTGTGCCTATCGCGTCGTCGTCGACTTCAAGGATATGGGCAAGCAGGAAGTCGAGCAGATGGCCAAGTTCCAGCCCAAGGGCGGCAATCTGCTGGAAATCCGCGGTCTCGCCGGTACCTCGATCGACGAAGCCATCCATGCCGGCATCCTCGAAGGCGTCGCCGCCCATCCCGAGTTCAAGATCGTCGGTTCCGTGACGGGCGACTGGGACCAGACGACGGCGCAGAAGGCGGTGGCGACCATCCTGCCGTCGCTGCCGGATATCGTCGGCGTCGTCGATCAAGGCGGCGACGGCTATGGCGCCGCGCAAGCCTTCGCCGCCGCCGGCAAGCCGCGTCCGACCATCATTATGGGCAACCGCCAGGACGAACTGAAATGGTGGAAGGAGCAGAAGGAGAAGGACGGCTACAAGACCTGGTCGGCCTCGATCGCGCCCGGCGTGTCGACGCTGGCCTTCTGGGTCGCGCAGCAGGTACTCGACGGCCGCAAGGACATCCCGCACGACCTGCTGGTGCCCTATCTCGCCTTCACCCAGGACGATTTCGAGGCCGCGCTGCCGAAGATCAAGGAAGGCGGCGTCGCCACGCACGAATACACGCAGGAAGAGGCTATCGCGGCCATCAAGGCCAACATCAAGCAATAGCGGTGGGTACATTGCGGTCCGCATCGCCAACCGGGTACATTTGAGGATGCTCCAGGCTATTGCGGATATCGTCAGGCTCAACGGCGTCGAAAAGCATTTCGGCGCCGTTCGGGCGCTTAACGGCGTCGACTTCCATGTCGGCGCCGGCGAATGCGTCGGGCTGGTCGGGCATAACGGCGCCGGCAAGTCGACGCTCATGCATATGGTAGCCGGCACGCTGCGGCCGGATGGCGGGCAGATCGCCGTGCGCGGCAATCAGGAGGCGAGCTATTCGGTGGCGCGGGCGCTCGAGCTCGGCATACGCTGCGTGTTCCAGGAGCTGTCGCTCTGCCCCAATCTCAGCGTCGCCGAAAACACCCGCATCAACCATCCCTCGCTTGCCGGCTTCAACTGGCGGCGCAGGGCCGCCGAGCTCATACGGGCCAAGCTCGACGAGATCTTCCCCGGCCACGGCATTTCGGCAGACGACATTGCCGGCGACCTTTCGATCGGACGGCGGCAGATGGTCGAAGTGGCGCGCGCCTTCACGCTGACCCGCGAGCCCCTGCATCTCGTCATCCTAGACGAGCCCACCTCGTCGCTCGATGCGCACACGGCGGGGCAATTGCTATCCTTCGTGCGCCGCTTCGTGGCGGCGGGCGGCAGCTGCATCCTGATCTCGCATGTGCTGGGCGAGGTGCTGCAGAATGCCGACCGCATCGTGGTGATGCGCGACGGCAAGGTGGTCGCGGCTGATGCCGCAAGCGCCTTCGACCGCGACAGGCTGGTCGCGGCCATGGGCGGCGCCGAGGGACATCAGAAGGCCGCTGCCGAAGTCCGGAAAACCGAGGCCGGCGCGCTCAGGGTTCGCGCTCGTCCGATCAGGCAGCAGGACGACAAGGAGCTTGTCGCCCGGACCGGCGAGATCATCGGCCTTGCCGGGCTTGCCGGCCATGGCCAGACGGACCTTTTGCTGTCGATCTTCTCGGCCGCCTCCCGCGCCAGGACCGGCATCGAGGTCACCGCGCCGGTGGCTCTGGTCGCCGGCGACCGCCAGTCGGACGGCATCTTTTCGCAATGGTCGATCGCGCAGAATATCGGCATCCGCTCGCTGGCGCGCCTGCGCAACGGCCTGCTGATCTCGCCGCAGCGCGAGGCCGAGCTTGCCGAATTTTGGAAGAAGAAGATCGGCATCCGCACGCCGGACATGAACAACAACATCTATTCGCTGTCGGGGGGCAACCAGCAGAAGGCGCTGTTTGCCCGCGCGCTCGGTTCCGACGCCGAGATCGTGCTGATGGACGACCCGATGCGCGGCGTCGACATCGGCACCAAGCTCGAAGTCTACGACCTCGTGCGCGAGGAGGCCGCCAAGGGCCGCACCTTCCTCTGGTACACCACCGAGACCGAGGAGCTCGACAATTGCGACCACGTCTATGTCTTCAAGAACGGCCGGATCGTCGCCGATCTTGGGCGCGACGAGCTGACGGAGGAGAAAATCATCCAGTCCTCGTTCGGCGATGCGGCCTGAGATGACGGCGATCGTTCCCGGCACTGTTCCGAAAGCCTCGCCGCGCGGCAGCGCCGCCCGGGCACGCATGCTGCGCGGTCTTTTGCCGGCCTTGTCGCTGGCGCTGGTGCTGCTCGCCATCGCCTGGCTCAACCCGCGCGCCATCAGCTATTTCGGCTTCAACCTGATGCTCAATTTGGCGATCCCGATCGCGCTGGCAACGATCGCGCAGATGTTCGTGATCGCCGGCAACGAGCTCGATCTGTCCATAGGAACGTTCGTCGGATTCGTCGGCTGTGTCACCGCGACTTGGCTGAGAGACGCGCCGCTCATCGGCATTCTCGTGCTCATCGGCTCGATCGGCGTCTATGCATTGCTCGGCGCGCTGATCCACCTGCGCAATTTGCCTTCGATCGTGGTGACGCTCGGCATGAGCTTCGTCTGGCAGGGGCTTGCCATCCTCATCCTGCCCAAGCCCGGCGGCAAGGCGCCGGAATGGCTGCTGTCGATCATGTCCTTTAAGCCGCCTTACGTCCCGTTCCCGATCCTTGCCGCGCTGCTGATTGCGGGGGTCGTGCATTTCGGCCTGATGCGCACGTCCTATGGCGTCATCCTGCGCGGCTCGGGCGGCAACGCCGCGGCACTGCGGCGCGCCGGCTGGTCGCTGCTCAAGACCAAGATCGTGCTGTTCGCGCTGACCGGCCTGTTCGGCGTGCTTTCCGGCATGGCGCTGATCGGCATCACCACGTCGGCCGACGCCAACATAGGCAATGGCTACACGCTGCTTTCGATCGCCGGCGTCATCCTCGGCGGCGGGGAGTTCGTGGGCGGGCGCGTGTCGCCGATCGGCGCGGTCATCGGCGCGCTGACGCTGGCGTTAGCCGCCTCGCCGCTCTTGACCTTCATGCACATCCCGCCCGACTGGCAGGTCGCCGCCAATGGCGCGATCCTGATCATCGTGCTTGCGGCGCGGGTGCTGATCAGCCGCAGGGAGCGGTAAGCGATGACCTCGGTGCGGACGCTGCTTGAAAAGCCCTGGATCTGGTCCTTCGTCGGCGCGGTCGTCGTCTGGCTGGCAACGATTGCCTTCACCGGCGGCTATGGCGCCGGCGGCATGGTCACGGCGGCGCTTTCGCTCGCCGTCTTCACCGTCATAGTGGGCGTCGGCCAGATGTTCGTCATCACGCTGGGGCCCGGCAATGTCGACCTGTCGCTGCCGGCCAATATAGGGCTGGCAAGCGCGGTCGCCATGAAGGTGATGGGCGGCAGCGATTCCATGATCCTCGTCGGGCTGCTTGCCGCACTTGCCTGCGGCGCCGCGATCGGCGCCATCAACTATCTCTTGATCTGGGCGCTGCGCATCCCGCCGATCATTGCCACGTTGTCGGCGAGCTTCATTATCCAGTCGGTCGACATCAGCTACGGCCGCGGCCTGCAGATCAAGCCGCCACCGGGCTTCGCCGATTTCACCAACTGGCAGGTGCTGGGCATTCCGGTGCTGGCGATGCTGACGGTGATCTTCACCATCGGCGCCGCGCTTGCGCTGCAGCGCATGATCTACGGCCGATCGGTGCTGGCGATCGGCCAGAACATCCGCGCCGCCTGGCTCGCCGGCGTGCATGTCGGCCGCATCCGCTTTCTCACCTACACGCTGTGCGGCGCGCTCGGCGGCATCGACGGAGCGCTGCTTGCCGGTTATTTCCGCGGCGCCAATGTCGATATCGGCAACGAATATCTGCTCGCCTCGATCGCGGTCGTGGTCATCGGCGGCACCTCGGTCGCCGGCGGCAAGGCCAATGTGCCCGGGGTCTGGGGTGCCGGCCTGTTCCTGGTGCTCCTGCTTACCATGCTCAATACCTTCGGCGTCAGCGCCGGCGTGCGGCTGCTGCTGACCGGGCTGATCATCGTCGGGGTGATCACGGCGGCGGGCGGTGAGAAGGCCGTTCGGTAGCCTTTATTTGGCTGCCTTGGCGCGCGCGATCGCGTCGACGATCATCTTCTTGGCGTATTTGGAATCGTGCCAGCCTTCGATCTTGACCCATTTGCCGGGTTCGAGATCCTTGTAGTGCTCGAAGAAGTGCTGCACCTGCTGGCGCGTGATCTCAGGCAGATGCGTGTATTCGGTGACGTTCTCGTAGCGCAGCGTCAGCTTGGGCGAGGGCACGGCGATCACCTTCTCGTCCTGGCCGGCATTGTCTTCCATGATCAAGACGCCGATCGGCCGCACATTGATGACGCAGCCCGGCACCAGCGCGCGGGTGTTGCAGACCAGAACGTCGATCGGATCGCCGTCGCCCGACAGCGTGTGCGGCACGAAGCCGTAATTGCCGGGATAGCGCATGGAGGTGTGCAGGAAACGGTCGACGAACAGGGTGCCGGCCTCTTTGTCCATCTCGTATTTGATCGGCTCGCCGCCGATCGGCACCTCGATGATGACGTTGACGTCCTCCGGCGGGTTCTTTCCGGTGGCTATCGCTTCGATACGCATGGTCTATCCCTCTCTCGATTCCAAGACCGATAGCGGGCGAAGCGTCATGGTGCAATGCGGCGAATAGCACTGTACGCTGATGGAGGCGCACAGTTTGTGAGGGCGTGTAACCTAGGCGACCTTAGTCATTCCAGACGAAAGCCACTTTCTTGAGCGCCTTCTGCTCGAAGACCTCGACGCCTTCGGCGATATCGCGGCCGCCATTGCCGGCATAGAAGGCCAAGGCGTTGTGGTTATCCTCCAGCGCCCAGACCACGAGGCCGCGCAGGCCGTGGTCGGCGAGCCGGGCTTTGGCCGCCTTGAAGAGCCGGCTGCCGAGCCCGATGCCCTGATATTCCGGACGAAGATAGAGCTCGTAGATCTCACCCTGCTGCCTGAGCTCGCGGGCGCGGTTCTTGCCGATCGTGGCATAGCCGGCGACCGTTCCGCCGATCTCGACCACCAGCACCGTGGCGGCGCGGCGAATCGCGTTGGCCCACCAGTCGACGCCGCGACGGTTGATCATCGAGGTCAGCGTGCGATGCGGGATGATGCCCGAATAGGCGCCGCGCCAAGCCTGCTGGTGCACCTCGGCGATGGCGCTCGCGTCGCGCGGTTCTGCCTTTCGGATGTCGATCGTCAGCGTGTTCATGGTTGGTTAACCATAAACCCGCCTCGCCCGATTGCAAAGAGTCCCCCAACACGCCTCCTCGCTTTCGCACAGGCGAAAGGCGGGTGCGCCGACGAGGCGTCTAGAGTCGGATGATTTCAGGTCGAATAGACCTGAAATCCGAATCCGTCTCTAAATCTAAGAGATAGAGCATGATGTCGCCCGAAAACCGCCTCACACTTTTCGGCATCATGCTCTAGTCAGATTTCGACGAGATGATCGTCGAGTTCGTTGGTGTCGCCTTCGGTGACCGGGAAATGCTCGGCGAGCACCGCGCCGACCGTGGCGATCGCCTTGACGAAGCCGTCGGCCAGCCGGTCATCGCCGGCATGTTTGGTCAGGTCGCCCACCACGCCGTCCCAGACATGCTGGCCGACCTTGGCATCGATGCCTGAGTCGGCGACGACCTCGGCATAGCGCTCGGCGATGGAGACGAAGATGAGCACGCCGGTGCGCGCCTGCGTGCGGTGGACGTTGCGGGCCAGGAACTGTTTCATCGCATTGGCATGCGCCGCCTGATAGCGCAGCCTTCTCGGCACGAAATGAATGCGCAAGGCGGGCAGGAACCAGAGCAAAACGAACACCGAGGCCAGCGCCAGCGCTTGCGCCAGCACGAAATGCGGCAGCCGGATGAACAGCCACCAGGCCTCCAGCCCATAGCCGACGGCCAGGCTGGCGATGAACAGGCCGATCGTCGCGGTGAAAGCGGCCGGAAAGAAGTAGCCGTCGCTGGCTCGAGCGACGACGCAGTAGATCTCGCCGTCGGTCTTCAACTCGGCCGTCCGGATCGCCTCGGCGATGCGGTCATGGTCCTCGGCGCTGATCGGTCGTGTTGCCATGGTGCCTCACCAGCTTCCCGAAGAGCCGCCGCCGCCCGACGAGCCACCACCGCCGGAAAATCCGCCACCGCCGCCTCCGGAGGACCAGCCACCGCCGCCTGACGACCAGCCCCCGCCACCGGACGACCAGCCGCCGGAGGAAGAGCGCCGGTTCTGATCGAAGGTCATGCCGAGCCAGCGATAGCGGCCGGGTCCGATCTTCTGGCCGAAAATCGGCGGTAGGATCGTCATCGCGATGCCGCCGAAGAAGATCAGCGCCCAGATGCTGATGAAGATGGCGAAGAACAGATCGTCGGAATTGAACGGCGCCTGCTCGTTGCGCTTGCCGCGCGCCTCGAGTTCCTCGGGATTGCCTTCCAGCACCATGATCATGTCGTCGACGGCCTTGGTGATGCCGCCGGAGAAGTCGCCGGCGCGGAAGGCCGGCACCATGTCGTTCTCGATGATCAGCCTGGTGTGCAGGTCGGTCAGCGTGCCTTCCAGCCCGTAGCCGACCTCGATGCGCATCTTGCGGTCGTTGGGCGCCACCAGCAGCAGCACGCCGTTGTTTTCCTTGGCCTGGCCGAGCTTCCAGAAGCGGAACAGCCGGTTGGCATAGGGCTCGATCTCCTCGCCGCCGAGGCTGGATATGGTGGCGACGACGATCTGGTCCGAGCCCTTGGTCTCGAAGGCCGCGAGCTTCTGCGTCAGCGCCGCGCGCGTGCCGGCATCTATGATCCCGGCATTGTCGACGACGCGGCCGGTGAGGGCCGGAAGATCGGCGGCCAGGGCAGCGAGGGGGAGGAGGAAAATCGAGAAAAGCAGGCCAAGAAGTGCGGGGTATGCGTTCTGTCGCGCCCCCCTCTGTCCTGCCGGACATCTCCCCCTCTTGGGGGGAGATTGGACGTCACGCCGGCCTTCGCCAATCTTCAGCGTCGAAGAGAGGGCGGGGTTGTCGAAACTGCCAATCTCCCCCCAAGAGCGGGAGATGTCCGGCAGGACAGAGAGGGGTATCAACACGCCAGCGGTCCGTCTTTTCGCAGAATTACATTCCGACGACCGTCGAGCCGCTCACCCGCCCTGCTTGGTGGTGCTCGTGCCGAAATCGACCTTCGGCACCTGCATCTTGTCCTCCTCGACGGTGAAGTTGGCGAAGGGCTGATTGCCGCGGAACCAGAAGGTCGCCCACAGCACGGACGGGAAGGTCTTCAGCGTCAGATTATAGTCCCTGACCGCCTGGATGTAGTCGCGCCGCGCGACAGCGATACGGTTCTCGGTGCCCTCGAGCTGCGCCTGCAGCGCGAGGAAATTCTGGTTGGCCTTGAGGTCGGGATAGGCTTCCGACACGGCGATCAGCCGCGACAGCGCGCTGGTCAGGCCGGCCTGGGCATCCTGGAACTTCTTCAGCGCTTCGGGATCCTTGAGCGTATCCGGCGTCACGGTGATCTGCGTCGCCTTGGCGCGCGCCTGGACGACCGCGTCGAGCGTATCCTTTTCATGTGAGGCATAGCCCTTCACCGTCTCGACTAGGTTCGGGATCAGGTCGGAACGACGCTGATACTGGTTGAGCACCTCGCTCCACGCCGCATGAGCGTTCTCTTCCGCAGTCGGGATGGTGTTGTAGCCGCAGCCGGCAAGCAGCGGCAGCACGAAAGCCATCATCAGGAAGGCGGCAAGGCTGCGGAACGGGGAGGCTGGTGAGAGGCGCTCGGTAGTCATGATTGGTCCCTCGACAGAAGTTGCGCGCGAAGCATTACCACAATCCACGCGTAAGAAAATGTCCGGCCGATGACGCCTGCTCCGGTTCGGGCGCGAGCCACTGTGAATAGTCGAGCGAACAGGATTTCATCTTCTTGTTTGACGCAGTTCCGGCCGGAAGGCTGCGGCGAAGTCGCCGAGCCTAAACGCTTCGCACTTTTCCTGGAATTGCTCTAAGCTCCGGGCAGGAAAGGGCAATTGCCATGGCTGAGCGCCGGGACGACGAGACCGAGTCGCGCCGCATCCTCGAACGCGTGGCGCGCGAGACGGCGCCGGGCGGCGCCTCGTTCATCGTCCGCACGGCGAAGGACGCGCGCGACCATGTCACCGCCGCCGACGCCGACCGCGCCGATCCTATCGAATATTGGGGAACCCGCATTGGCCGAACGCTCGGCGTCATGATCGCCATTGGGCTATTGGTCTGGCTGGTGTATGCCGTCACGCGTGGCGGCTAGGAACCGATTTCCATGAGTGCAGAAAAAAACGACGCGCCGCGCGCGGTCATCGTCATCTCCAGCCATGTCGCCCGCGGCTCGGTCGGCAACCGCGCGGCGGTGTTTGCGCTGGAGACGCTGGGTTTCCCGGTCTGGGCGGTGCCCACCGTCATCCTGCCCTGGCATCCGGGGCACAGCCGCGCAACCCGCATCGTGCCGCCGCTCGATCAGTTCAAGGCACTGATGTCTGATCTCGAGCGGGCACCCTGGCTGGGCGAGGTGCGGGCCGTGCTGTCGGGCTATCTCGGCGAGGCCGGCCAGGCAGAGGCGGTCGCCTCGCTGGTCGCCGCCGTCAAGGAAAAGACGCCGAACGCGCTTTACGTCTGCGATCCGGTGATGGGCGATTCCGGCGGGCTCTACGTGCCCGAGCCGACGGCCGTCGCCATGCGCGACAAATTGATGCCGATCGCGGATATCGCCACTCCCAACCGCTATGAGCTGGAATGGATGGCGGGTGCGCCGCTGCCCGACATCAAGGCGGTTACGGCGGCCGCACTTCATGCCGGGCCGTCGACCATGCTGGTGACCTCGGCGCCCGCGATGATGATGGGCGGTACCGGCAATTTCCTGCTCGACGGCAGCCAGGCGCTGCTTGCCGAGCACCGCGTGATCGAGAAGCCGCCGAACGGGCTGGGCGACCTGACGGCCGCGGTCTATCTGGCGCGTGTTCTCTCCGGCCAGCCGCCGGTCAAGGCGCTGCAATCGACAACCGCCACCGTCTACGAGATCCTCGCCCGTACCGCGAAGCGCGGCGGCGACGAGCTGCAGCTCGAAACCGACGCGCAGAGTCTTTCGCACCCGATGGCCATGGTGCAGCTGCGCCATCTCCTGCATCCCGGGCGGGACAAGCGGGCGTGAGGCCTGACGGCGGGCTGGCGGGCGTCGACGGCTGCAAGGCCGGCTGGATCGCCGTCCATCGCGAAGCGGGCGCCGCGCCGTCGGTTTCGGTCTTTCCGAGCTTCCAGGCGCTGCTCGACCCATTGCCAAATGCCGCCATCGCCGTCGATATGCCGATCGGCCTGCCGGATTTTTCGCGCAAGGGCGGCCGCGGGCCAGAAGCGCTGGTGCGGCCGCTGCTCGGGGCGCGGCAATCGAGCGTGTTCGCCATCCCCTCGCGGGCGGCGCTCTATGCCGACACCAGCGACTTCACCACCATCGAGGCCTGGTATGAAGCGCACCGGCGGGCGAGCGCGATGGCGTTGAAGACCTCAGACCCGCCGCGCGGCGTTTCCATCCAGGCTTTCGGCATCTTTTCGAAGATCCGCGAGATCGATGCTTTGCTGATCGCGCGCCCCGATTTGCGCGGCCGAGTCTTTGAATCTCATCCCGAAGTCGCGTTCTGCCGACTGAATGGCGGCACGGCGATGGTGCTGCCGAAGAAGATCAAGGGAGCGGTCAACCCGGCCGGCATGGAAGAGCGCAAGGCGCTGCTTTGCCGGCATGGCTACGAAAAAGCCTTTCTCGATCAGGCGCCGCCACCGGGCGCGGCGAGTGACGACTTCCTCGACGCGGCGGCGATGATGCTGATTGCCGGGCGTATCGCCGGCGGCGAGGCGCGGCCTTCGCCTGATCCGCCGCTGGCGGATCGTTTCGGCATCCCGATCGCCATCTGGGCCTGACGTGGTTTTGGCGCCTGATGCATGGCTTTGTCGGGAGGGCCGACAATTCTGCATTGCTCACGCCGGGCTTTTGCCGCTACAGGCATTCTGATCGCCACGACCTTGCCGCCTCAAATCCGGAAAGGCTTCAGCTGCCAATGCCGCATCTGCCCGAGCATCTAATCACCGGCTACCGCAACTTCATGAATGGCCGCTACCCGGCCGAGAGCGGGCGTTACCGCTCGCTGGCGCGCGAGGGCCAGGCGCCCGAGACGATGATCGTCGCGTGCTGCGATTCGCGCTCGGCGCCGGAAGCGATCTTCGATGCCGGCCCCGGCGAGCTCTTCGTGCTGCGCAATGTCGCCAATCTGGTGCCGCCCTATGAGCCGGACGGCGAATATCACTCGACATCGGCCGCGCTCGAATTCGCCGTGCAGAGCCTGAAGGTGAGGAACATCGTGGTGATGGGCCACGGCCGCTGCGGCGGCATCCGTGCCGCGCTCGACACCAATTCCTCGCCGCTGTCGCCCGGCGACTTCATCGGCAAATGGATGAGCCTGATCGCGCCGGCTGCCGAGACCGTGGCCTCCAGTACCATGATGACGGCGACCGAGCGTCAGACGGCGCTGGAGCGTATTTCAGTCCGCTATTCGATCGCCAATCTCAGGACCTTTCCCTGCGTCTCGATCCTCGAAGGCAAGGGCAAGCTCTCGCTCTACGGCGCATGGTTCGACATCTCGACCGGGGAGCTGTGGGTGATGAACAAGGAAACCGGCGATTTCGAGCGGCCCGAGCTGTAAGGGAGGGGTGATGCAGCGAAGCTGGTGGAGGATATTTCTCGCGGCGGTGTTGCTGTTATCCGTGACCGTCCGCGCCAGTGCCGATGACGGCGCCATCATCGACCGCTGGTACTCGGCGCTGCTGGTCGCCGACCGTACAGAATTGTCCGACCTGCTTTCCGACGATGTGCGCATGAAGCTCGAGGACATGGGCATCGTGCAGACCAAGCAGGATTTCATCGCCTCGATCGATGAATGGCAGAGCGCGGTGGCGGGCGCCGCCATTCGCCACCGCATCGAGAAGAGCGACAACGGCGAGACCACGGTGCTCGCCTGTTACGACTTCCCCAGCAACGACACGCTGATGCGCGAGACCTTCACCGTGTCAGGCGGGCGGATCGTGGCCAGCACCCAGACGGCGGTGGCGCAGGACTGCAGCGCCTATTGAGGCGAAGCCCGAGTTGCGCGTCGCGCGGCACCGCCCTACATCCAGAACCGCCCTCCGCCTATCGAAACTCCCCGATTGGATCTGTCCATGTCAAAAACCGTCGACCTCGCCGCCCATCCGCTGACCGTCTGGCAAGGGCCGCTCGGCCTGCCGGACTTCTCGCGCATCGGCGACAATGATTTCGGGCCGGTCTTCGACGCGGCGCTGGCAGCGCATCAGGCCGAGATCGACGCGATCGCCGGCAGCAGCGAGGCGCCGACCGTCGAGAACACACTTGCCGAGCTCGAGCTTGCCGGTGAAGCGCTCGACCATGTCTCGTCGATCTTCTGGTGCCGCGCCGGCGCTCATACCAACGACACGATCCAGGCGATGGAGCGCGAGGTTTCGCCAAAGATGTCCAGGCATTTCTCGGCGATCTCGATGAACGAAAAACTGTTTGCCCGCATTGACGACCTCTATCAGCGCCGCGACAGCCTGCATCTCGATCCCGAAACGCTGCGCGTCCTGGAAAAGACCTGGAAGGGCTTTGTCCGCTCGGGCGCCAAACTGGACGCCGAGGGCAAGAAGCGGCTCGCGGCCATCAATGAGGAACTTTCCTCGCTCGGCACCAAATTCGGTCAGAACGTGCTGGCCGACGAGCGCGACTGGGCGCTGTTCCTCGACGAGGCCGACCTTGCCGGCCTGCCGGACTTTTTGAAGAGCGCGATGGCGGAAGCGGCCGAGATGCGCGGCCAGAAGGGCCGGTACGCGGTGACGCTGTCGCGCTCGATCTACGAGCCGTTCTCGACCTTCTCGGAGCGCCGCGACCTGCGCGAGATCGCGTTCAAAGCCTTCATCATGCGCGGCCAGAATGGCGGCGCCTCCGACAACACCGATGTTGTGCGCGACATGCTGAAGCTGCGCGGCGAGAAAGCGAAGCTGCTGGGCTACGGCTCCTTCGCGGCGCTGAAGCTTGACGACACGATGGCGAAGACGCCGAAGGCCGTGCACGAGCTGCTCGATCCTGTGTGGGAGAAAGCCCTGGAAAAAGCGGCCGCCGACCAGAAGGAGCTGGAGCGGCTGGCCGCGGAAGCGGGCAGCAACGAGAAGTTCGCGGCCTGGGACTGGCGCTTCTACCAGGAGAAGCTGCGCGCCGAGAAATTCGCCTTCGACGAAGCGGAGCTGAAGCCTTACCTGCAGCTCGAACGCGTCATCGAAGCCTGCTTCGATGTGGCGACACGCCTGTTCGGTATCACTTTCGAGGAAAAGAAGGGCATAACAGCCTGGCATCCCGACGCGCGCGTCTTCGTGGTGAAGAATGCCGACGGCAGCGAGCGCGGCCTGTTTCTCGCCGATTATTTCGCGCGGCCCTCAAAACGCTCCGGCGCCTGGATGAGCGCGCTTCGGTCCGGTTACAAGCTTGGCGACGGCGCCAAGCCGGTGATCTACAACATCATGAATTTCGCCAAGCCGCCGGCCGGCGAGGCGGCACTTTTGTCGGTCGATGAGGCGAAGACGTTGTTTCACGAGTTCGGCCACGCGCTGCACGGCATGCTGACCGACGTCACCTGGCCGTCGGTTTCGGGCACTTCCGTCAGCCGCGATTTCGTCGAACTGCCCTCGCAGCTTTACGAGCATTGGCTGACGGTGCCGGCGGTGCTGGAAAAGCATGCGCTGCACGTCAAGACCGGCAAGCCGATGCCGAAGGCGCTGCTCGACAAGATGCTCGCCGCCCGCACCTTCGGCGCCGGTTTCGCCACGGTCGAGTTCACCGCCTCGGCGCTGATCGACATGGCATATCATGCGCGACCTGACGCGCCCGCCGAGCCGCTTCGATACGAGGCTGAAACGCTGGAAAAGCTGCATATGCCCGACACGATCGCGATGCGCCACCGCACCCCGCATTTCGGCCATATCTTCGCCGGCGACGGTTATTCAGCAGGCTATTATTCCTATATGTGGTCGGAAGTGCTCGACGCCGACGCCTTCTCGGCTTTCGAAGAGACGGGCGATGCCTTCAATCCGGAACTCGCCGAGCGGCTTCGGAAGAACATCTATGCCGCCGGCGGCTCAAAGGACCCGGAGGAGCTTTATACGGCGTTCCGCGGCAAGATGCCGTCGCCTGAGGCGATGATGGTGAAGCGAGGATTGGTATAGTGCTGGTAATCTCCCCCCTTGAGGGGGAGATGTCGCCGAAGGCGACAGAGGGGGTCGCCTCAACCGCCGCGACGCTCCAGGGCGACGCAGGGGATTGTTGGCGCTTCACGCGCGGCGACCCCCTCTGGCCGCTTCGCGGCCATCTCCCCCTCAACGGGGGAGATCATCCGCGCCAAGGATCCGCCACCCGCGGCCAGATCGGCCGGTTGAGCTTTCTGTAGTCCGTCACCGCCGGACTGCTCGGATAAGAACTCGGCGCAGCCACATAGATGATCTCGGCGGCGATCGGCGCGAAGCCGGCGTAGAAATGATTCGTCGACTTGATCAGGAGGACATCCTTCGACAGCGGATCGATGCCGATGTTGGAAAAGATATCCGGCTCGAAAGTCTGGGTGCGGTTGGTGTTCAAGATGACGTCGACCTCGGTGCCTTCGATGCGCACCACCGCCGACGGCCCCAGCGTCACCCGGCTTGGCCCGAAGCTCTGCCAGCCTTCGTTGGTTGTCTTCAGCACCCTGACGCGGGCATCGATCGGCTCGCCGGCCTGAGGGCCGGCTTTGCCGCCGAAGCGCAGGTCGATGACCGCGCCTTCGCCGGCCGCATGGCAGAAGGTCACGGCGATCGGGTCCCAAATCGTCGCTACGCCAACCTTGGTCACGCCACGCGAAAGCAGCTCTCGCAGCACGATGGTGCCGTCGCCCGGCACGCCGCCGCCCGGATTGTCCCAGATGTCGGCGATCACGACCGGCTTGTCCTGGCGCTCGGTGCGCACGGCTAAGGCCCGCTCGATGCCAACCGAGGCGGAAAGCATCGTCATGGCGGTCTTCTCACGTAAGGCGTAGAGCTCGCGCCCGAGCGTTTCGGCGAGCTTGTCGCCCTTTTCCTTGTCATTGTCGGTGACGACCAGGATGCGCGTGCCCATCTCCGGCACGTCGGCCGCCATGAAGCCGTGAATGACCGAGACCGACAGCACGCCGTCCTTACCATGCAGCGCCTTGATCCTGTCGACGAAGGAGCGCATCGGCTCGCGGCTGGTCGGCAGCACCTGGATCATGCGGCAGTCGAAGGTCGAGATCACAGGCTTGATCTCCCCGCGCGCCGCGGCGAGGCCGAGCTCGACCACATGCTCGCCGCGCTCGTAGAAATCGGTGTGCGGAAATTCGAGGAAGTAGGCCATGATGTCGCAAGCCGCGACGCGTTTCGGGGTCAAATGGCTGTGCGGATCGAACTCGGAGGCAATCACCACTTTCGGGCCGACGATGGCGCGCACGCGCTCCAGGAGATCGCCTTCGCAATCGTCATAGCCTTGCGCCACCATGGCACCATGCAGGCCGAAGATGACGGCATCGACCGGCAGTGCCTCCCTTAGCTGGCCAAGGATCTCGTCGCGCAGCGTCTCATAGGTCTGCCGTTGCACCAGGCCGCCGGGTTCGGCCCAGGTGGCGGTGCCTTCGATGACGGTCAACCCTTCCTTCGCGGCGCGCTTGCGCAACGCCACGATCGGCGAGGAGCAGAGCGTCGGCGTCTCCGGATGTTTTCCGGGGCCGGCATAGAAGGCCATCTCGAAGGAAGCCCGATCTGTCGGCACCGGCGAGAAGGTGTTGGTTTCCGTCGCCAGCGAGGCGGTGAAGATGCGCATGAATGCTCCGTACTGGACTTTTGGTTCTTCGCAATTCCGGACGGAAAACCGCTGCACACTTTCCTGGAATTGCCGGGATTGCTATTTGACCGCGCCGAGCGCCAATCCGCGGACGAGATAGCGCTGCAGCCAGATGAAGAGGATCGCCACCGGCAGCGTCGCCAGCAGCGTGGCCGCCATGACATGGTGCCATTCGATCGTATAGCGGCCGGCGACCAGCGAGAAAACCTGGATCGGCAGCGTGTAGCTTTCCTGGCTGCGCAGCATGGTGAGCGCCACGACGAACTCGTTCCAGGCATTGATGAAGGTGAAGATCGCCGTCACCGCGATCGCCGGCAGGCAAAGCGGCAGGAACACTTTGCGCAGGGTGAGCCAGCGGCCGGCACCTTCCGTCCAGGCCGCCTCCTCGAGGTCGCGCGGGATGGTGTCGAAATAGCTCTGCAGCATCCAGACCGTAAAGGCGACATTGAAAGCCATGTAGATGAAGCCGAGCGCGGTGGTGCTCTCGACCAGGCCCCAGGCGGCCATCAGCCGGAACAGGCCGAGCACCAGCACGATCGGCGAGATCATCTGCGAGATCAAAAGGAACTGGCGGAAGGCGCCATAGCCGCCGAAGCGGAAGCGCGACATCGCATAAGCCGCCGGCACCGAGATCAGGATCGCGCCGATGGTCGCCAGCGCCGAGACATAGAGCGAGTTGACGAGCGCCTGGCCAAAACCGGTCGCCACCCACATGTCGGCGAAATTCGACCAGCGGAATTCGCTCGGCCACCAGGTGGGCGTCAGCACTTCGGTGCGGGGTTTGACCGCGGTGAGGAACATCACGGCGAAGGGGAAGATCGTCACCGCGACCAACGGTGCAAGCAGCAGCCAGGCGATGATGGTGCGTTTCAACTTGCCGTTCATGCGCGCTGCTCCCGCATGGCGAGCCGGACATAGATCATGGTGAAGACGAGCAGGATCGCGAACATCACCAGCGACACGGCGGAAGCCTCGCCCAGCTTGCCGATGCGAAAGGCCAGCTTGTAGAGATGCGTGACCAATATGTCGGTCGAGTTCGCCGGCCCCCCTTGAGTCATCACCCAGATGATCGGGAAAGAGTTGAAGACATAGATGGTGTTGAGCACGATCGCGATGTTGATGAAGGGTTTTAGCAGCGGAAAGGTGATCTCGCGGAACTGCTGCAAGGGCGTCGCGCCTTCGAGTGCCGCCGCCTCATAGAGATCGTCGGGGATCGAGGACAGGCCGCCGAGGAAGATCGTTGTGGTGAACGGCACCGTCACCAATATGCCGATCAGCACCTGCATCGGGAAGGCGGTCTCGGCGCTGGCCAGCCACTGGATGTTCTGGCTGATCAGGCCGAGCTTCATCAGCGCCGAATTCAGCATGCCGCTTTCGCCGTTGAGGGCCCAGCGCCAGACCACCGCCGTCATGGTCAGCGACACTGCCCAGGGCAGCATGATGACGACACGGGCGAGGCCGCGGCCGTAGAAGTCCGTGTTGAGGATGATTGCCACCGGGATCGACAAAAGCAGCGCGCCGCCGACCACGAGCACCGTCCACAGCGCTGTGCGCCAGAGCGCGGCGACAAAATCGGGACCGGCGGCGAGCGCCGCGAAATTGGCCAGGCCGCTGAACTCGCGAAGCTGACCGAAGCGGTTGACGTCATGCGTCGAGATCTGGATCAGGTCCCAGACCGGCCAGAAAATCACCACCGCCGCCAGGAACAGGCTGGGCAAGGTCAGCAGATAGGGCAGGAAACGATTTTGCATCGGCTGGTTTGTGTCGCGTTGCGGATGGATGAGGCTGGCTTAACAGATTGACTTGCCTCCTTCTTCTCAGGACGTCGCTTCCGGATTCCTTGCAAGTGGTGGCGCTGTTCCTCACCTGTGCGCCCGTCCTCCGCGGCGGGTGCGGAAGAGAGCCCTTCCTCTCCCCCGTCGATCGGGGGAGAGGTGTCGAGCGAAGCTCGACGGAGTGGGGGGTCGATCCCTGGCGCAAGGCGAGGCGATGCTTGCGCGGAGTGTCTTTCGTAAGTCCGCTCGCGGCGGCGGCCAGGTGGTTCCCCCACTCCGTCTCGGCTTCGCCGAGCCACCTCTCCCCCCTCCGGAGGGAGAGGAAGGAGGCAGGGAAAGTGTGGCGCGCTCCGACGGGTGGAGCGCGCCACGGGCGCAGGGAGATACGCCCTTATTTCTTCTTCAGAACGGCGTTCGCCTTGTCCGCTGCCTCCTTCAGGGCGTCTTCCGGTTTGGCGCTGCCGAGATAGATTTTCTGCATGGCGTCCGACGTGATCTGGGCGATTTCTTCCCAGCCCGGGATAACTGGCGCGAAGCGGGCGTCGGGCAGAAGCGCGGTGAAGGCGGCGAGGTCGGCGTTGTTGACGTAATAGTCCATCTTGGCCTCCTCCTTGTTCACCGGCAGGAAGCCCTCGCCTTGCGTGAACTTGGCGCGCTGCTCCTTGGTGAACAGGAAGTCGAGCAGCTTCCAGGCCTCGTCCTTGTTCTTGGAGTTCTTGAACATGATGATGGAGTCGGTGACGCCATAGGTGCCGCGCGCGCCGGTCGGTCCGGCGGGGATGGCGGCGACGCCGTATTTCAGCTTCGGCGCTTCTTCCTTGATCTGGTTGGAGAGGAAGGGCGCGGTGATCATCATGCCGACCTTGCCCTGCTTGAACAGGTTCTGCACGTCCTCGCGATTGTTGGAGGTCACGCCAGGTTCCGTCAGCCCCTCGTCGATCATCGACTTGTAGAGCTTGGCGGCCTCGAGCGCGCCGGGCGTGCTCAAGCCGGAGGTGCCGTCCTTGTTGAGGATCTCGGTGCCGAAGGACCACATCGCGTAGTAGTAATAGACGTCGGTCTCGATCTCCTTGCCCTGCAGGCCGTAGCCGAAGGCGCCTTGAGCCTTGATCTTGCGCGCGTCCTCCTGCAGCTCGGTCCAGGTGCCCGGCGGCTTGGCGATGCCGGCCTTCTCGAACAGCTCCTTGTTGTAATACATGGCGCGCGCCGAGGCAGCGATCGGCAGGCCGTAGGTGTGGCCGTCCATGATCGAGGGCTGCAGGAAGGTGTCGATGAAGCGGTCCTTGAACTCGGGCGTGATGTAGCTGTCGAGCGGCTCGGCGACATCCTGCTGGACGAAGTCGATCAGCCAGCGCGTTCCGATGATCGAAAGGTCGGCATTGGTGCCGGCGGTGATGTCGGTGGTGAGTTTCTGCAGGAGCACGTCCCACGGCACCACTTCGTATTTGATGGTGATGCCGGGATTGGCCGCCTCGAATTCCTTCTTCACCGCTTCGAAATAGGGGCCGGTCTTGGCGCTGTACTCGGCGACGGTGACGCGCACCTCGCCGGCATCGGCGGGTGCGGCAAAAGCCAGCATGCTCATTCCGGCCAACAGGCCGACAGTCCATTTCGCAAGGCTCATCTGATTTCCTCCCATGATGCGCATTCGCGCCTGGCCTTAAGAGGCACAGGATTTATGTTACTTTCCTACATTATCGAGGCTTATGCCCAATGCAAGCGGTTTATCATGTTGCTAAATTACATTTTGTTGGATAGCGTTCCGCCGTTGTCTGGCACGGCGGAGGAGCGCGTATCGTGGTATCGAAGGCCGATTTCGAGGGCAAAACCGTTGTCGTCACGGGCGCCGGCGGCGGCCTCGGTTCGGCGATCGTTGAGCTCATGGCCGAGCGCGGCGCGCGCATCGTCGGCTGCGACCAGTCGGTAGAAGCGCTGGCCGGGCCGCATATCGCCTCTCGCCACGTCTTCAACCTGCTCGACCGGGCCTCGATCGAAGCGGCAATCCCGGCACTGCTCGACAAAGACGGCGTTCCCGACATCCTGATCAACAATGCCGGCTGGACGCGCGCCGAGACCTTGAAGGTGCTGACGGCGGACAAGATCGAAGAGGAGCTCGACCTCAATTTGACCGGCGTGATGACCTTCGCCGATCCGCTGATCAAGGCGATGTCCAAGCGCGGCGCGGGCAGCGTCGTGTTCATCTCCTCGGTCAACGCCATCGCGCATTTCGGCAATCCGGCCTATGCCGCTGCCAAGGCCGGCATCAACGCCTATGCCAAGTCGATCGCCGTCGAGCTTGGCCGCAGCGGCGTGCGCGCCAATGTCGTCTGTCCGGGCTCGATCCGCACCGCCGCCTGGGACCATCGTCTGGCCAAGGATCCCGAGATCCTCGGCCGGCTCAAGCGGCTCTATCCGCTTGGCCGCATCGTCGACGCTTCGGAGGTAGCGGAAGCCGTCGCTTTCCTTGCCTCCGACCGCGCTTCCGGCATAACAGGTGCCGTGGTGCCCGTGGATGCCGGGCTGACAGCCGGTTACCTGCCTTTCATCGACGACATACTGGGAGCGTGACCATGACCGACGTCCAGTTCCGCAACCTGTCGAAATCCTTCGGCCAGCACAAGATCCTCGAAGATATCAATCTCGACATCCGGACCGGTGAGTTCGTCGTGCTGGTCGGCCCCTCCGGCTGCGGCAAGTCGACCTTGCTGCGCATGCTGGCCGGGCTGGAGACGATCACCTCCGGCGATCTCGTCATCGGCGGCACGCGCGCCAACGACCTGCCGCCGCAGAAGCGCAACATCGCTATGGTGTTCCAGTCCTACGCGCTGTTTCCACATCTGAAGGCTTCGGAGAATATCGGCTTCGGCCCGAAAATCCGCGGTGAGAACCGCGCCGCGATCGATGACAAGGTCAAGAAGGCCTCGGGCGTGCTCAACCTCTTCTCCTATCTCGACCGCTATCCCAGGCAATTGTCCGGCGGCCAGCGCCAGCGCGTCGCCATGGGCCGCGCCATCGTGCGCGAGCCTTCGGTCTTCCTGTTCGACGAGCCGCTTTCCAATCTCGACGCGCAGCTGCGCGTGCAGATGCGCACCGAGATCAAGGCGCTGCACCAGCGGCTGAAATCGACCATCGTCTATGTCACCCACGACCAGATCGAGGCGATGACCATGGCCGACCGCATCGTGGTGATGGACCGCGGCCGCATACAGCAGGTCGGGCAGCCGCTGGAGCTCTACGACCGGCCGGCCAACAAATTCGTCGCCAGCTTCATCGGCTCGCCCTCGATGAGCTTCGTCTCCGGCGCGCTGAAGACCGCCGGAGCCAAGTCCTGGTTTGAAACGACAGGCGGCGGCCGTCTGGCGCTCCCGGACAAGGCTACGTCCGGCAGCGACACGGTCGAGGCCGGCATCAGGCCCGAGCATTTCGTGGTCGGCGCCGGCGGCGATGCCCTCGCCATTAAGGTCGATGTCGTCGAGCCGACCGGCTCGGAAACGCATGTCTATGGCTCCGTCGGCGGCGACACGGTGCGCGCAGTGTTCCGCGACCGGCTGCAGGTGAAGCCGGGCGACCGGCTGCCGGTGAGCGTCGATCCGCGCAACATCCACCTCTTCGATAAGGCGACGGGCCTGCCGCTGTGAGATGATGAGATGAAGACCCCGGCCGACATCATCACCCGCCTGCAATTGATGTCGCAGGACGGCACCAAGTCGGACCGCCGGCTGGCCGAGCTGGTGCTTTCTGACCTCGACTTCGCCTCCAAGGCCGCCATCTCGGAGATCGCGGCGCGCGTCGGTGTCAGCGAGCCGACCGTCACCCGCTTCTGCCGCAATCTCGGCTGCGAGGGCCTGCGCGATTTCAAGTTCTACCTGGCGCAGGCGATCGCCATCGGCGGCCAGTATCTGTCGCCGGAGCCGCTCAGCCGCGACGCGCGCGAGCAGCGCATCGCCTCGGCAATCACCGAGGCGGCGATCGCCGCCATCCAGCGCGCCAGCGAAAACCTCGACATGACGACGCTGATGGATGTTGCCGCCCGCATCGCTAGTTCGGGCAATGTGCTGTGCATCGGCTCAGGCGGCATCTCCTCGATGATGGCGACCGAGATGCAGAACCGGCTGTTCCGGTTGGGGCTCTCGGCGCTCGCCCAGACCGACGGCCAGCTGCAGCGCATGTATGCCGCCGTCGCGACGCCTGAGACGACGCTGCTTGCCTTCTCCGTCTCGGGCTATGCGCGCTCGGTGATCGAAGCCGTCGAGGTCGCCCAGCAATATGGCGCCGCCACCGTCGCCATCACCGCGCCGGACTCGGCTTTGGCCAAGGTCGCCGACACGGTGATCCTTATGCAGTCCGTCGAGGACGGCAACATCTACAAGCCGACCTCGTCGCGCTACGCGCTTTTGGCCATCCTCGACATGATCGCCACCACGGTGGCGGAATCGCGAGGGCCGAAAGTGCTGGAGAATCTGCGCCGCATCAAGCAGAGCGTGAACACGCTGAAGGTCGACGATCCGAAGCTGCCGCTGGGGGATTGAAGGCTACTTGGAAAGAGCCTCGACGCTCTTTGCCAGCGCGGTCGGCTCACCGACAATCCGCAACGTCTTCAGCCGCGACGTGCCGCCGGCGACCACCGAAACGGCCGACACTGGTACACCCAGCGCCTTGGCCAGCATCCGTTCCAGCGCTTGATTGGCGGCGCCGTTCTCCGGCACGGCGCGCACGCGTGCCTTGAGATGATTGCGCCCGTCGGCGGCGGTCTCGACGCCGTCAATCCGGTCGAGCGCCGCCTTCGGCGTCAGCCGCAGGAAGAGGTCGATGCCGTTCTCACGCAGCCGAAACGGCGGGCTCATCAGCCGCCGGTCACGACCCAGGACCAGACGGTGGTGACCAGAAACTGCCGGATGAAGAAGATGATCAGAAGCAGGATGATCGGCGAAATGTCGATGCCGCCGAGATCGGGCATGAAGCGGCGGATCGGGCGCAGCGCCGGATCGGTCAGCCGATAGAGCATATTGCCGACGCTGCCGACGAACTGGTTGCGCGAGTTGACGACATTGAAGGCGTAGAGCCAGGAAAAGATCGCCGAGGCGATGATGATCCACCAGTAGATATCAAGCGCCATGACGATGGTCTGAATAAGGGCGATCATGCCGGTCTCCAAAATTGTCGCCGACATGTAGCCATTGCTTGGCGAGCGGGCAAGGCCCGCGGGCTTGGCGAGCGGGCAAGGCCCGTGGGCTTGGCGTGCGGGCAGGCCCGCGGGCTTGATGTGCGGGCAAGACCCGCCCCGCCACGGCGCTTGTCCCGGCCCGGTCTTTCGCCTTGACACGAAACGGCCGCGACCGATACAAGCCCATCCGCTGGAACGGGGCTGTAGCTCAGCTGGGAGAGCGCATCGTTCGCAATGATGAGGTCAGGGGTTCGATCCCCCTCAGCTCCACCAGCGGATTTAAAATCAAGGCCTTAGCATTGGGTTTTCGCTGGTGGGACAACCAAGTGAGCCATTGCTATGCGCATGCCCGCCTACCTGTCACGCTCCCGACACGGAATCTTTTACTACCGCTACCCGATACCTAGACCGCTGCACCCCAAGAGGGCGACGACAGCTATTCGACTATCTCTGGGTACCAGGGACCGTCGGGAAGCATTGCTAATGGCGCATGGCCTCAGCTACGTAGCCTCTCTGGTGGGGTGGCACGGAGCAAAAAATCAGATGGAACATGCTGAATTTCGCAGCATCCTTTCTGCCCATTTCAAGAGCGTCTTAGAGGCTCAGAAACAATCCATCAGAGAGAATGGGCACCTATCCCCGCTTGTCGTGTACAGTTTCCAACAAGCTGTTGCGGGCGCACGTGTTCCGCACGCCGAGACCTTCAAGCAGGCAGCGGATGCGGATGCTGTCGACAATTTCTGGATCGATCAGATTCTTGAGGGATTTGGCCGCCCGACAGAAATGACGGAAGAGACACGGCGAATGCTCCGCAATGAATACCGGCGCGCGAACGGTGCGTACTGCCAAGCCGTCCTCGATTTCGATAGCACGTTTGGTAGCTACGATTTCGGTTCTGACAATCAGGCTACTGCCTCTTTGCCTCCGTCGCGAAAATCATCCGACTTTACGTCCCTGTCGCAACTGGTGACGGAGTTCTGGAAATACACAGCGCTAGAGGAACGCTGGACACCCAAAACCGAAGGCGAGAAGCAGGAACACATAGACCTGCTTTACGAGGTTCTGGGCAAAGATCTAGACGCCCGGATGGTCGACCATCCGAAGGCGCGCAGGGTGAGGGAGGTTCTCGCGTCATATCCTGTGAACCGAAACAAGGGCAAACTAACCAGAGGTAAGACGCTGGACGAGATTCTAGGGATGACAGGGCTAAAGACCCTGCATCGTCTGACGATCAACAAGTACCTTCAAACGTACAAGGGTCTATTCAATTGGGCCAAACAGAACGGCTATTGCGCAGAGAACCCGTTTTCCGGGCTGTCTTTGGGAAACAAACGCGGCAACGATGAGGCGCCCCGTCTCCCGTTCTCTAGCTCTGAGTTGGAGACACTACGCAATGCCCTTTTGGATAAGGGCAGAAATCTACAGGAGCATCACAAATGGGGCACCCTCATAGCCATGCACTCGGGTGCGCGGCTCAATGAGGTTGCTCAGCTTCACTTGGATGACATCAGGCTCATAGATGGAATCCACTGCTTCGATATCAACGGGTCGGGGCCAACGAAGAAGCTAAAGAATGCCTCATCGAAACGAGTCGTACCGATTCATCCGCGTTTGATCGAATATGGTCTGCTTGAATATATAGATGCAGTGCGCGCCAAACCGGGGAATGAACGCCTATTTCCTCAGCTCACCTACACAGCGTCGGATGGCTATGGTCGAAACCTGGGCAGATGGTTCAATGAAACTTTCCTGCCAGACATGAACCTAAAGACCAGGCAACTGACATTCCATAGCCTACGGCATTCGGTCGTAAACCAGCTAATTAAAGCGGAGGTCAGTCAACCTCATATCATGGCGATCGTGGGACATGAGCCGGGAACCACCACCCTCAGCACCTACAACCGCAACGGCTTTCCGCCTGCACAGCTTCTTGCTGCTCTGGAGAAGGTATTTTAGCGGGCTATTTTTCCGAGAGTGGTTGCCGCAGTCTACGAACCAGAGCCTCCACATCGAGGTCGATGATAGCCGCAATATCCAGCAGCTCGACTAGATCGATACGGCGCTCACCGCTCTCAATGTTCGCTATGAAAGGCTGATGTCGCCCAAAAGCCTTGGCGACCTGTGCCTGAGACATGCCCTTAGAGCGACGCTGCTCAGCCAGTGCCGCCGCTATCATCAGATGACGTTTTGAGTGCAGCGACTTCGGCATGGCCCGTTGACGACAAGTTCAACAGGCGGGTAATCCGAAATTCAGATTATCCAAAAATCGGATATTTGTGTCAGATACAGGCTGCGATTTGGGGAAACAGACAGGGGTTACAGATGGAAATTTTGCTGGTGCTGATCGTGCTTGGAGCAGCAGTGTTCTATTTCCTCAAAGGGAACGCTCGGAGAGGTGCCGAGACCGTAAGAGCGTCGATATTCCTGACCGGCTTGGAGTCTGGACACACGGTCGCTGAAGCCAACCTTGTGGCTAGCATGGATGCGGAGCAGATGCCGGCCGCCATGATCCACAACGCCATGGACCACGTTCGACTGTTCTACGGAGGCAAGCAGTTGTCCATGATCGCGGAAGCGTATCGAAAGGGTATGAAGCCTAAGCTCGCAATGTGGAATCAAGTCCTGATAGACGTGCTGCATTCCTCTGTGCCGGAGCACGGTAGCGTGAAGCATAAGACTGACAACAGCGACACTCATGGACATCGCAGCGGCGTCTCCCAAGAGATTGACGAAGCCCACAAAGCGCGAAACCAGCGGATGGGCTTTGACGAATATCTGAGAGCAGTCGTAGCTGAGGCCAAGCGCCTGGACGGCAAGGCTGGCACTGACTTGCATTGGATTGAGCTGACTGACGATGAAGGCACAAAGCGTGCTTACAGGGATGGGATAGACCCCAAGTGGCTCGCTGCCGAAATCTTGAAGGTAGGGCCACCGTGGCGCGTGAGCTAAACGCCCCAGGGAAGGCCCGCAGGACTCGTTTGTTCTCTCGTCGCGGGAGATTGGCGCGGGATCGCCCTGCCCCCTCTCAGCGGCCTTCCCTGTTCGATTTGGGGCCTATCCTGTTAAAGCCCCCAGGCTAGCAATCTGGCTTCGGCTTGATCGTGTGCCTTTTCTTCGATGCGGAGGACGGTTTGCCTCGTCAAGCCCGCTGCCTTGGCAATGGCTGAAGTGCCCGCGCCATCAGCAAGCATTTCCCTAACAAGCTGATATTGACGCCGGTCATAGGTCGGCTTGCGACCACGGTACTTTGTGTCCATCGTTTTGGCATGTTCTATGCCTGCCCTCTGCGCTTCCTTTGTCGCCTCTGCTTGCGCCTGAGCGGTTGCCGCCATGAACGCGATAAGTGCATCTCGGACGGCCAGCTTCATCGGATCAGTGGTTGCACCATCGAACGTCATGTCGTTGATAACCGTTCTGATGGTAACGCCTCTGCGCATGAACTCCCTGATCACGTCACAGACATCTTGGTAGTTTCGCCCGAGCCGGTCTACCCATCGCACCACCAACGTATCGCCCTTGCGGAGCATGTCATACAGGCGCCTACCTTCTGGGCGATCCGCGAGCCTAGTGCTCAAGCCGGATGCTCCGTGGTCGGAAACTACAGTGTCAATCTCAAAGCCTGCCTTCCTGGCTTGTGCTTCCTGATGCTCAATGGTCTGATCGGTTGTCGAAACTCGGGCATAGAGGATGACGGACATCACAGCTCCTGTGTACGATAGGGTAGTGTCCGTAAATAATACTGTACGTTGACTCATGTCAACCCTTACGTACACCTCGTTCTCAGCCGGCCTAGTTGCGAGTGACTCGGGATCAAGGTAGCTACAACGGCTAGGTTTAAAGGGAGGGGTTATGATCTTCACAAAGTTGGGGTTGGCCATTGCGTGGCTGTTAGTGGTGCTTAGCGGCCTTCGATTGGTGCTCGCCTTCGCCATCGCTTACACGACAGGTCAAGCTACCGCTCCCGAATACTTCGGATCAAAAACCGTAGGCGAGGTTATCGATCAGGGTGCTCTGTATCTCTTGATCGGCGTCACTGTGGGAATAGTGGCCGAGATAAGCCGATCGGTGGGAGTGAAGGCCGAACTCAGAAAGCAGGTGCTGGAGAACGAGTCTCGTTAGCATAGCCCAGGGTTCCATAGGCTACAGCTTAATAGCCACGCCCTGTTCATCCGCCAATGCCACTTTATCGAGTTACTACCATGTTCTAGCTGGTAGCGCAGGCCCAAGCCGAAGCGGACTGCTAGCATGGCTACTAGTATGCTGTGGATAATGTATCTAGCTATGTATCATGTTCGACCGTAGCGTTAGCGGAGTGAGCATGGATTATATGATACTTATAGATATGATACTATATACAGTATCATCACATGATACTTATCAGATAGTAATCTTACTGATAACTAGTATTTATCTCTTGGGCCATGGCTGTGATTGCAATCTATGTATCATGCTATGATTGTTGTATTATCGTTGGATTCAGTATGATATCATAATCTTATTTGTTATCTATTCGTTATACTATCTGGCTACCGTCAACCGATACCGGCCAGAGTTAGTATCCAGGTCTGTATACCTAGATCTTACCCATAGCTGCACCAATAGCCTTTATGTCCACATAGGGAGCTCAATAGCCATCGGCCAAGCACAAAGGGTATCGGCTCCCATACGCTGGCTTTCCAATCTGTAGCTGGCAGTCACATCGGAATTTCCATGTGCGGCAAAAACCGAAGGAAGCGTCTTAGGCACCCCATGGGGGAATACGCATCTTTCGTTGTATTGATATCCCCGCGAAAAATTTCGTTGTCCCGAGCCACCAGCGTGCAACCACCTTTTAAGCGCCGCTGGGGGCTCATCGAGGACCAACGATCGCGGTCGCTACACCGTCGTCCCGCAGACCACTCGGGAGGCTGCTCAGTCCCCTACGCTCACTCTCACCAATAAAAAAGCTGGCAAAGTCCAAGGCACCCGTTGTGCATTCGTCGCGGATAAAATATCGCAATGGCATAACCACGGTTATCTCCATGCCCACTGATATTACCTTTGACACATTGCTGGATACGTCTCTCTCGGACGTATCGAGTGTCGACGAGCTAAAGACCGCTCTTAACAAGCGCGTGTTAAGCCTAGTCAATGACTATGAAGACGGACAATGGCGTTATAGCCGCTTTCAAAACTATCTCTGGGACAACATCGCCCAGACCGCACTATCACAGAGAGAGCGGAACGCGTTGATTGGCAAGAGCCATACAACCCTTGTCGAGTCCGCTAAAAATCTACGCCTCACCGACAACGACAAAATTGGCCAGGGAAGCGAAATAGCTGAGGTATTCCTATACGGAGTAATGAAAGATCATTTTGGTGCCCTGCCGGTTGTTCCAAAGATTTTCTATAAGCAGAACTCGCAGGACAACGCCAAAGGGGCCGATAGTGTTCATGTCGTGGTGAAAGACAACGACTTTACCTTATGGTTTGGAGAGGCCAAATTTTACAATTCGTTGTCAGACGCCAGATTGGATTCCATCGTTAGCTCAGTCATCGAGTCGCTTCGCACGGATAAGCTCAAAAAAGAAAATAGTATCGTTACAAACATATCAGACATACACGACCTCGAGCTACCCAGCGACCTCAAGGCAAAGATAATAGAGTCCATTCAACCACGAGAGTCGATCGATAACATAAAGAAAAAGATCAATATCCCGATAATGCTTCTATATGAATGCTCCTTAACGTCATCGACGTCGATCTTTAATGAAGCGTACAGAAACTCGCTTATCGCTCACCATAAAGATAGAGCTGAGTCATATTTCAAGAAGCAGGTGGCAGCATCGTCGGCTGTATTCATGTACAATGAGATCAAATTTCATGTTATCTTCTTTCCTGTTCCGAACAAAGAAAAGATTGTCAAAGCGTTTGTCGACGGTGTATCATTCTATAAGGCGCAAGCGTGATGGACATATTTCAGGCATGCCAAGAAATCAACCATCTCAACTTGGCGGGGAGGGTCTCTGAGGCTCGGAATAAGCTAATTCTCCTGCTCGGAGAACTAAGTCAGGAGGAAGCTCGATATCCTGACTTTTTGAACCACCTTATCCGCGAAGCTGGCCTCTATCCATATCTGCAACTGGAAACTGCCTCGTGGCAGGAGAAGTTCGTAAACGAGGCCTTCAAGGTTGACGTTGGGCGCGCCGCCGCCACTCTCCACAGAGAACAATCCTATGTTCTTTCTCGCCTACTGGAAGGGGCAGATATCGCGGTGAGTGCGCCGACCAGCTTTGGCAAAAGCTTTATAATCGACGCGTTCATAGCCGCGAAGCGCCCGCAAAACGTGTTCATTATCGTTCCGACCATCGCGCTTATGGACGAGACGCGGCGTCGTATATTCAAGAAATTCTCGGACAAATATAACATAGTTACAGCTACTGAAATGACGTTGGCGGAGTTCAACATCTTTATTTTCCCGCAGGAGCGAGCGTTCAGTTATATCGATAGAGTGGCTTCCATCGACCTTCTCATTGTTGATGAGTTCTATAAGGCAAGCGCCAGTCATGACAAGGAACGATCTCCGTCATTGCTGAAAGCGATACTCAAGCTTTCCAAGAAGGCTAAACAGAGGTACTTTCTTGCTCCGAATGTAAAGACGATTGAGAAAAACGTATTTACAAAGGGCATGGAGTTCATAGAATTTCTCGATTTCAATACGGTGTACCTTGAGAAGTATGAGTGGTACAAGGAGATAGGCGACGATGAGGAGCTTAAAGGTCAAAAGCTTCTTGAGATTATAGCCCCGAGAAAAGCCAAGTCTTTGATCTATGCTGGGTCATATCCCCAGATCGACAGGGTCGCAAACTTGATCATGACGAGCATGGAGGTACTCGACCGGCCCGTGCTGAATCATTTTTCGAAGTGGCTTGCTGAAAATTATGGACCAAACTGGCAGTTGACACACCTTGTTCGAAGGGGCGTTGGCATCCACAACGGACGGATGCATCGTTCGCTTAGTCAGATCCAGATCAAGATATTCGAGTCCCCTGATGGGTTCGATAGTATCATCTCTACATCGTCAATTATCGAGGGAGTTAACACTTCCGCAGAGAACGTGATCATCTGGAGGAATCGGCTAGGCAATACGCGTCTGAACGACTTTACCTATAGGAACATAATCGGTAGAGGCGGAAGGATGTTCAAGCATTTTGTCGGCAACATATATCTGCTTGAGTCCCCTCCAAGGGAAGAGTCCACTCAGTTGGAGATTCAATTTCCTGATGCGATCCTTGGGGACCTAGACGAAGTTGAACACCGCGACGACTTAGACGATAGGCAGGTAGAGCACATTATCGCGTATAAGGTAGAAATGTCTGAGATTTTGGGTGAGGACGAGTTCGAAAGGATCACCAAAGGGAACCTTATCCAGAATAGTGACTCCGACTTCATACTCGAATTGGCGCGAAATATGAAGAGGAATCCGGCAGACTGGAACGGGTTTGGCTATCTAAATTCCGACGACCCAAACCATTGGGACAGGATGCTTTACAAGGTTATTAATCTGAGCCCGTCTGGATGGGATATTCAATTCTCAAAATTGGTAGCATTTATCAAGGTTCTGTCAGAAAACTGGAGGCACGGCATACCAAGGCTCCTGTTGCGCCTCGATCAAGTGGGTATTGGGTTGGAACAATTTTTCCAACTTGAGAGAAATGTTACGTTCAAGATGTCCGCCCTACTGAGAGATGTTAACGAGCTTCATAAGATAATAGTGAACCCGTCTGTCGATGTATCTCCGTTCATTTTTAAGCTCAGCCATGCGTTTCTGCCGGGTGTCGTGTATCAGCTTGAGGAATACGGACTACCTCGCATGATTTCCCGAAAGATTGACAAGGAAGGTCTTATTAATTTATCAGGTACCTCTCTTGAACTCAGGAGCGCGATCGCTCAGTTTCAAGAGATAGGGGTGGACGGGGTTAACTCCTTGACGTCACTCACCGCATTTGATCGGTATATCGTAAAATACTTCTTCGAAGGCATTACGCAGGATAGCATTGCGGCCTAGGCCTAGTGGTTGTTGGTCTCATATGTAGTTCACGACCAGGTTATCCTAGGAAGACGTCAGCCGCTTAGTACCATGCACGTTTCAGCGAGGCCCGATCGTACCTAAAGCGATGACCTTAGCGGTAAGCTATTCCGACGTAGATGGCGATGATCGCAAGCGTCGTTCCGATCGTCCATTGCCAGTGAGCAAGCCAGAAATCTGCAAGCACTTGCGCCAGCCTCGCGGTCCAATGCCGTTCGTAAGAACCCATCAGGATGATGATGCCGCTGCTGTGATCGTTTTGAGGCGGGACGTACTTTCCCTGATACCATCCGGAAATGCGTTGCTTGAAAGCCATTGGGACCCCCTTCTCTCAGACGATTTAATTCCAGAAGGCGGAGTTTCAAGCGAAAATCAGCGCGGGAAAGTAGGATTGAGCGGTGACGTTGCGCCAGCAGAGGTCGCGCTACGGGCCGTGCGCACTGGTAGCAGGTTCTATCACTCAGACGGCTCGCCGGACTTGCAAAGGCGCCGTTTTGCTGGCAGGTGAGACATCAAGGTGAGACATCCCGTCCCACTCCCTGCTACGTAGCCCATGGTACGCAAGGCTTTGTGAATCTTGGTGGACGCCCCCCTCAGCTCCACCAGCCAGCACACGCACGTGCTTCTCATCGGCTTTTGCCTTCCTCGCTCAGCATTTTGTGACCGCCGGATTTCGGGTCGCATGCTTGGAACCAATGGAGGGGCAAGAGGGTTCAGCTATACTTTTGAAGCTGATAGTCCCCGGCCAGCTGGGTAAGCGGCGATGCTTGAGGAGTTCTCCATCATGAAGATTTCGTCCAGGTTCCGTTCAGTCGCGGTTGCGGCCATTGCTGCCGCTGGCGTCAGCATTGCCAGCGCCGCGCATGCCGACAGCGGCACGATCCGCTTCTCCGTCTACAAGGCTGCCTTCTTCATCGGCGGTTCCGGCGGGGAAGGCACGCTGACCTTCCATGGCAAACGCTATCCGATCTCGATCGGCGGCATCTCGGGCGGCCTGGCCTTCGGCGCATCCAAGACCTATTTTCAGGGCAGGGTGCGCCACATCCGACGCGCCAGCGATGTGACGGGCGTCTACGGCGCGGCCGGCGGTGGCGGCGCGCTCGGCAGAGGCGCCCAGGTGATCGTCATGACCAATGACAAGGGCGCCCAACTCGAGCTCACCGGCCGGCAGGTCGGCCTGCAGGTCAACGCCGACCTCAGCGGCATGAGCATCGCGCTGAAGAGGTAGGAGCCCCAGCTCCGTCCGTTATTCCTGGACGGGCCGGTTCAGGCGTTGCCCGGGCGCGCAATGTCAGCGACAAGATCGCGCTGGGCAGGGCCAGGCGGCGAGTTTTACCTCTCCGCCGAGCCTGCCAAGGGCGGGGTGTTCCCACTTTGAATCAACACGGGCCTGCAGGCATCCCGCTTGCCAAAGAAGGGCGGCTCACCTCAATCGTCCCAATCATCCCAATTGTCTTCGTCCGACGGCGGGTCGTCGGGAACGACCCGGATAATCGGCCGCGCACGCTGATAGCGCCAGGAATACTCGTCCGGCGGCTGAGGCTCATAGGTGCGGTATGCAGGACGGTCGTAGTGGTGGCGCCTCCAGTATTTGTGCTTTTTATGCGGTCGCACGCAGTAGCCGTCCTCGGTCAGGTAGGCGCATGTGACATGCGCCTGCTGCACCAGGCCGCTTCTGGCCGGCATGCCAATCATCGGCGCCGCGTGGACCGCTGGCATCACCGCCAGCATGGTCCCGGCAAGGGCAAGAACAGACAATTTCATCGGCCTCTCCAACGTCTCCAGACTAAGGCCGGAAGAACGTCCTGATTGGGGACGATTTGCGGCGGCGGAGATCACTTTGATTTGCGGCCGCACATATGAGCGTTAGATCATGTATTGCGCCGGTATGCCCAAACCCGCCTTCAGGCTTGAAGTCCACGGAGCCGCCGGTGTCCTTCACGCAATCCTTGGCGACCCGACGCATCCCATAACGCTAATTCGCCAGCTGATCGAGAAGCGTGTCGATTTCCCCTTTCTTTGGCGCTTCGGGCGAAGCAGGGGAGGCCTGCGGGTCGGCGAAAGCGGGTTCGGCCGCCGGCGCGGTGGTCCCTGCTTCGGCCGCGCCACCGGCGTTCGAACCTGGCGGCGCCGCCGCATTATCCGTCTTGCCGATGTCTGGCGCCATGGCGGGTTCCGGAGCCGCGGGCAGCGCTTTGGGCCGGGGCGCGGCGTTGCGCAGAAGACCGCCGATCAGATCCGCCGCTCCCTTGCCGGAGCCGTCGCCGTTCGAGCCCGTTTGGCCCGGGATCAGCTTCTCGAGGTTGAGTTTCCCGGTTGGCAGCCCAAGGCGGCTCAACATATCCAGCGCGCCCTGCGGGTCTTTGGCCAACGCGCTCAAGTCCGGATAGGCACGGGGCGCGAATAGCGGGCCTTGGACCACGATCGGCACCCCGATGCCCTTCACGGCAACGTCGCCTCCCTGCCCGGCAAGCGAGGCGACGACGCGGGGGTTGAGACGGATGTCGAGCGTCTGGTCGGCGAAGTCTATCTTGCCCGAGCCGTCCATTCGCACCAGCGGACCCAGCAGGCTGATGTCCGTCGTCTGCGCGACGCCGTTCTCGATGGCAAAAGAGGCGCCGAGTTCGGTGAACGTCGTCTTCTTGGTCTGATCCTGCTTGAAGCCGCTGGAAAGCAGTCCGACCAGGTTGTTGTAGACCTCCGCTATGTCGATGCCGCGGAAAGCGCCGTCGCCGAATTTTGCCGCCGCCTTGCCGCCGAGGGAGCGGGCAAGCGATTTCGTGGTCTTTCCCGGGCCTGAAACCGCGACCGTCGCATTGAGCGTTCCTTCGATGCGGTCGAAATCCGCCGCATCATGGAGCAAGGGAGCCGCGGCCGCGCCGGCGATCGCAGTGTTCAGGTTCAGGGAAGCGGCGTCGTTGGAGCCGTCGGCTGTCATTTCCGCGGCAATCGTGCCGCCGTAGAAGGGACTTTGCGGCACGTTCAGGTGCGCCTTGCCATCAGCAATCACCAGAGTGGTCGCCACCGGCCCGGCGAAGACCTTTCCATAGCCGAGCTTATCGGCCTGGATATCCACCTTGGCATCAATTCCCTTGAGGAAGGAGAGATCGATCGGCGCGTCGGTGGCGCCGTTCGGCTTCTGCGTTCCGCCCGTGGCAGCCTCGCCGCCGCCGGCGAACGCCGCGAAGTCAAGCTTCGCGAAATTGAGCGACGTCCGGATGTTGAGGGGCTCCCCAAGTTTCATCGAGCCCTGGCCCGACGCCTTGACCCCGTTCAAGGCAACAGAGGTTTTCTGAAAGGAAAGCTGTCCTGGCCAGGCGTCCACGTCACCTTTGAAGGCAAAGTCTCGCAGACCGTGGGAAGCACTCTGCCCCAGCCATTGCATGAGCTTGTCGACCGAGGCCGATGTGACCGAAACCTGACCCTTGAACGTGCCGCCGCCCCCGGCAGCGCCGCTTATGCTGCCTTCGAGGTACTTGGAGGAAACCGAAAGGCTGATCGGCCCGGACGCATCGGCAACGGAGCCGCTGGCCAGAAAGGATGCAGGTGCGAGCTGGGACTTGAACGTCACGGCCTGTCCCCGCCAGACGAGCTTGCCCGTCAAATCGACCGGCTTGCCGACATCGTGAACCTTCGCGTCAAGATTGAGTCCGGTGATGTCGTCGGCCGTCCGGGCCTCGGCAAGTGCTGCGAGCGGAAGCTTGCCTTCGCGAATTCCGACCGTTCCCTGCAGATTGACGCTGCTGCGTATGCGCTCTGCGGTGAGTCCGCGAAAAGCGAACCCCATATCGGCGGTCAGCTTGCCGGACAACGGCACGGATTGCCCGACCAGCTTCGCTATAGAGCCGATGTCCAGCCCTGAACTCGCAATATTGCCCCGTATGGTCGGAGGCGTTTCACCGACATTCGTCGAGGCTTTCGCGGTAACGCTTCCCGCATCGAGGCCGAAGTGCTCCAGCTTCGCCTCGAGATGTCCATCGCGCAGCGTGGCGGCGAGCTGGACATCGGAAGCCCGTATCTTGCCGCCGACCAATTCATCGATGGCAACGCTGATATCGGCATCGAACGCAGAGAGCATCGCGAGGTCGGGCTCGCCGGAGCCGGCCGAAACCTTGCCCGCGCTGGAACCACCCTTTCCAATATCGCTCAAGGCGTCGATATCGACGCGCTTTGCCGCCAGGTCGGCGAAGAAGCGATGCCGCGCCCCGGGCTGAAAGAGCGCGTCCATCCGGAAGCTCTGGTCGCCGATCTCGAACTTTCCACCCTTGATCTGATAACTGCCGTTCTCGTTGAGCTGGATCTCTCCACTGGCATGCAAGGAAGAGAATTTGGCAACCGGCGCCGGGTCGAGTCGCGCCTCGATGGCGATCTGGGCCGGCAGCCGTTTCAGGATAGGCCCCAAGGCGGAAAGGTTCCCGCTCATTTCAATGCGACGGCCGCCGCTGGTGCCGGCCAATGAAAACGAGACCTCCCGGTCGAGGTCCGGAACCCTCAGATCGGCGTCGATTGCTGTCACCTTAGCGGCATTGCCGGTCGACGCGCCTGAGGCAAGGGTGCCATTCGTTATCGTCAGCTGGTTGATCGCCAGCCGCTCGAGCGTATCGACAATCGCCGCGAACGGATCGGCCTGAACATCCTTCGGTTCCGGAGCTGATGCCGCGTTTGCCGAAGCTTTGAGCGCGATTACCGGACCCGCCAGCGCCACGGACTGTATCTCAAGCTTTTTCGACCACAGCGACGACGGCGTTATCGAAGTCGAGAACCGCGGAGCGGATATCGCGATGTCGCCCGTGCCGGTCGAAAGCGAGATATCGTCCGCGACCACCGCCAGCTTGGGCAGCAGCGATAGTCTGACAGGTCCGTCCAGCCGAATTGTCATTCCGGTTGCGGATGACAGTTGCCGGCTCAATTCGGCACGAACCCAGTCGATTGAAACAAGAGCGGGCACAAGGAAGAGCAGCCCGACGGAAAGAACAACAGCTACGGTGAGTGCAGCGACGATTTTTCTCACATCGACCCGCCAAAATGATCGGAAGAATCAGTATCGTTAAACATACATGCTTCTGGCGCCCGACTGAATCCTGTCGAACCACGGGGTTCGCGCCGGACGAATTTCGCACTGCTTCCGCGGACCCGTCGGCTCTTTCGCCCAAGGCATCGCGATCGAAGCCATTCGCAGGCAAGTGTTCCCGGACCAGAGGGTTTGGAAACGATCAGCCGGTTTCCGAGCCATTCCCGTGAAACAGACCAGGCGCATTTTCCGGCACCCGCCGCCGACATATCAGCCATTTCAATGGAGGAAGTGCCAATGTCAGTGCTCGGAACCCTGCTCCATTTCAGCCGCGCCATCATCCACGCGCACAACAATGCCAAGGTCAGAAACCTGATGGATGTCCCGCCGCCCGAAACCCGCAGGGACATGGGCCGGCATGTTTCGCCCGACGCCTCCGAAAAGGAACCCGGCGCCGTTCGCCCCGGAGGACGCTGACACAGGTGGAGTCATGACGCTGACACAGGTGGAGTCATAGAGCGTTTCACCGTTTCGCGGAGACGGTGAAACGCTCTATCTCTTTGTTTTTACGCAATTCCGGACGGAAACCGCTCACACTTTTCCTGGAATTGCTCTGGTCCCACTCACCGGGAGACTGGTGTTGCTTTGTGATTGCGTTGGCGCATAGACCACACATGCGTCTATCGTGCTGACGCAGAGCGCATCGACGCTGTTCGGCAGATTGTTGTCGCCGGCATAGGCAACCTCGGCGACACGACCGCCGATCAAGCGGATCTGCGTGTTGCAGTAGCCGCCGGGAGCGACGTTGACCGACCCTCCAACCGCCCGGATCGCGCCCACGGCCATTGTCGGCACCGCGATACTGAGGTTGCCGCGTTGCACTGTGCGCTGGTAGGTCCAGATCTGGCCGGATGAACCCACGTCGGCCGTCGCGGTCGGAAAGCCGGCGCACATGCGGACATCGGCCTCGCTGAGACCGACCATCTCCTTGCGGGCAGCAGCCGTGGTGGCGTCGACCTTGGCGATGCTCGACGTATCGTCGGGGATGACGCAGGACGACAGGATGGAGATACCTGCCGCAACAAAGGCAAGTTTTCGAATATGCAAGGATGTCATGCCGTCGGTCGGAGTTGTGTGCCGCCCCAGCGCCCTCCTGCCTACCTAGGCAATCGGTCAAACGCGTCAACCCGCGGAATGCCGGCGCATTTCCGCGCCAATGCGCTTATACCACCCGGAAGTAGCTCGTCATGCCGGTCTTCTGGTGCTCGATGATGTGGCAATGCAGCAGCCAGTCGCCGGGATTGTCGGCGACGAAGCCCAGCTGCACCTTCTCGTCGGGCTGGATCAGATAGGTGTCGGAGATAAGCGGCTGCACTGCCCTGGTCGAGGACGACAGCACCTTGAAGCTCATGCCGTGCAAATGGATGGGGTGCGCGTGCGGGGTCAGGTTCGCCATGTCGATGATGTAGCTCTGGCCGAGCTTCAGTTCGGCGAGCGGCGCCGTCGGGTCGGGCGTGTCGCCGGGCCACGGCACCTTGTTGATCGCCCAGAAACTGTAGCCGAGCGAGCCGCAAATGCCGTCGGCCGCGACGTTTTCAGCCGTGGCGCTCAGCGCCAGCGGAATACGTTTGGCGCCGGCAAAATCCACCTCCGCCACCGGATTGGCTTCGAGCGGGCCGAGATCGCGCAGATCGTGCTTCAGCGATCTGCCGACCGAACGCAGCGTCGCCAAGATTTTCGGCTTGGTGCCTCTGACGTCGCGCAGGCTGACGATCGCGCCCTCCTCGTCGGGCATGCGGATGGCAAGCTCGAGCCGCTGGCCGGGCCCCAGCTGCAAGGCATCCGGCGTAAACCGCTGCGGCACCGGATTGCCGTCGAGCGCGATGACCGCAGCTTCGGCGCCGTCGACGCGAAAGGCATAGATGCGGGTGACATCAGTGATGGCGGCGCGCAGCCGCACCAGCCCGCCGGCCGGCGCGTCGAATTGCGGCTGGCCCTGCCAATTGGCGGTGCGCACCGTGCCGAAAGTACCGGTCCTGGCCGCGTCGCGCGGCCGGAACGGTTCGATGAACTGGCCGTCGTCGCCGAGCCGCCAGTCGCGCAGGTTGACGACCATCTCGACATCGAAGACCGGATCGTTCGGGTTCTCGACCACGATCACGCCGGTCAGGCCGTGGCCCATCTGGATCAGCGTGTTGCAATGCGGGTGGTACCAGAACGTGCCGGCGTCGGGCGGCGTGAAGGCATAGTCGAAACGGTCGCCCTGATAGACATAGGGCTGCACCAGGAACGGCACGCCATCCATCTTGTTGGGAACGCGGATGCCATGCCAGTGGACGGTCGTCGGATCATCGATGCCGTTGATCAGGCGTGCGGAAAACGGCTCACCCTTCCTCATCCTGACGACCGGCGGCGGACCTGCTTCACCATAGGTCAGCACATTCTTCGTCGGCGCACCCTCCATCAGCCGCGCCTCGATGGTGGCCGTTTTCAGGATCAGCGGCTCGGGCTTCGGGGCCGCCCAGCCGGCAAACTTGCCGGCGGCGGAGAGGCCGATACTGGCCAGGCCGGCCGCCGCGGCGCCCTGCAGGAGTTTGCGGCGTGTGAGGGCCGACATTGGAATCCCGAGATAGATGAGTGACTGCGTCAGGCTTTATCACCATTCGCGCAGGTCCCGAAACGGACAGATCGCCGCTCCGGATGCCTGTCAATCCGCGACCGCGGCGAGATGTCCGCCGCCGAAATCCTTGAGCAGCAGTTTCGGCACGCTCTCGCCGATCCGGCGCGTCGCACTTGGAATTTCGCGGTCGAGACGTGCAAAGCGTGTCCGGCGCCGTGATGGATCGGGAACCGGCACCGCCTCGATGAGCCGCCGCGTGTAGGGATGGCGGGGGTTGGAAAAGACCTGATCGCGCCTGCCGATCTCGACGATCTGGCCGAGATACATGACGGCGACGCGGTCGGAGATGTTCTCGACCACCGCCATATCATGCGAGATGAAGAGATAGGCAACGCCGAATTCGCGTTGCAGCTCCTTCAAAAGATCGAGCACGCGCGCCTGCACCGAGACGTCGAGCGCCGACACGCTCTCATCAGCGATGATCAGCTTCGGCCGGAGCGCCAGCGCCCGGGCGATGCAGATGCGCTGGCGCTGGCCTCCCGAGAATTCATGCGGATAGAGCTCCATCTGCCCTGCCGACAGGCCGACCCGCTCGAACAGGGCGGCCACGCGTTCGCGGCGCTCCTGCCTTGAGCCGATGCCGTGGATGAGCAACGGCTCGGCCACCAGATCGCCGACGCGCATGCGCGGGTCGAGCGAGGCGTACGGGTCCTGGAAAACCATCTGCACGTCGCGCCGTACCGCCTTGCGTTCGTCGCCGCCAAGCCCGGAGAGTTCGCGGCCGCCGATCGTGACGCTGCCGGTATAGGGCACGAGGCCGGCAAGCGCCTTGGCGGTGGTGGACTTGCCGCAGCCGGATTCGCCGACCAGCGCCAGCGTCTCGCCGGGCGCGATCGAGAAGCTGACGCCCTCGACGGCGTGCACCCGCCGGTTGACGCGGCCGAAGAAGCCGCCGCGCAGGTCGAAACGGACATGGAGGTCGTCCACCACCGCCACCTTGTCCCGTCCGGCCGTGCTGGTGGCCTCGCCCGGATTGCGCCGTCCGACGCCCGAGCCGATGCGCGGAACCGCCGCGAGGAGCTCTTGCGTGTAGGCCGCCCGCGGCCTGGTGAAAATATCGGCGGTGGCGCCTTCCTCGACCATGCAGCCATTGCGCATGACGATGACGCGATCGGCCATTTCGGCGACGACGCCCATATCGTGGGTGATCAGGATGACGCTGGTGCCGTGCTGGCGCTGCAGGTCGCGCAGCAGCTCCAGAACCTCGCCCTGCACGGTGACGTCCAGCGCCGTGGTCGGCTCGTCGGCGATCAGCACGTCGGGCTCGAGCGCCAGCGCCATGGCGATCATCACCCGCTGGCGCATGCCGCCCGACAATTCGTGCGGAAACTGCTTCAGCCGACCTTCGGCTTCGGAGATGCGAACCGCTTTCAGCGCGTCAATGGCGCGCCGTTGCGCCTCGGCGTGCGACAGACCGGTATGGACCTCGATCGATTCGGTGAGCTGGCGGCCGATCGACAGCACCGGATTGAGCGAGGTCATCGGCTCCTGGAAGATCATGGCGATGCGGTCGCCGCGAATGTCGCGCATACGGCGCTCGTCGAGCGCCGTCAACTCGACGGCACTGCCATCCTTGTCAAAGAGCCGGATCTTCCCCGAAGCAATGCGGCCGGCCGGCTGCGGCAGGAGCTGCATGATCGCCAACGCCGTCATCGACTTGCCGGAACCGGACTCGCCGGCGATGCACAGCGTCTCGCCGCGCCTGAGCGACAGCGACAGTCCGGACACCACCTCGCGCTCGCCATCCTCGCCGCGCACGCCGACGGAGAGACCGGCGATTTCGAGCACCGGCCCCGCGGCCACCTTGGCGGCGGCGTCAGCGTGTTCGTCGACCACGCCTGCGCTCATTCAAACACGCAGCGCGGGAAATAGAACGACACCACCCAGTTCGGCATGTCGACGATCTCGCTGATCCTGAGATCGCCGCAGACCGAGACGAGCATATAGGCCTCGACCGGCTCGAGTTTATAGCGGCCGGCAAGCAGGTCGACCATCTGGCTGACGGCCTCTTTGGCCCCGGTCATCAGGTCGGGCCCGATGCCGGTCGTCACCTCATAGCCCTTGGCGTCGAGGTGGCGCGTCACGGGGCCGGGCGTGGTGAAACGCGGCGTCTTCAGCCGCGCATCCTTCACCAGGTCGAGTTTCAGCACGACGTCCATCGGGCTTTCGATCGCCGTGCCGCATACCTCGCCGTCGCCCTGCGCGGCATGCGTGTCGCCGACCGAGAACAGTGCGCCCGGCACTTCCACCGGCAGATAGAGCGTGGTGCCGGCGGCAAGATCGCGGATGTCGAGATTGCCGCCGACGCGCCGCGGCGGCACCACCGAATGGTGGCCGTTCTCGCCCGGCGCGTTGCCGATCGTGCCGGCGAACGGCTTTAGCGGCACACGGCCTTGTCTGCCGAAGAGCGCAGGCTCGAGCGAGGCGGCGTCGTAGTTCCAGACGTTGAGCGCCGGTTCCTTGAACTCGTCGGCGAGCAGGCCGAAACCCGGAATGTTCGCCGTCCAGCCGAAGCCGGACGGTTTGAACATCTCGATCGTCACCTTCAGCGCATCGCCGGGCTCGGCGCCATCGACGAAGATCGGCCCGGTCACCGGGTTGATTTGATCGAAGTCGAGCTTGGCGATGTCGTCGACGGTGCTGTCTGCCTTGAGTTGCCCGCCGGACGAGTCCAGGCACTGGAACTCGATCGTCGAGCCGGGCGCCACCCGTTCGGCCGGGACGAAGGAATTGTCCCAGCCGAAATGGTGATGGCGCCCGTGGATGGTGTAGTCGCAGTTACTGCACATCTTTCACATACACATTGTCGTAGTTGATCGGGATATGGACCGGGTCGACATAGAGATTGTCGGCGCCGCCCATGCGGGCTGATTTCAGCGTGAAGCGCTGCTCATTGAAGACCGGAGCCCAGGGCGCGTCCTCCATGATCTTGTCATAGATCGCGCTCCACATCTTTTCGCGTTCCCCGGACTTGGCCGGATCGACGACGGAGTCGGCCTCGGCCGCCTTGGCGTCGAGGTCCTTGTTGCAGTACCACGACCAGTTCCAGCCGCCGGGCACCGCGCCGGCGCAGCCTAGGATCGGCCCGTAGAAGTTGGACGGATCCGGGAAGTCGGCGATCCAGGCCATGCCGCCCGACCAGATCATCGGCGCGCCGGCCTTGTCGCCGCCGGCGGCAATGACGTTGGCCTGGGCGAGCGACTGGATGCTGGCCTTGATGCCGATGGCCGCCAAATCCTGCTGGATCGCCTGGGCGATGCGCGGATTGGGATCGGTGTTCATGGCGAAGAGCTGGGTCTCGAAGCCATCCGGGTGGCCGGCCTCGGCCAGCAGCGCCTTGGCCTTGGCGACATCATACGGATACCCCTTGAACGCCTTGTCGTAGCCGGGCATCGAGGGCGGCAGCGGCTGGTTTGCCGGCACCGCGCGGTTGTTGATCATCTGGACGATGCGGTCCTTGTTGATCGCCATGTTCACGGCTTGGCGCACCTTCACATTGTCGAAGGGCGCCATTGTGGTGTTCATGGTGATGTAGCCGGTGTGCAGCTGCCCGCCCACCACGACGCGCGCCTTCTGTTCAGGATCATTCATCACTTCCTGGAATTTGGCCGGCGGAATGCCGTCGCCGGGTACGTCGATCTCGCCCTTCTGCAAGCGCAGCAGGGCCACGATCGGTTCCTGGCCGATCTCGAAGGTGATCTTGTCGAGATGCGGCAGGCCCTTGTGCCAGTAGTCGGGATTGCGCTCGAAAACGATGCGCTGGCCGAGCGTCCATTCGGCGAGCTTGAAGGCGCCGGTGCCGACCGGATGCTTGCCGAAGTCGGCGCCGTATTTCTCGACCTCCTCCTTCGGCACGACATGCGAGAAGTTGATCGCCATGACATGCAGGAAGGTGGCGTCCGGCCGGGTCAGCTCGAACTTGATCGTGTAGGGATCGACCACGGTGACGCCGGAGAGGCTGTCGGCCTTGCCGGCGGCGACATCGTCATGGCCCTTGATGGAGCCGAAGAAGCCGGCGCCCGGGCTCTGAGTCTTCGGGTTGGTGACGCGGTCGAGTGAGTATTTGACGTCGTCGGCGGTCATCTCGCGGCCGTTATGGAACTTGACGCCGTGGCGCAGTTTGAAGGTGAAGGTCTTGCCGTCCGGCGAGATCTCGTAGCTTTCGGCGAGGTCGGGCTTGAGCTTGGTGGTGCCCGGCTCATAATCCATCAGCCCGTCGAACAGGCTCTTGATCATCGACCAATTCTGCCAGTCGTAGCCGATCGCCGGGTCGAGGGTCGCGACATCATCCTTGTAGGTGATGGTGATGGCGCCGCCCTGCTTGATGTTCGGGTCGACGGCGTCATCGGCGCGCGCACTGGCCATGCCGAGCATCAGCGCAAGCGCCGAGGCCGCCACGGTGGATGCCAGAAATCGTCTCATGTCAGTGTTCCCTTTCTTTGGTTGTTGTCGTTTTCATCTCAGTTTGATGCGGGGGTCGATGAAGGGCGCGATGATGTCGGCCAGCAGGTTGCCGAGCACGATGGCGAAGGCCGACACCAGGGTGACCCCCATGATGATCGGGATGTCGACGCGCTGGATGGCCTGCCAGGCGAGCTGGCCGATGCCCGGCCAGCCGAACACGCTTTCGACCACCACGATGCCGCCCATGAAGATGCCGATGTCGATGCCGATCATGGCGACGACCGGCAGGATGGCGTTGGGCAGCGCATGGCGAAACAGGATGGCGCCGCGCGCCAGCCCCTTGGCGCGGGCAGTGCGCATATAGTCCTGGCGCAGCACGTCGATCATCGACGAGCGCATCATGCGCGCGTACCAGCCGGCCCCGAGAATGCCCATGGTCAGCGATGGCAGCACGAGGTGGCGCCAGCTGCCGTAACCGCCGATCGGAAACCAGCCGAGCCTGACGGCGAAGACGTAGAGCAAGAGCAGGCCAACGACGAATTGCGGCGCCGAGACGCCGACGAAGGAGGCGACCATCAAGGTCTGGTCGGTTGCACTTCCACGCTTGACGGCAGCGATCAGCCCCATGGTGAGGCCGATCGCCAGCTCGCACAGGATGGCGCCGACCATCAGAAGCAGGCTCGCCGGCAGCCGCGAAACGATGAGCTCAGTGACTTCCGAGCGCTGGATGTAGGAGCGGCCGAGATCGCCGCCGAGCAGCCTTGTGAGATAATGCCAGTATTGGACGATGAAGGGCTGGTCGAGGCCGAGCTGACGGCGGATGTTCTCCACCGTTTCCGGCGTGGCGCTGCGGCCGGCGATCTGGCGCACCGGATCGGCGGGCAAAAGATAGAGCAGCGCGAAGGTGATCAGCGAGACGCCGAGCAGGATGAGCAGCGACTGGATGAGCCGGCGGCCGAGATAGGGGATCATGACCGGCCTCCCATTATTCCCGCCCTCTCTGCGTCGGGTCGAGGATGTCGCGCAGCGCGTCGCCGATCAGGTTGAAGGCCAGCGCCAGCGCCAGGATCGCGGCGCCGGGGAAGAACACCAGCCAGGGCGCCGCCTGGAAATAGGTCTGGTTCTCGAAGATGATGTTGCCCCACGACGCGGTCGGTGGCTGCACGCCGATGCCGAGATAGCTGAGCGTGGCTTCGAGCAGCACTGTCGTCGAGATACCCAGCGTGCCCCAGACGATGATCGTCGGCAGGAGATGCGGCAGGATGTGGCGCAGCAGTATGCGCGGCGCGCTCGCGCCTATCGTGCGCTCGGCATCGATGAATTCGCGCTCGGACAGCGACGAGGTTTCGGTGTAGATGACGCGCGCGGTCTGCACCCAGTTGACCAGCGCGATCACCATGGCGACGATCCACAGGCTCGGCTCGAACACCGCGGCCAGGCAGATGGCGAGCAGAAGTGCCGGGAAGGCCATCATCAGGTCGGTGAAGCGCATCAGCGCGCTGCCGATCCAGCCGCGGAAATAACCCGCCGTGACGCCGACCAGCGTGCCGATCAAAAGCGCCACGCCATTGGCGACGATGCCGATGATCAGCGAGGTGCGGGCGCCGAACAGGATGCGGGTCAACAGGTCGCGCCCGAGCAGGTCGGTGCCCAGCCAGAACTTGGCGTTGGGCGGCAGAGGCGAGCCTTCGAGCGTCAGGCCGTCGAACATCTGCTCGTTGGGATCGTAGCCGGTCAGCCAGGGCGCGAGGACGGCGCCGGCGACGACGATGGCGATGATGAGGAGCCCGAGCAGCGCCAGCGGCCGCTTGAGCAGCCGGCGCCAGACGCCGGCGCGCGGCTTTGCCGGCATCCGGCCCGCCGCCGGAAGGTCAGGCGCGATGGGATTGGTCATCGCCGTCCTCCGCTTGCGTCATCGCCACGATGCGCCGCGCCGCTTCCTCGACGCTGATTTGCCAGCTCATCGCCAGCGATCTGAGCTGCGCGTAGGCCCGCTCGTCGTCGCCACCTTTCGACAGAGCCGCGACCGCGCGCACGATGGTCTGGCGTTCGCCGACCCGCTGGCGCAGCGACTCGATCTCATCGGCGAGCCGCTTGCGCGCTTCGAAACTCTGCCTGGCGATGAGCAGCGCGCTATAGACGCCGGCGGTGCCCACCGGTTTCAGCAATTGCGCATCGGCCTTGTGCGACAGCGCCCATTCGATGCGGCCCGGCGCTTCCGAGCCGATCAGCGCCACCAGCGGCATCGGCGCCTCGCCGGGCTTCCAGGGAAACTGCTCGTCGAAGCCGAGGTCGGCGTCGAAGAAGACGAAATCCGCCGCCAGCGCCTCCGCCGGCAGATGCGGCCAGCATTCGACCGCTTCGAGGCCGATCGCCGACAATTGCCTGGTGATCGCCTGCACCGTCATATGCGGACGATGCAGCACGAAGGCCTTGGCGCCGCCAAGATTGGGGATGCGCGCCACGCGGCTCACGACACCACCCTGAGCCGCGGACGGCCGAAGGTCTTGGCCGGATCGTAGCGCGAAAGATAGGGATCGGGCGCCACCTCTTCCTCGCGGCTCACCACCTCGAAGAAGCCGTCGGCAATACGCCCGATGATCACCGGCAGCGTCGCGTGTTGGGTGTTTGGATCTATGGCGATCGACCCCAGGCGGGTCGCGAAGCGGCGTTCGGCGAAGGCTTTCGAGAATTCCGCCGGGCCGGCGTCCGGGTTGCCGGAAAGCACGTCCGCCATCACCTCCACCGAGGCATAGGCGGAGGCCTCGAAGGATGAGGCGAAGGCGGCCGGACGCGACGCGAAATAGGGCCCCGCCGACAAATGGCCCTTGCCCGTTTCGCCGATCGCCGACAGTTCGGCTTCGGTGAGATTGCACGAGATCACCGGGCAGGCGTCAGGCTCGAAGGCCGCATCCTCGCGTCCCAGCTCGCGATAGGCGGCGAGAAAGGCATAGGACGAGGTGCCGATCAGGTTGTTGAGGATAAAATCCGGCCGCGTGACGCGGATTTCGTGGATCAGGCGCGAAACGTCGGTCTCGCCGATGCGCAGATAGCGTTCCCCGAGCACCTTGCCGCCGGCGTCGGCGATCAGGTCACGCGCGACGCGGTTCATCTCCCAGCCCCATATGTAGTTCGAGCCGAGCAGGAAGCCGTTGGCGCCGAAACGCGGCGCGACATGAGCCATTAACGGCACCAGATGCTGGTTCGGGCAGGCATGCATGTAGACGACATGCTCGTTGGCCTCGAAGCCTTCATACGGGCAAGCATACCAGAGCATGCCGCCTGCCTTCTCCAGCACGGGAATTGTCTCCTTGCGGCTCCAGGAAGTGATGCAGCCGACGACATGGCGGGCGCTGCTGGTGCGGAAGATGTCCTCGCAGAACGTCGCGTAGCGGTCGGCGTTGCTTTGCGGATCGCGTTCGACCGGAACGAGCTCGATGCTTTGCGCGCGGTCGGCGTTGATGTCGGCGATCGCCCGCATTGCGCCCAGCCGGCAGGCGTCGGAGACGAGCTGATAGCTGCCTGACCGGGAATAGAGGATGCCGATCTCGATACGTCGCTTCAAGCAAGGCCCCAGAAATGAAAAAGCCTCGCAGCCAGCGCCGGACGGGCGAGGCATACGAGGCATTCTTGCCGCCCGGCGACCAAAGCCGGTATTTTCGTGGGTTACCCTATTCCGTACCGTCCACCAGTCAAGCCTGAAAGTTGGGCCCGCCGCGGGCCGTTCAATTGCGCAGGCTGAAGACGAAGGGCGCAGTGCGGGTGACACGGGCACCGAGCTCCGCCGGCGGCGTCGGCACCGAGGCGCCCTGCAGCGCGCCGAGCGCCGCCCGGTCGAGATCGCCGTCGCCCGAGGATCGCGCTAGCCGGGCCGAGACCACCCTGCCGGAGGTGTCGACCGTGAAGGTCACGCTCGGCGTCCCCTCGGCCCGCCTGGAGCGCGCCGCGCTCGGATAGCGGGTGTGCCGCCTGATCCACGCCGCAAGACTGGAATTCCAGCGCGACGGGCCGACGCTCGAGCGCGGCGCCGCATTCGAGGACCGCGGTGCTGCCGCCTTCGCCGCCGCCTTGGCGTCGATGCTGGCGGTGATCGTCACCTTTGGCGGTGGCGCCTTTTCCTTTTTCACCCGTTCTTTCGGCTTTTCGACCGGTTTCTTCTCGGCCTTCTTCTTGGGCTCGACCGGCTTTTGCGCCTTCACCTCTGCTTGCACGGGTTTCGGTTGCGGCAGCGGAATGACGACGTCCGGCGCGATCGCCTCGACGGGGTCGGGCACGGGCTCATCCAGCGGCGGCTGCTCGCTCAGGGCAGCAATTGCAGCCGGCGCGGCCTGCTCGGCTTCTTGCGTGTCGTCGGCGTCGGATGGCTGGCCAGCGACCGGCTCGGTCTGTTCCACCACGGGCGCCGGATCGGTCACCGGTTTCACGTCGAGGGGCTTTTCAGTCTCCTCCGCCGCATCGGGCGGCTCCGGCGTCACCGCGCCCAGCATCGCCGTCTCTTCCGGCGCGGCGGGCGCGACGACCAGCGGCACCATCTCGACCGCCAGCGCCGGCGGCAAGCCGCCATCCTGCAGGTCGGCGAAACTCGAATTCTGCACCGCATAGGCAACCGCCACATGCGCAGCCAGAACGATCGCGGCCGCGCTCGTCCATAGACTGGCTTCGCGCACACCGAAGCGCGGCTGGGAAATGCGGGAAAGGGCGGCGACCGTCATGGCGCCGAACCGCCACCCGGGGCCGGCGCCGAGTTTGCACCAGTTGCCGGAGTTCCAGACGCGGCCGGTCCGCCAGCACTGCCCGACATAGTTTCGAGCCCCACCAGCGCGACCTTGAGATAGCCGGCGGCGCGCAAAAGGTTCATCACCTCCATCAGGTCGCCATAGCCCACGGTCTTGTCGGCGCGCAGGAAGATGCGGGTCCGCTTGTCGCCCTTGGTGCGGCTGTCGAGCACCGCGGCAAAGGTCGGGCGCGGCACGCTGTCATTGCCGATCGCCACCGTGAGGTCGCTTTTCAGCGTCAGGAACAGCGGCGTCTCGGGCCGCGGCGCCGGGGTCGCCGTCGATCCGGGCAGGTCGACATCGACGTCGACGGTGGCCAGAGGTGCGGCGACCATGAAGATGATCAGCAGCACCAGGATGACGTCGATGAACGGCGTGACGTTGATGTCGTGGCTTTCCTCGAGAGCGTCGCCGGAGGTCTCGCGAATGCGCGCAACCATCGCCGCTACTCCGCTGCGATCGCCGTTGCCGGCGGTACCGTGCGGAAATCGAGGTCGCGGCTCACCAGCCGCTCGACGCCGGCGGAAGCGTCGGCGAGGATCTGCCTGTAGCCGGCTATCGAGCGCGCGAAGACGTTGTAGATGACGACCGCCGGAATGGCCGCGACAAGGCCCATCGCGGTCGCAAGCAGCGCCTCGGCGATGCCGGGCGCCACCACGGCCAGGTTAGTGGTCTGCGCTTGCGAGATGCCGATGAAGGCGTTCATGATGCCCCATACGGTGCCGAACAGGCCGACGAAGGGCGCCGTCGAGCCGATGGTGGCGAGCAGGCCGGTGCCGCGCGACATGCGCCGGGACGCCGCCGCCTCGACGCCCGCAAGCCTGGAGGCGACGCGTTCCTTCAGGCCGTCGCCGGAAGCATGGTCGAGCGCGCCGGCCGAAAGCGCCCGTTCTTCTTCCGCCACCCGCACTAGCAGCGCGCCCGGGCCGCCGCTGTGGCCAAGTTCCCGGCTGGCCTGCATCAGCGTCGCGGCATTGCCGATCGCATCGGCGGCGCGGCGGGCCCGCAGCTTGCCGCCAAAGATCTCCAGAGACTTGGCGAGGCAGATCGTCCAGGTAACGAGGGAAGCGAAGGCCAGGCCGACCATCACCGCCTTCACGACGATGTCGGCATTCATGAACATGCCCCAGGGCGACAGGTCATGCGGCAGCGTCAGCGAGATGGACGGCTCTTCGCCGGCTACGCCGTTCGCAGCTGGCTGGAGGCCCGGTTCCACCGATGTCGGAGCGGGCGCCTGTGCCGTAGGCGTCTGCGGGGTTGGAGCGGCCGGCGCCTGCTCGACTGGCGCAGGCATCGCCGATCGTTCCTGCGCCGCGGCGACACCAGCCGAAAGAATGAGCGACGCGGCCAACGCCGCCAAGAGACTGTTTCGGGACAAGGCTCGTCCTCGCTTCATCATTGCAATGCGGCGGCCGCCACAGAGACAAGTGCAGGGCGAGCCATGCCGGTTGACTATGAAACATGAGTTGATGAGTCAACTATAAAGATGACTGTGCTGCTTAACAATCTGGCGATGCTCACCTCGGCAGCGGCCTGGACCGCAGGGCACGATGCGGATGATGCAAGAAGAGCAGGCGACCCATGATCAAGGCGATACCCTTCGACTTCCCCTATGACGGCAAGCTGGAGCCGCAGCATACGGCGCTGCTGGTGATCGACCTGCAGGAGGATTTCCTGTCGCCGACCGGTTACTTCGCCAGGAAGGGCTATGATCCAGCGCCGCTGAGAGCCATCCTGCCGGCGCTCAACCGGCTGATTGCCGCGGCGCGCGCCGCCGGCCTCACCATCATCCACACCAGGCAAGGCTACCGCTCCGACATGGCCGACATGACGCCTTACGAGAAATGGCGCCGCAAGCGGGCGGGGCTCGACGGCACCGATGTCCTGCTGCGCTCCGGCCCGGGCTTCCAGATCGTCGCCGACATCGACGTGGCGCCGCAGGACATCATCGTCGACAAGACCTGCAACAGCGCTTTCACCTATACGGATCTGGAGCTCGTCTTGCGGGCGCGCGGCATCACGCACCTCATATTCACCGGCTGCACGACGGATGTCTGCGTGCACACCACGTTGCGCGAGGCCTGCGACCGCAACTTCCAGTGCCTGACGATTTCGGACGCCTGCGCCAGCGGCGACCGGTATGCGCATGAAGCCGCGCTGCATATGGTGACGGTCGAGGACGGCGTCTTCGGCGTGCTGGCGGACTCGGAGGCCGTCATCGACGCGTTGCGGCAGCTCGCGGGCGCGGCGCGCTGACGGTTTTGGGTTTCATCGAAATTTTGGCCCCACCGTTCCGTTTTCGGTTCGGGCTTCGTCTTGAGGGTCGTAACGGGTGCGAGAGCCAAGACGGTCTCCGCCATAGGACAAACGGAGCCGAGCCATGTCGACCACAGTGACCTTGATCAACGTCTTCACCGCCAAGCCGGGCAAGCAGCAGGAACTCGCCAAGACGCTTGCCGAGGGCACGAGAAACTTCTTCAGCAAGCAGCCGGGCTCGCTGTCTTCGTCCGTGGTCGTCGGCGGCGACGGCAGCAAGGTCGCCAACATCTCGCAATGGCGTTCGGCGGAGGATATCGCTGCCTTCCGCAGCAATCCGCGCTTCGGCGAGTACATGAAGAGCATCGTTGAGTTGGCCGCCGGCGAGAGCATGATGGGTCACACGACCTATTCCCACACGGGCGGGGTGGAAAACCAGGAGGCTGCGTGACCGGTTCGCAGGATCAGTTAGTCGCGGCGACCCAGACCAGGCTTCGCGCCTTCGAGCGCGAGGCCGCTTCGCTGAGAGCCAAACTGCACCGCTATGCTTCGCGCATGGTCGGATCGGTCATCGACGGCGAAGACATCGTCCAGGAAGCCTTGGCCAAAGGCTTCGTGGCGATCAGGAACGGCGACATGCCCGACAAGACCGAACCCTGGCTGTTTCGCATCGCGCACAACACGGCCCTTGATTTCCTGCGCAAGCGGGCCCGCTTGCGGGGCCGCGAAAGCGAGGTCGAGCTCGACACGATCGCGGACGAGAATTCGGCGTTGGATGCGCGCATTGCCGCCGAGGCGAGCCTTGCCGAGCTGATGCAATTGCCGCCGGCGCAACGGTGCGCGGTCGTGCTGAAGGATGTGCTCGGCCACAGCCTGGAGGAGATAGGCGAAATCCTCGAAACCTCCGATAAGGCGATCAAGGGCGCGCTGCAGCGGGGCCGCGAGAGCCTGCGCAAGCTGGCAGTCGCGCCGCGCATGGCGTCGCCCCGCCCGGCGCTCGACCGGCAGGACATGCGGCGTCTCGGCGACTATGTGGCCGCCTTCAACGCCAGGGACTTCGATGCCTTGCGCGGCCTGCTGGCCGAGGACGTCAGGCTGGAGCTGGTCAACCGCCTGCGTGCCGACGGCAAGGAATATGTCGGCAATTATTTCGGCCGCTATGCCGACGAGACGCATTGGCATTTCACGACCGGGCTTGTCGAAGGCCGGCCGGCCATCCTGGTCACCAGCCCGGAACGTCCGGACGGACCGCCGCGCTACTTCATCCTCATCGATTGGGAGAACGGCCGGATTGCCGGCATCCGCGACTTCCTGTTTGCGGATTATGTGATGGACGGCCTGGACTACTCATCCCAACCATAGGGGCCGGCCATAAGGGGATTGCCGCCGGATCCGACCTGCTCAGCCTGCGTGGATCCCGGGGAAGAGACGGGGCGCAAGCATTCCCGGCTGCGGAACCTCGGCTTCGCGGCGCGCCAGCGAATTCGCGACCAGCGTGATCGTCTCGCGCCCGATGCGGGCGATCTCGCCTGGACGATCGATGCCGCCGATCATGAAGTCCTCGATGCCGAGTGCGGCATAGGGCAAAAGCGCCAAAGCCAGCCGCGCCGGCGGTCCGGCGATCTCGACCGCTTTGTGATCCGAGGTACCCGTCCAGCCGTCCGGATGGATGCGTACCGGCAGCGCGAAGCGCAGCCTGCCGCCGCGGCCGTGCTCGGCGGCGGCGCTGCGCGCGCGCTCCATCAATTGCCTCACCTCGTCGGGCGAACCGGCGGCCAGCTCGAAGACATCGGCATGCTTGCCGGCGACCTTCAGCGCAGTGCCTGACTGGCCGCCGAGCCGGATGACGAGATCGGCGCCATGCGGACCTTTGCGCGGCACGAAGCCGCTCCGGACGCTGTAGAAGGCGCCTTCGTGGTCGAACGGCCTGTCGTTCGACCACAGGCGCTTCAGCAGCACCAGATATTCGTCGATGCGCTGCCACACGACGCCGTGGCCGACCGGCCGCGCCTCGGCATCGCTGTCGTCCAGCGGCTCGCTCACCATGCGCAGCGACAGGCGGCCGCTGCCTCGACGGTCGAGCGACGCGAGCTGCCTTGCCGCCACTGTCGGTTCGATCACGCCGGCCCAGTGCGTCAGCACGACTTCGAGCGAGCCGGTGCGGTCGAGCGTCTGGGCGGCGATGTCCATATTGGTAAGCAGTCCGGCCGGATCGTCCACCACCAGCTTGCGGAAACCGGAATCCTCGATCAGCGACAATTTGGTCGCCGTCTCGGCAAAATCATAGAAGAAGCTGCCATTGGCAGGCTTGCCTGGAACATGCGTGAACTCGATCGGCATTGCCATCTCCTCCATCACGTTGGGCCGCCCCGCTCCGAACCCGAGTCAAATCCATCTCGTCGGCGCGCGTCAGCGCGCCGGTCTTCAGCTCCGATTACTCAACTCAAATTTTGGAACGGCGGGGCCTCTGGCCCCGGCTCAGTCAGGGGATGATCCCGAAAACGACGGCGCCAGTGAACACGAAGGCAAGCGCAAAGACGACGTAGGCGAACGTGCCGCCATAGGCGGGCCTCCATCTCTGGTCGGTGGCAAGCCTCTGGCCTTTGCGCTGGGCGTTCTGAATGTAGGACATGGTCGATCCTCCGTCGCGACCATTAATCTATAAAGTTACTAGACTTTGTCGATTGCTATTTTCGGGCAATTTCTGGAACAGCATTTTTGAAAACAGGCAATTTGCGGTTTTTCATACTCGCCGGATATGCGGCGTAGCCGATTTCAGAAACCAGGCGATCCAGCCAAACGGTTTGAAAAGCGCTTACGGGCGCTCGCACGCACAATAATCCAATCGCTCGAACGGTCTTGGCCGCCTCATGCATGGCGGATAGCATCGCGTGAGCCGATATGGGCGACACTGAAGGAGAGAAAAGAATGGGTGGAAGGCTGGCGGGCAAGGTCGCGATCGTTTCGGGCGGCGCGACAGGTATGGGCGGGGCGGCTTCGGAGCTGTTTGCCGCCGAAGGCGCCAAGGTGGCGATCATCGACCGCAATGGCGAGGCGGCGGGCAAGACTGCCGCGGCTATCCGGGCGCGGGGCCAAATCGCGGAGCATTTCGTCGCCGACGTTTCGGACGAGGCGCAGGTCGAAGCGGCGGTGGAAGCGGCAACGGCGAAGCTCGGCCCGGTCACGGTGCTGTTCAACCATGCCGGCACCATCGTCATCAAGCCGTTCCTGGAGACGACGCTGCAGGAGTGGGACTGGCTGCATGCCGTCAACGTGCGCTCGATGTTCCTGATGACCCGCGCGGTGCTGCCGGGCATGATCGCCGCCGGCGGCGGCTCGATCGTCTGCACCTCGTCGATCTCGGCCGTGGCGGCGACGCCAAACGAAGTGCTCTACGACACGACCAAGGGCGCCTGCCATATGTTCGCCCGCGCCGTTGCCGTGGAGTTCCGCGACCGCAACATCCGCTGCAACGCCGTCTGCCCGGGCTTCATCCGCACGCCGCACGGCCTGCGTGAAGTGGCCGATCTCGGCAAGCTCGGCGTCGACGTCTCGGACGCGGCCATGGCCGCGCAGCAAGGCCGCATCGGCGAACCGGAAGAAGTCGCCAAGGCCGCGCTGTTCCTAGCGAGCGACGAATCGAGCTTCGTCAACGGCGCGCATCTGTTTGTGGATAACGCCTTTACCGCGATCTGAGGCTTGGCACCCTTCCTCTCCCCCGATCGACGGGGGGAGAGGAAGGGGCGTTCCTCGTCTACCGCTCTTCCCTTCGAAACGGCTTCAGCAGCGCCGAAGGCGCGACCGCGTTGCGCGACATGAAGGCCATGGCGACAATGGTGAAGATGAAGGGCAGCATCAGGAAGGCTTCGTAGGGGATGTGGCCGAGGCCGCTCGCCTGCATCCTGAGCTGCAGCGCGTCGACGAAGGCGAAGAGCAGCGCCGCGCCCGCCGAGCGCCAGGGATCCCAGCGGCCGAACACGACCAGCGCAATCGCCACCCAGCCGCGTCCGGATACGACGCCGAAGGTGAAGGCGTTGAACTGCGCCATGGTGAGGAAGGCGCCGGCAAGGCCCATCAGCGCGCCGCCGAGGATCACCGCCTGGAACCGCGTGGCAATCACACTGACGCCGGCCGAGTCCGCCGCGCGCGGATTCTCGCCGACCATGCGCACCGACAGCCCCCATGGCGTGCGGTAGAGCACGAAGGCGGCGAGCGGGATGGCGATGATCGCCAGATAAACCAGCGTGAACTGGTTGAACACGGCCGGTCCGAGGATCGGGATGTCCGAAAGCAGCGGGATCGGCACCGTCTTGAAGCCGCCGATGCTCGGCGGCACCGATTGCTGGCCGAAGATCAGCCGGTAGAGGAAATAGGCGAGGCCCGAGCAGAACAAAGTCACGCCGATGCCGCAGACATGTTGACTCAGCCCCAGCGCCACGGTGAACAGCGCATGCAGCGCGCCCATCAGCGCGCCGACCAACACGGCCACCAGCACGCCAAGCCACAGGCTGCCGCTGAGGCTTGCCGCGGTGAAGCCGGCCATCGCCGACAACAGCATGATGCCCTCGATGCCGAGATTGAGCACGCCTGCCCGCTCGGAGAACATTTCGCCAAGCGTGGCGAAGGCGAGCGGCGTGGCGATGCGGATGATGGCGGCGAGGAAGCCGACCTGGAAAATCTGCTCGAACACCGCGCTCATGTCTGCGCTCCCACGCGGCGGATGCGGTAGGCGGTGAAGAGCAGCGCCACCAGCATGGCCAGCAGCGCCGTGCCCTGGATGACGTCGCTTAAGAAAGCCGGCACGCCGGTTGCGCGCGACATCGCCTCGGCGCCGGTCATGACGGCGGCCAGGAAGATCGCCGCCGGCACCACGCCGAGCGGGTTGAGCCTGGCGAGCATGGCGACGACGATGCCGGAATAGCCGTAACCCGGCGAGATGTCGCTCATCACTTGGAAGTGGACGCCGCCGACCTCGCCGACGCCGGCAAGCCCGGCCAGCGCGCCGGAGAGCAGCGCGGTGGAGAGCAGCACGCGCTGCACATTGATGCCGCCATAGCGGGCGGCTTCCGGATTTTCGCCGGTGACGCGGATGCGGAAGCCGAGCGTGGTGCGGGCGATCAGGAACCAGCAAAGGGGTGCCGCGATCAGCGCCGCGACGACGCCGAGATGCAGCCGCGTGCCCTCGATCAGCACCGGGAAATTGGCCGAATCCTCGATCGGCGGGGAGATCGGGTAGCCGGAGAAGGTGTCCTTCCACGGCCCCTCGATCAGTGCCATCAGCGCGTAATAGATGACCGAGTTGAGCAGCAGCGAGCTGACCACGTCGTCGACCTTGAATTTGACGCGCAATGTCGCCGGCACCAGCGCGACGAGAGCGCCCGCAGCCGCGCCTACAAGCGCCATCAGCAGCATGGCGAGATAGCCCGGCATCGGGATCGCGCCAACGAAGCAGCTTGCCACCGCGCCGGCGAGCAGCTGGCCCTCAGCGCCGATGTTCCAGAATTTTGCGCGGAAGGCGATCGCCACCGCCAGGCCGGTGAAGATCATCGGGGCGGCTCGCACCAGCGTCTCGGTGATTGCATAGCTGTCGCCGAGCGAGGCCGAAAGCATCACGCCATAGGCTTCAACGACGCCGGCGCCGGCAATCGCGATCAGGCCGCTGCACAGGATTAGCGTCGCGGCGATGGCGACCAGCGGCAGCGCGAGATTGAACCAGGCCGGCGTCGACGTACGGGCTTCGAGGCGAAACATCAGGCGTGGCCCTCCGCGCCGGTCATCATCAGGCCGAGCCTTGCGACGGTGGCGTCAGCGCTGGAAAGCGTGCCGGCGATGCGGCCTTCATACATCACGGCGACGCGATCCGAGAGCATCAGCAATTCCTCGAGATCCTCGCCGATGATGATGATGCCGCAACCCTTGGCGCGCATGGCGAGGAATTTCTCATGGATGAAGCGGGCGGCGCCGATGTCGAGGCCGCGCGTCGGCTGCGAGACGATCAGCACCTTGGGGTCGAAAGCGAGCTCACGCGCAAGAAGCGCCTTTTGCAGATTGCCGCCGGACAGCGCGCCGGCGCGCACCATCGGCCCCGGACAGCGGATATCATAGGCCTTGATCTGTTGCTCGGCGAAGGCGCGGATGGCGGCCGGGTTGAGCAGGCCCTTGCGGCTGAAGGCCTCGGTGCCGATGCGCGGCAGCACCATGGAGTCGGCTAAAGGCAAATTGGTGACCAGGCCGGTCGTCATCCGGTCTTCCGGGATGCGGCCGAGGCCGAGCGCCTGCAGCTCGCGCGGCGAAAATTGCGCAACCGCTTTGCCGGCTATCGTCATCGCTCCGGCCTCGGGCGGCAGCATGCCGGAAATGACATCGGCCAGCGCGCGCTGGCCGTTGCCGGAAACGCCGGCGATGCCCAGGATCTCGCCCGCGCGGACGAAAAGCGAGACGTCGCGCAGCGGCGTGCCGGCATGAGCGGAAGTGGATATGCGGTCGAGCGTCAGCACGGAAGCGCCGGGCGTCGAAGACTGTTTGACCGGCGGGACGATTTCGTGGCCGCACATCAGCTTGGCCATTTCCGCCGATGTGGTGCTTGCCGGATCGTCGACGCGGCCGGCGACCTTGCCGTGGCGCAGGACGACGCAGCGGTGGGTGAGGGCCCTGACTTCGTTGAGCTTGTGCGAGATGAAGATGATGCCGAGCCCTTGCGCCGCCATCGAGCGCAGGGCGGCGAACAGGCCGTCGACTTCGCTCGGCGCGAGCACTGCCGTCGGCTCGTCGAGGATCAAAAGCCTGGCGCCGCGAAACAGCGCCTTGATGATTTCCAATCGCTGCTGCTCACCGACCGACAGCGCCGACACCGGCAAGTTCGGATCGAGGCTCAGCCCATATTGCCGGCTGATTTCGTCCAGGCGGGCAAGCCCGCGAGCACGGTCGACGCGGCCGGACTTGCCGGGAATGCCGATCAGGAGGTTCTCCAGCACCGTCAAGCGCGGCGCTAAGTGAAAATGCTGGTGCACCATGCCGATGCCGGCGGCCAATGCATCGGCGGAGTTGTGGATGGCAACCGGCCTGCCCTCGACCAGGATCTCGCCGGCGTCCGGAGCATAGGCGCCGAACAGCACGTTCATCAGCGTCGTCTTGCCGGCGCCGTTCTCGCCCAAAAGACCGAGGATTTCGCCAGGGGCCACGCTGAGGTCGACGGCCTCGTTCGCCTTGACGGCGCCAAAGCTCTTGGTGATGCCGCGCATTTCGATAAGTGGGGCGGACAAGGGTGCTCCTGCGCTGGTATCCCTCCCCCATGAGGGGAGGGTGCCGAGCGAAGCGAGGCGGGAGGGGTCGCCTCAACCGCCTCGACGTTGATAAAGAGGATGGAGTGCGTCGCGGGCGACCCCTCCCGACCTTGCGGGCCACCCTCCCCTCAAGGGGGAGGGGAACGCCGGCGTCAATCCGAAACCGGCGTGTTCTCGTCGACGTCGACGCGGAAATTGCCTTCGAGGATCTCGGCCTTCTTCTTCTCGACCAGGTCCTTGACGTCGGCGGGCAGCGTCTTGTCGAATTTGTGGTAGGGCGCCAGATACGAGCCGCCCTTGGCCATGCGCGAGAAATCGCCATAGTCCTGCGCGGTGAAGACGCCGGCCTTGACCAGCTTGATCGCCTGTTCGACCGTCGGGTACATGTCCCACACCGGGCCAGTGATGACCGTATCCGGCCCGAGGCTGGATTGGTCGGACATGTTGGAGATGGCAAAAATCTTCTTCTCCACGGCCGCTTCGATGACGCCAAAGCGCTCGGCATAGATGACGTCGACCCCGGCATCGATCTGCGCCACGGCCGCTTCCTTGGCCTTGGGCGGATCGAAGAAGGAGCCGATGAAGGCGACCTTCTTCTTGACGTTCGGGTTGACCTCCTTGGCGCCGGCAAAGAAAGCGTTGACCAGCCGGTTGACTTCCGGAATGCCCATCGCCGCGACGGCGCCCACCGTGCCCGATTTCGACATTTTTCCGGCAATCATGCCGGAGAGATAGGCGGGCTCGTGGATCCAGTTGTCGAAGACGCCGAAATTGGGCTCGGCCGGACCGGCGCCGGAGCCGAACAGCCACGCCGTCTTCGGGAATTGCTTGGCCGTGCGGCGCGACTCGCGCTCGGCGGCGAAGGCGTCGCCCAGCACCAGCTGGTAGCCGCCCTGCGCATATTCGCGCATCACGCGGCTGAAGTCGGCGGTCTGCACCTTTTCCGACCATTTGTATTCGATGCCCAGCTCCTTCTCGGCCTTCTGCAGGGCGACATGGATCTGGTTGTCCCACGGCTCTTCGATCGGCGTGGCGAAAATCGCCGCCACCTTCAGCTTCTTGTCCTTGGCGAAGGCCGCGCCGGGCAGCACGGTGGCCGCGAGGCCGAGCGCGCCGAGTTCGAGCACGCTGCGCCGCGACAGGCCGGCGCGTTGCGTTTTGCTACGTTCGTTTTCCATTGAAGTGCCCCTCTGTTCGACAGCCGTGTCGAGCCGGCCGTTTCAAAATGTCAGACACCCAGGACTATGGAACGGCGCCTGAGATTTGTCCACATGGTCAAATTTGGTGTGTCGCCTCCGCGTTCGTCATCCACGGTCGGAGCAAGGAGCGTAGCGACGCAGCGCAGACCCGAGGATCCATGCCGCGACGTCTGAGCGCGGCGACGGTGCAGAATAATCGACGGCTGTGCCATCGCTCGTTCTGCACCGTTGCATTCTTTGTCTGATGGAACGGCCTGGATTCCAGGGTCTACGCTTCGCTTCGCCCTGGAATGACGAAGTTATGGGGCGCCGCCCGCACCTTCCCACGATCCCGTCTCGGCAAACCGCCTCAACGCCGGCGCCGGCTCGAAGATCGGCCGGCCGGTCTGCCGGTGCCAGTGTTCCAGCCGCTCGACGATCTTCGCCGCACCTTCAAGCCCGGCCCAGAACATCGGCCCGCCCTTGCCGATCGGGAAGCCGTAGCCATTGACCCAGACGACATCGATATCGGACGCGCGCGCGGCGATGCCTTCCTCGAGGATCCTGGCGCCCTCGTTGACCAGCGGATAGAGCGTGCGCTCGATGATCTCGTCGGCGCCGATCTCGCGCCGCGCAATTCCAAGCTCCGCCGCCTTGGCCCGGACCAGCGCCTCGACGCCCGGATCGGCAATCGGCTCACGCGAGCCGGTCTCGTAACGATACCAGCCGCGCCCGGTCTTCTGGCCGAAATGGCCCTGCTCGCACAGTGTATCGGCAATCACCGCCGCCTGGCCGCGCGCCTTGCGGTTGCGCCAGCCGATATCGAGGCCGGCGAGGTCGCCCATCTGGAACGGCCCCATCGGCCAGCCGAAACCGGTGAAGGCCTTATCGACCTGGCTTGGCGTCGCGCCTTCCAGCAACAGCGCCTCGTTCTCGGCGCCCCGCGCCGACAGCATGCGGTTGCCGACGAAACCGTGGCAGACGCCGACGACCACCGCCACCTTGCCGATGCGCCGCGCTAGTTCGGCAACTGTCGCCAGCACTTCGGGCGCGGTCCTCTCGGCGCGCACGATCTCCAGGAGCTTCATGACGTTTGCCGGCGAAAAGAAATGCATGCCGAGCACGTCCCCCGGACGCGAGGTCGAGGCGGCGATTTCGTCCACGTCGAGATAGGAGGTGTTGGTGGCGAGGATGGCGCCGGGCCTGGCGATGGCGTCGACTTTGCCGAACACCTCCTTCTTGACCGCCATGTCCTCGAACACGGCCTCGATGATCAAATCGCAATCGGCGAGGTCGGCATAGTCGGTGCTGCCCTTGAAGAGTCCGAGCCGCTTCCGCTTCGCCTCTTCGCTCAACGAGCCGCGGCTGACGGAGACGGTATAGTTCTTCTCGATCGTCGCCAGGCCGCGCCGCAGCGCCTCCTCGCTGGTCTCGAGCAAAGTCACCGGGAGACCGCCATTGGCAAAGGCCATCGCGATGCCGCCGCCCATCGTGCCGGCGCCGATGATGCCGACGCGTTCAATCCGGCGCTTCTGCAGGTCCTTGCCCGGTATCTTTGCGGCCTCGCGCTCGGCGAAAAACAAATGCCGCTGCGCCCGCGACTGATCGCCGGAAACGAGCTTCAGGAAAAGTTGCCGCTCGGCCTCAAGGGCTGCGTCGAACGGCAAGATGATCGCGTTGCGCACGGCTTCGGCGCAGGCCAGCGGCGCGTCCAGTCCGCGGGCTTTTTTGGCCAGATCGGCGGCTAGGCTGTCGAAGGATGCGAGATCGGTCCCGGCAAGGCGGTCATTGCGGTCACGCACCGGCACCAACGGCCCGCCTCGATCAGCCATTTCGCGGGCGAAACGAACCGCCTCTGTCAATAGATCGCCCTCGACAACCGCATCGGCAAGACCGGCGGCCTTTGCCTCACCGGCCGAGACCGGCGTGCCCGAGACGACCATGCCGAGCGCTTTCGCGGCGCCGACCAAGCGTGGCAAACGCACGGTCCCGCCGCCGCCCGGCAACAGGCCAAGCTTTACCTCCGGCAGGCCTAGCTTGGCGCCGGCGTCCGCGACGCGAAAATGGCAGCCGAGCGCCAGCTCCAGCCCGCCGCCCAGCGCCGTGCCGTGGATGGCGGCGACCGTCGGTTTGGCGATGGTTTCCAGCAGGGCGATGATGGCACGCAGTTCCGGCTGCTCGACCGGCTTGCCGAATTCGGTGATGTCGGCGCCGGCGACAAAGGTGCGTCCGGCGCAGGCGATAACGATAGCCCTGGCGGCCGGATCGTCGCGCAAAGCGGTGAGCGCCTCGTAAAGCGGCCTGCGGACATGAAAACTCAGCGCATTAACCGGCGGATTGTCGATGGTGACCACCGCCACGCCGTTCTCGTTCGCAACGTTAACAGAGCTGGACAAGCGGAACCTCCCAACCGGCTGCAATCGGAACACGGGTTTACTTGGCAAGTCGGCCGATGGAAACCCGATCCGGCGCTGGCCTAATGTTTGGCTAGGCTCCGCTAGTTATCAACTCTCCCGAAGGCCGGCACGTCGCCGATCACTTCGCGCTTGTCCTTGCCGCAGGTGAAGGTTTTCGCCTTCTCGTCGGCGAGCTTGCGCGCCTGGTCGTTGGCCTGCGGATTGCCGGTGGCTAAGACCAGGCCGATCGTGCAGCCTCGGTGTTCTTCCGGCTGCGCCACCTTGGCGACGACGAGCACCTCGGTCGATTTCTTCTCGTCCTCGGGATTGCTGACCGAGCGACGGTGGATGGCGGCGAAGGGGATGGCGACGTCGCCATTGGTCTCGATGCGCCATTCCACCTTCGGGCCGGAGCCGTTGAAGGCGGTGAAGCTCTCCCAGACCGCGGTCATGTCCTCGGACGGAAAGCCGTAATAGACGGATTCCCGCGCATCGTCGTAGCCGATCAGCACCGGGTAGCCGCGGTAGCCCGAGCAGGCGAGGCTCGCCCAGTCGCCGTCACCTTCCGCGGCCTGCGCATAGGTCACGCAGTCCTTCTTCCAGTCGAGATCGGTATAGGCGCTGGAGATGTCGCCGGCTTCGGCCGCCTGGCAGAAACCGGTGAGGGCAAGCGGGATCAGAAGGGCACGCATGACGGGCAATTCCGTTTCGAGGCGCCGGAAGCGTAATGCGGCCTGTTATTTCTTCAAGCTGGCTTCGATCAAGAGATCGGCGTTGCGGGCAACCGCCGCCGCCGGTCCGCCAACGCCAAACAGCTGGCCGCTGATATAAGCGCCCTCGATGAGCAGCAGCAGTCCGTCGCCCAGCGTGTCGGGATCGGCGGCACCCATCGCGGCGGCCATGGCGCGCAGGCGGCGGCGCAGTTCCATTTTGTTATTCTCGCTCACCACCCGCGCGGGATGGCCGCGCTCGGGATATTCCACCGCAGCGTTGGTCATGCCGCAGCCGCGATAATCGGGCTTTTGCGTGCGTTTGCCGACGCGGGTCAGGAAGGCGGTGATCTGGGCGCGCGGATCGCCCGGATGCGAGTCGACGGCTTCGTCGAAGCGCTCCCAGAATTCGAGGTCGTATTTGCGCAGATAGGAAGCGGCAAGCTCGTCCTTGGAGGGGAAGCTGCGATAGAGGCTCGGCTTGGTCACGCCGGCGCGCTTGACGATCTCGTCGACGCCGATCGCCCTGATGCCTTCGCGGTAAAAAAGGTCGCGCGCCACGTCCAGGATCTTGTCCGCCGCTCTGGGAGCAGGGGTATCGCTCACGGACGCTTCAATTTTATTGTCGGATGGCATTCAAACAACTCGCTTGACAATGTTACTGACCGGTACGTATGTATGGCCTCACTCCATTGCAACGTACCGGTCAGTAACATGATAATCCAGTCCCGTCCGTTTGGCCAGCGCTACGCCTTCGTTGTCGTTGCCGTCATTTTCCTATGCCTGCTGATCGCCGCCGGGCTTCGCTCCGCGCCGTCGGTGATGATGGTGCCGCTGGAGGAAAGCTTCGGCTGGCGTCGCGACGTGACGTCCTGGGCCGCCAGCGTCGGCATCCTGCTTTACGGCTTGACCGGACCGTTCGCCGCCGCGCTGATGGAACGCATCGGGCTGCGCCGTACGCTGCTTGGCGCGCTGCTGGTGATGTCGGGATCGACCGCGCTCAGCCTGTTCATGACTGAGCCCTGGCATCTTTTCCTCACCTGGGGCGTGTTTTCCGGCGTCGGTTCGGGCGCGGTGGCGAGCGTGCTGGGCGCCACCATCGTCAATCGCTGGTTCAAGACCAATCGCGGCCTGATGATGGGCCTGATGTCGGCCTCCAGCGCCACCGGCATGCTGGTGTTCCTGCCGGTGATCGCCTCGCTGGCGCAAAGCGGCGGCTGGAAGCCTGTCGCGACCGCCGTGGCGCTGACCACCGCCGCGCTGATCCCATTCGTCCTCCTGCTGGTGCCGGAACGCCCGGCTTCGATCGGCCAGGTGCGCTACGGCGCCGATGCGAATGACCTGCCGCCGGTGTCGCCGGCATCGCAGGGCAATTTCCTGGCGCATACGCTGAACACGCTGCGCCGCGCGGCCGGTACCCGGGTGTTCTGGTACCTGTTTGCCACCTTCTTCGTCTGCGGCTTCACCACCAATGGTCTCGTCGGCACGCATCTCATCGCCTTCTGCGGCGATATGGGCATCGGCGAGGTGCAGGCGGCCGGGCTGTTGTCGATGATGGGCATTTTCGACCTGATCGGCACGACGTTGTCCGGCTGGCTCACCGACCGTTTCGACCCGCGCAAGCTGCTCGGCGTGTATTACGCCGTGCGTGGGCTGTCGCTGATCTACCTGCCCTATTCCGGCTTCTCCGCGACCAGCCTGATAATCTTCGCCGTGCTCTACGGGCTCGACTGGATCGCCACCGTGCCGCCGACGCTGCGGCTGGCCAACGAGGCTTTCGGCGACCGCAGCGGGCCGATCGTGTTCGGCTGGATCGTCGCCGGACACCAGATCGGCGCCGCGGCCGCCGCCGCCTTCGGCGGCACGATGCGCGAGCTGCAGGGCAATTACGAGCTGGCCTTCCTGATCGCCGGCATGACGGGCATCGCGGCGGCGTGTATCTCGCTCTTGATCAACACCGACAGGCCGGCGTTCGAGCCGGAGCCGCAGGCGGCTTGAGCACCGCTAATCTCCCTCCTTGAGGGGGAGATGGCCGCGAAGCGGTCAGAGGGGTCGTCTCACATAGATCACCGACGATGTCTGTGTCACCGAGCGCGTTGCCGCTCCACGCCAGGCGACCCCTCTGTCGCCTTTGGCGACATCTCCCCTCGAGGGGGAGAAGATATCCTGTTCACTGTTATCAAAACTTCATGGTTCCGAGACACGCCTGAAACATTCAGGCGAGAGCTTGGCGGTCCCGTTCAAAGCCCATCCGGAGACAGCCATGAACAAGATCTTATTGACCCGCCGCGCTTTCGTCACCTCGGCCAGCGCCTTTGGCCTTGTCGGCGCCTCCGGTCTTGCGCTGCCCTATTATTCCCGCGCCAATCAGCGTCCGGCCTTCACGCATGGCGTCCAGTCCGGCGACGTCGACGCCACGTCGGGCATGGTGTGGACCCGCACCGATCGCCCGGCGCGCGTGATGTATGAAGTGTCGACCACCGAAAGCTTCGCCAATGCGACGCGGCTCGCGCCGCTCGATACCTCGCCGGCCAGCGACTACACGGTGAAGCGGCTGCTCACCGATCTCGCCTCCGACCAGGACATCTTCTATCGCATGGTCGCCGCCGACCTCTCCGACATCAATGCCGTGTCCGAGCCGATCGTCGGCCGCTTCCGCACCGCGCCGTCCTCGAAGCGCGATGTGCGCTTCGCCTGGTCGGGCGACACCGCCGGCCAGGGCTGGGGCATCGACGAGACCGGCATGAAGACCTATTCGACCATCGCCAAGCACACGCCGGATTTCTTCCTGCATTCCGGCGACACGATCTATGCCGACGGCGCCTTGAAGGATGAAGTCGACCTGCCCGGCGGCGGCAAGTGGAAGAACGTCGTCATGCTCGACGGCAAGCGCAAGGTCGCCGAGACGCTGGACGAGTATCGCGACCAGTGGAAATACAACATGATGGACAAGCATGTGCTTGCCCTCTCAGCGATCTGCCCGACCTTCTACCAGTGGGACGACCATGAGGTGCTCAACAACTGGTCGGACTCGAAAGACCTGACCGCCGACGACCGCTACAAGGAAAAGTCGATCCATGTGCTGGCGGCCAGGGCCGCGCGCGCCTTCCATGAGATGACGACCATCCGCTACGAGCCGTCGGAGCCAGGCCGCGTCTACCGCAAGGTCTCGCATGGGCCGCTGCTCGACGTGTTCTTCCTCGACATGCGCTCCTATCGCGGCCCGAACGGTCCCAATCTGCAGGAAACGCTGACGCCGAAGTCGCGCATGATCGGCGAAGAGCAGTCCAAGTGGCTGAAGCGCGGGCTGGCGAATTCCAAGGCGACGTGGAAGATCATCGCCGCCGACATGCCACTCAGCCTCGTCGTCTGGAATGACGCGGCGAAGAAGGTCGGCTTCGAGGCCGTCAGCAACAACGACAATGGCGCGCCGAAGGGCCGCGAGCTCGAATTTGCCGACGTGCTGCGCTTCATCAAGAATGCCGGCATCACTAACACGGTGTGGCTGACCGCCGACGTCCACTACACGGCGGCGCATTACTACAACCCCGACAAGGCGCAGTTCCAGGACTTCAACCCGTTCTGGGAATTCGTTTCAGGCCCGATCCATGCCGGCAGCTTCGGCCCCAACGATCTCGATATGACTTTTGGGCCGGAGCTGAAGTTCATCAAGGCGCCGACCGCCGAACAGGGCCAGAACCTGCCGCCGTCAGCCGGCCTGCAGTTCTTCGGGCTGGTCGATATTTCCGGTGCGACGGAGCAGCTGACGGTGCGCTTGATGGATCGCGATGACAACGAGCTTTACAAGGTGACGCTCGATCCGGTGCGGTCCGCGTAAGGTCGGCGCGAGGCACACCCCTCTCTGCCCTGCCGGGCATCTCCCCGGAAGGGGGGAGATTGGCAGCTTCGACCCTGCCGCTCGTCTTTCAGCGCTGGAGATTGGCGAAAGCCGACGCGACATCCGATCTCCCCCCTTGCGGGGGAGATGCCCGGCAGGGCAGAGAGGGGTGTGCCGGAACGCTACGCTTGTCGTATTGCAGCCGCGACCGTCAGTCCGGATAGCAAGCCCGTGGAACGTTGGGCCAGACTGCGGTGTCGCAGTTGGCATCCCTCTGGCGCTGCTTGAAGGCGGCGCTGACCGGGCCGGTGACGATCGGGTCGACTCCGTCAGGGGCGTCGGCGAACATCTGCTGCGCGGTCCTGGCGTCGGGCGGCGCGATCGGTTCGGCTTCCCTGAGGGCTGCCGCCGACTGCGCCGCGCCCGCCGCGACGAGCACGCCAAGCGCTGCCCACGCGAAAACCGGACGCAATCTGGACATCTGATCGGTCATGAACATCGAACTGCCCGGCCCCTCAAAGGTTCCGCCTTGGTTAACGGAATCATTTCACACCAAGACGTTTAAGAATCAGTGACCATGTATTTGGGGTCCGGCCTCCCCTTTCGCAATTGCGAAAAACCTTGTATGAGCCGCGCAACCGAAAAAGGCGGCGCTTTTGGGCCTGCCGCCTGCAACATTCCCGAGACCAGACACATGAACCTCCGCAATATCGCGATCATCGCGCACGTCGACCATGGCAAAACCACGCTTGTCGACCAGCTCCTGAAACAGTCCGGCGCCTTCCGCGACAACCAGCGCGTCGCCGAGCGCGCCATGGATTCCAACGACCTCGAAAAAGAGCGCGGCATCACCATCCTGGCCAAGGCGACCTCGGTCGACTGGCACGGCACCCGCATCAACATCGTCGACACGCCCGGACACGCCGATTTCGGCGGCGAGGTCGAGCGCATCCTGTCGATGGTGGATTCGGCGATCGTGCTCGTCGACGCAGCCGAAGGCCCGATGCCGCAGACCAAATTCGTCGTCGGCAAGGCGCTCAAGGTCGGCCTGCGCCCCATCGTCGTCATCAACAAGATCGACCGTCCGGACGCCCGCCATATCGAAGTGGTCAACGAGGTGTTCGACCTCTTCGCAGCGCTCGACGCCACCGACGAGCAGCTCGATTTCCCGATTTTATACGGTTCGGGCCGCGACGGCTGGGTCTCGGAAAATCCGGAAGGCCCGAAAGACCAGGGTCTCGCCCCGCTGTTCGATCTCGTCGTCAAGCATGTGCCGGCGCCGACGGTGCATCCCGGCCCATTCCGCATGATCGGCACCATCCTCGAGGCCAACCCGTTCCTCGGCCGCATCATCACCGGCCGCATCGAGTCCGGCACGCTGAAGGCCAACCAGGCTGTCAAGGTGCTGCATCATGATGGCACGCAGATCGAGACCGGCCGCATCTCGAAGATCCTCGCCTTCCGGGGCCTCGAGCGCCAGCCGATCGAGGAAGCCCAGGCGGGCGACATCGTGGCCATCGCCGGCCTGTCCAAAGGCACCGTCGCCGATACGTTCTGCGATCCGGCGGTGAGCGAGCCGCTGCATGCGCAGCCGATCGACCCGCCGACCGTGACCATGTCCTTCCTGGTCAACGACAGCCCGCTTGCCGGCACCGAAGGCGACAAGGTGACCAGCCGCGTCATCCGCGACCGCCTGCTGCGCGAGGCCGAGGGCAATGTCGCGCTGAAGATCGAGGAATCGGCCGAAAAGGACTCCTTCTTCGTCTCCGGCCGCGGCGAATTGCAGCTCGCGGTGCTGATCGAGACGATGCGCCGCGAGGGCTTCGAGCTCGCCGTGTCGCGACCGCGCGTCGTCATGCAGAAGGGCGATGACGGCCAGCTGCTCGAGCCGGTCGAGGAAGTCGTCATCGACGTCGACGAGGAGCATGCCGGCGTCGTCGTGCAGAAGATGTCGGAGCGCAAGGCCGAGATGGTCGAGCTGCGCCCGTCCGGCGGAAACCGCCAGCGCCTGGTCTTCCACGCCCCGACGCGCGGCCTGATCGGCTATCAGTCGGAGCTGTTGACCGACACGCGCGGCACCGCCGTGATGAACCGCCTGTTCTTCGCCTATGAGCTCTATAAGGGCGAGCTGCCCGGGCGCACCAATGGCGTGCTGATCTCCAACGAGCAGGGCGAGTCGGTCGCTTACGCCATGTGGAACCTCGAAGACCGCGGTCCGATGATCATCGATCCGGGCGTCAAGGTCTATCAGGGCATGATCATCGGCATCCACAGCCGTGACAACGACCTCGAAGTGAACGTGCTCAAGGGCAAGAAGCTCACCAACATCCGCGCCGCCGGCAAGGACGAGGCGGTGAAGCTAACCCCGCCGATTCGCATGACGCTGGAGCGGGCGCTCGCCTGGATCCAGGACGACGAGCTGGTCGAGGTGACGCCGAAGACCATCCGCCTGCGCAAGCTCTATCTCGACCCGAACGAGCGCAAGCGCTTCGAGAAGGCGTCCAAGGTGATGGGCGCGGCGTAAGGTTTCAGCCAAGGGTTCAAAAGAGGGAGTGAAAGCTCCCTCTTTTCGCTTCAGCGGCACGCAGCCGACAGGATGGTGCCGCAATCGGCCTCCCCGGCCAGATCGATGCGCACCGCCAGGCCGTTGCGAAGCGGTTTCCGCAACGCCTTGGCGCCGTCCGGTTCGATGGTCAGCCGCCTTCGGTTATCCAGGGCCTGAAGCCTTGACCGCGAAAGGCCGAGCTCGCCGGTAAGCAGGCGGTCCAGCCGTAAAGGCGTCGTGCCCTCGAGCCGAAGCTCGAGCGTGAGCGCGGTCGCGCATCCCGGCTCGCCGTCCAGAAGCTCCTTTCGGGCCGTGACGCTGGGAAATTCCTCGATCCGGCCAGCCCGACCGCGCAGCATAGCGCCATCGAAGGCGTGGCGGCGGACAAGGTGCGGATCGTTGCTTTCAAGCGCGGCGAGCAGCGCCGGCTCGATGTCGCGGCGGTTTCGCCGTTCCAGGATGGCGAAATTCCAGGAATTGTCGCAGTCGACGCAGCGATAGATCAGCTAGACGTCAATGCGCTTGCCATTGGCATTGACGCGGAATTTCCCGCCGCACTGATAAGGCTTGAGGCCGCCGCAGCGATTGCAATTGATGAGAGGTCGAGGCGCGATTGCGGGCGCAATCGTCCAGCGGATACATAGGGTAGACATGCCGGCAGGCCCTTCCCGTCGGGAAGTCCGTCAGGCCGGCGATGTCCGAGATGCCCCTCATGGGCCACGGCGTGGCGAAGACTGTGTGTTGAAGGTCAGGCGTCGGCGCGGATTGCACGCGACGGCGGCTCAGCAATGCCAAACCGGTCCCGAACCCCCGCCTGAAGAACACGTGAAATGGAGCAGGCGCCAATGACCGCGCCTGCGGTGCACTCAGAGAAGTTGGCGAGACCGGCCGTTACTGAGGCAAAGCGATGCTCGAAATGGATGTCGGGATGGGTCTTCTAGCGGGACGTTGACGAAGGAGCAAGGTTTAGGGTGCCGAGGTTGGCGCTGCCCCTCATTGCCCTGCCGGGCATTTCTCCCCGCAAACGGGGAGAGGCTGGCCGCGACGCCGGCGCCCATTCTGCGATGTTTGCGATTGGCGAAATCGTCAGCGCTATGTCCCTTCTCCCCGTTCAACGGGGAGAAGATGGCGGCAGCCAGATGAGGGGCGGCGCCGGCGCTGGCAGTTGTTGTCGCCTTGGATGAACGGTCGCGCCTTGCCGGGGCGTGCCAAATCTACTCTGATCGGCTATCGTTCTTTTCTATCTTATAGGAAGCGACCTCATGCATCTCGCCTCGCTGCTGATCTTCGCCGCCGCTTTGTTCGTTGCCGCCGGCTCACCCGGCCCGTCGATCGCAGCACTTGTGGCGCGGGTGATCTCGAAAGGGTTCCGCGACGTCTTCCCCTTCCTGCTGGCGATGTGGGTCGGCGAGGCCATCTGGCTGTCGCTGGCGGTGTTCGGGCTCGCCGTCGTGGCGCAGACCTTCCATTACGCGTTCGTCGTCGTGAAATGGGCGGGTGTCGCCTATCTCGCTTATCTCGCTTTCAAGATGTGGACGGCGCCGGTCGAGGCCAAGGAAGGCGAGATGCCGCGCGAAGACTCGCCCGTGAAACTGTTCTTTGCAGGCATGGCGGTGACGCTCGGCAATCCCAAGATCATGATGTTCTATCTGGCGCTGCTGCCGACCATCATCGATCTTGCCTCGGTCAGCGTTGTCGGCTGGGTCGAGCTGACGCTGACCATGGCTATCGTGCTGGTGGTCATCGACCTTGCCTGGGTACTGGCCGCTTCGCAGGCGCGCCGGCTCTTGAAGAGCAAGCGCGCCATGAAGATCGCCAACCGCATCAGCGCCACGACGATGGCGGGCGCGGCCGCGGCAATCGCCGCGCGATAGAGCGCCGGCCTCACATCATTTCAATGATCGGCGCGACCTCGACGCTGAAGCCAGCGTCCATCAGGATCGGGCAGTCCTTGGCTTTGGCGACGGCATCGTCGATGTCCCTGGCTTCAACGATTGTGTAGCCGGCAGTCGGATTGCTGCCGCCATTGTTCTCGATCTTGCCGCTGGGCAGCACCGTCTTCGACATGCCGACCGGATTGCCGCCGTCGACCACGGCCGAGCCGAGTCTGTCGTACCAGCCGGTCCAGGCATCCATAGCCGCTTTGCGTTCGGCGTCATCGGTCGGCATCTTGCCGGAGCCGTGATAGACATAGAGAAATTTCGCCATGTTCACCTCCCTTGTCGGCGGCGTCGAACCGGCATGCGGCAACGCCGCTTGCGATATGCAGCGGTGCTGCGATCCGATATGCAGCGGTGCTGCGATCTGTGATATGCGGCTTTGCCGCAGTCCTGATCATCGGACCAAACAGCGCCGCGGGCAATGAAAAATTCGAGATTGCTAATGTAAAGTCCGCGGCCTCTCTTGCCATGGCGTGATATTCGGGGTTCGGCCGCATATCGACTGCGGCGGCCACCCGGTTCGACATGTTGAAGAAGGCGGCGGTCGAGGCGATGTCCCAGATGTCGCGGTCGGAGAAGCCGGCCTGGCGCAAGGCGGCGCGGTCGGCTTCGACGATCCTGGCCGGCTCTTCGGTCAGCTTAACGGCGAATTCGAGCATGGCGCGCTGGCGGTCCGACAGATCGGCGGCCCGGAAATTCATCACCATCATCTCGCCAAGCGCCGGCTCACCCGACAGCTGACGCACCGCCGCGCCATGCGCGGTCAGGCAGTAGAAGCAGTGATTGATCGAGGAGACGACCACGGCGATCATCTCGCGCTCCAGCTTCGACAAGCCGGACTCGCCCAGCATCAGGTCGTTATACATATCGGTGAAGGCGCGCAGCTTCTTCTCGTCGAAGGCGTAGGCGAGAAGCACGTTGGGCACGAGGCCGAGCTTCTCCCGACATTTGTCGAAATAGGCTTTCGTCGCCTCGCTGAGTTCCGCCTGGACAAAGGTCAAGCGCGGTGATTTGGCCGGTCATCTGGTTTCTCCTCGCGAGCCGATGGCGTCGGTTCGAATTTTTTAAAGCGTCGTCAAACCTTTGTCGCCAAACAGCGCTCATCTGGCTACCATAGTCGCAAAAGCATATAGCGGGAGGGACTAAGCGTCATGGCCAGCGTGAAATCCAAGCCGAGGAAGAAAGCCGCCGCGAAAGCGGAGGAGAAACCCGCAAGGCTTTCCGACTATCTGCTGGCGCGGGCGCCTGCCGAGGACATCGCGGCCTATGATGTGACCGACCTGGAGCGCGCCGGCGAGCTCGCCGGCCGAGCGGTCTCCAGCCACAGGAAAGGCGACAGCGTCGTCGCCGTCGAAGCCGATTCAGGCGTTGCCTGCGACGGCCGGCCGGTCACGGTCATAACCGTCGTCAACGACAACATGCCGTTCCTGTTCGATTCCATCCTCGGCGAGATCACCGAGACAAGCGGTGAGCCGACCCTGGTCACCCATCCGATCGTCACCGTCCGCCACGGCAAGACCGGTGTGGTCGAGGTGCTTGGCGAAGGCGGCAAGGAGGATGACGACCGGCTGAGCGTCGTCCATGTGCATATTCCGCGGCTGACCGCCGACCAGGCGAAAAACCTCGCCGAGCGGCTGCGCAAGGTGCTTTCCCAGGTCCGCGCCGCCGTCGTCGACTGGAAGCGCATGCTTGCCCGTCTCGACCAAGCGATTTCCGAATTCCGCTATATGGCGGTGCCGCTCGACAAGAAGAGCGTCGCCGAGGCGATCGCCTTCCTCGAATGGCTGCGCGACGACAATTTCACCTTCCTCGGCATGCGCGAATTCAAATATATCGGCGGCGAGGAGAGCGGCAACCTTGAGCGCGCCGAGAAGCCCGGCCTCGGCATCCTGTCCGATCCCGACGTGCTGGTGCTGAGGCGCGGCACCGAGGCGGTGACGACGACGCCCGAAATCCGCGCCTTCCTGCACGGGCCGGAGCCGCTGATCGTCACCAAGGCCAACGCCAAGTCGTCGGTGCATCGCCGCACCTATCTCGATTACATCGGCATCAAGACCTACACGGCGAAAGGCGCGCTGGCGGGCGAGTTGCGCATCGTCGGCCTATTCACCTCCACCGCCTACACGCGCTCGGTGATGAAGATCCCCTATCTGCGCTCGAAGGCCGAGGCCGTCATTTCGAAATCCGGCTTCGATCCGCACGATCATTCCGGCAAGGCGCTGATCAACATCCTGGAAAGCTATCCGCGCGACGAGCTGTTCCAGGTCTCCGTTCCCATCCTGCGCAAGCATGCCAGCGCCATTCTTGGGCTCATCGAGCGGCCGCGGGTGCGGGCGCTGGTGCGCGTCGATCAGTTCGATCGCTTCGTCTCGGTCATCGTCTTCGTGCCGCGCGACCGCTATGACAGCGTCGTGCGCGAGAAGGTCGGCACCTATCTGAAAACCGTGTTCGAGGGCCGGCTGTCGGCCTATTACCCGGCCTTCCCGGAAGGCGGACTGGCGCGGGTGCATTTCATCATCGGCCGTTCCGGCGGCAAGACACCGAAGGTCGAGCAGTCGACGATCGAGGCGGCGATCCGCGACATCGTGCGCACCTGGGAGGACGCCTTGTCCGAAGCCGCGGAGGCGGCCGGCAGCGATCCAGGCTTAAAGGCGATCGCGGCGCGTTTTCCAGAGAGTTATCGCGATAGCTTCTCGGCCGCGGTGGCGCTGGCCGATGCCGGGCGCATCGCGAAGATCAGCGCCGACAATCCGATCGCCATCGATTATTATCGCCATGCCGACCAGAAGCCGCATCAGGCGGCTTTGAAGATCCACCATTTCGGCAGCCCGGTGGCGCTGTCTCGGCGCGTGCCGGTGCTGGAAAATATCGGCTTCCGCGTCATCAGCGAGCGCACTTTCGAGGTCGCCGACGCCGGTTCCGGCAAGGTCTTCATCCACGACATGGAGCTGGAGAACAGCTACGGGAAGCCGATCGATCTTACGGATGGCGGCGCGCTGTTCGAGGACGCCTTCCTGTCGGTCTGGCGCGGCGATGTCGACAATGACGGCTATAACGGCCTGGCGCAGACGGCCGGCCTGTGGTCCGGCGAGATCACCATCCTGCGCGCCTATGGCCGCTACCTGCAGCAGGCCGGCATTCCGCAGAGCCAGGATTTCATCGCCGCCGCGCTCAACCGCTACCCGGAGATCGCGCGCGGCCTGCACGCGCTGTTCGTCGCCCGGCTCGGACCGACGGCGGCAGGCGACGGCGTGGTCGCGGCCAAGCACCTCAAGGCCAAGATCAAGGATGCGCTGGAGGAGGTGCCCAATATCGACGACGACACCATCATCCGCCGCTATCTCAACCTCGTAGAAGCCTCGCTGCGCACCAATCATTTCGCAGCCGATACGAAAGCGAAAGGGCGGTCGCTGGCGATCAAGCTCGACTCGCAGGCGATCGAAGGCCTGCCGGCGCCGCGGCCATGGCGCGAGATCTTCGTCTACGGCTCCGAGGTCGAGGGCGTGCATCTGCGCTTCGGCCCGGTGGCGCGCGGCGGCCTGCGCTGGTCGGATCGCGCCCAGGACTACCGCACCGAGGTGCTTGGGTTGGTCAAGGCGCAGCAGGTCAAGAACGCGGTTATCGTGCCGGTCGGCGCCAAGGGCGGCTTCTATCCGAAGAAGCTGCCGATGAGCGCCGGGCGCGACGCCATCTTCGAAGCCGGCACCTCGGCCTACAAGAACTTCGTCTCCAGCCTGCTTTCGATCACCGACAATATCGGCGTCGACGGCGTCATCCCGCCGGCGGGCGTGGTGCGGCGCGACCAGGACGATCCCTATTTCGTCGTTGCCGCCGACAAGGGCACGGCGACCTTTTCCGACATCGCCAACGCGATTTCCGAGAAGCATCACTTCTGGCTGGACGACGCCTTCGCCAGCGGCGGCTCGGCCGGCTACGACCATAAGAAGATGGGCATCACCGCCAAGGGCGCCTGGGAAGCGGTGAAGCGGCATTTCCGCGAGATGAATCGCGACATCCAGACCTCGCCCTTCACCGTCGTCGGCGTCGGTGACATGTCGGGCGACGTGTTCGGCAACGGCATGCTGTTGTCTCCGGCCACGAGGCTGATCGCCGCCTTCGACCATCGCGACATCTTCATCGATCCCGATCCGGACATGGCCGCCTCGATGGCCGAACGCCAGCGCATGTTTGCGCTGCCGCGCTCGTCCTGGCAGGACTATAACAAGTCGAAGCTGTCGCAAGGCGGCATCATCGTCTCGCGCAACCAGAAATCGATCACGCTGCCGCAAGCGGCGGCCGCCGCGATCGGGTTGTCCAAGACCACGGCGACGCCGGTCGAGATCATGAACGCCATCCTCAAGGCGCCGGTCGATCTTCTGTGGTTCGGCGGCATCGGCACCTATGTGCGGGCTTCCGGCGAAAGCAATCAGGATGTCGGCGACCGCGCCAATGATGCCATCCGCGTCACCGCGCTCGATGTCCGGGCGAAGGTCATCGGCGAGGGCGCCAATCTTGGCGTCACGCAGCGGGCGCGCATCGAGTTCGGCATGAATGGCGGCCGCTGCAACTCCGACGCCATCGACAATTCGGGCGGCGTCAACTGTTCCGACGTCGAGGTCAACATCAAGATCGCGCTGGCGTCAGCCATGCGCAAAGGATCGCTGACCAGGCCGGCGCGCAACAAGCTGCTCGCCGAAATGACCGACGAGGTCAGCGCGCTGGTGCTCGCCAACAACTACCAGCAGACGCTGGCACTATCGCTGGCGCGCAAGCGCGGGCTCGCCGACATAGCGCACCAGGCGCGCTTCATGACGGCGCTGGAAGCGCGCGGCCTGCTCGACCGCGCGGTCGAGACGCTGCCTTCGCCGGCGGCGCTCGCCGAACGGGAGGCGCGCGGCGAGCCGCTGACCAGGGCCGAGCTCGGCGTGCTGCTCGCCTATGCCAAGATCGTGCTGTTTTCCGACATCGTCGCCAGCGACGTGCCGGACGATCAGCATTTCGACCGCGACCTGATGGGCTATTTCCCGGAACGCATGGCCAAGAAATTTGCCGGCGAGATCCACGACCACAGGCTGCGCCGCGAGATCATCGCGCGCGTCGTCGCCAACGACCTGGTCAATCGCGGCGGCCCGTCCTTCGTCAACCGGCTGCAGGAATCGACCGGCCGCACGGCTGCCGATGTCGTGCGCACCTTCGCCGTGGTCCGCGACGGCTTCACGCTGCCGGCGCTCTACAAGGAAATCGACGCGCTCGACAACCAGATCGACGGCCAGGTCCAGCTCGATCTCTATCAGGCGGTTAGCCGGCTCATCTTCATGACCAGCGGCTGGTATCTGAAGAACGAAGCGGGCTCCGCGCCGCTCGGGCAGCGCATCGCCGAATTGCAGGAAGCCCGCAAGGCGCTTGAACCGAAGCTTCTCTCGCTGCTGCCGGCCTTCTCGCGCGAGCGCATCGAGGAGCGGCGGCACGGCCTGTTCAAGGGCGGCGCGCCGGAAAAGCTCGCCGGGCAGCTCGCTCTGACCGAGGTGGCCGAGTTGATCCCGGATGTCGCGCTCACCGCACGCACCGCCAGTGCCGACATCGTCAGCGCGGCCAAGGCCTTCTTCGCCGTCAGCGACGCCTTCCGCATCCCACGCGTCGAGGAAGCCGCGCGTTCGATCATGCCGGCGGATTATTACGACCAGCTGGCGCTGTCGCGCGCGACCGACACGATCGGTGTGGCGCGTCGGGGCATCGCGGTGGCGGCGCTCACCGGTTACGGCACGGCGGCGGATCCGGTCGCGGCCTGGCTCGAAGCCGGCGGCGAGCGCGTCGGGCGCATCCGCGAACGGCTGCAGGCGCTGACCGAAGGCGGCGACATCACCGTGTCGCGGCTGTCGGTGGCATCCGGCCTGATGAGCGACCTGACGGGGATGTGAAGTTCCTCGCGCCCCTGCCAAAGCGGCTGGCCTTTGGCGATAGGTGCATGGCAGCTTGGCGCATGTATTGCCTATGCTGCACTGGTCGACCCCCACTCCGTGTCGGCTTCGCCGAGCCACCTCTCCCCCGATCGACGGGGGAGAGGAAAGGCGCCAAGCTTTTTGCCGTCACTCGTCCAGCAAGGCTCCCTTCCTTTCCCTCCGGAGGGAGGAAACGTGGCGCTGCGAAGCAGCGACGGATTGGGGAACCACGTGGCAATCAAGCCTCGGCGTGATCAGTCGCGCCAGTCACAGAAGATGTCTGCATAGCGTAGCCCACTCGTGGGGCGGGGAATTGGCCCCATGCTTGTTCATTTGCATCGCTGCTTGAAAACATGCAGACATGCGCCCGACGCGAGCGATGCCAGGGGAATCAGCATGGCGGCAGTAGAGACAGTGCAGCGGGCATCGGGGCGCGGCATCTGGGGCTGGATGTTCTTCGACTGGGCGGCGCAGCCTTTCTTCACCGTCGTCACCACCTTCATCTTCGGGCCATATTTCGTCTCTCGCATGGCGAGCGATCCGACCGCCGGGCAGGCCGCCTGGGGCTACGGCATTGCCGCCGCCGGACTGGTCATTGCGGTGCTGTCGCCGGTGCTCGGCTCGATCGCCGACCAGACCGGGCCGCGCAAGCCCTGGATCGCCTTTTTCGCGGCGATCAAGATCGTCAGCCTAAGCCTGTTGTGGTTCGCGGCACCGGGCTCGAACCTGTTCCTGGTCGTGCTGTTGTTCTCGCTGGCTTCGGTGGCTGCCGAATTCTCGACCGTGTTCAACGATTCCATGATGCCGCGGCTGGTGCCGAAGGAAGAGATCGGCCGGATTTCCAACGTCGCCTGGGGCCTCGGCTATCTCGGCGGCATGGTGGCGCTGATCTTCGTGGTGCTGTTCCTGGCCGGTAATCTCGAAACGGGCAAGACGATCATCGGCCTCGACCCGCTGTTCGGGCTCGATCCGAAGCTCGGCGAAGACGCGCGCTTCACCGGGCCGATGTCGGCCGGCTGGTATTTCCTGTTTATCCTGCCGATGTTCTTCTTCACGCCCGACGCCATCAAGGGAATCCCGATCGGGCCGGCGGTGCGCGAGGGTCTGTCCGAGTTGAAGTCGACGCTTGCCGAAGTGCGCCAACGCAGCGGCATCCTGCGCTTCCTCCTGGCCCGCATGGTCTATCAGGACGGCGTCAATGCGCTGCTCGCGCTCGGCGGCACGTTCGCAGCCGGCATGTTCCACTGGTCGATCACCGAGATCGGCATGTTCGGCATCATCCTCAACGTCGTCGCCATCTTCGGCTGTTGGATCGCGGCACGGCTCGATACCGCGCTCGGCTCCAAGGCCGTGGTGATGATCGCGCTGGTGATGCTGTCGGTCGCCACGATCGGCGTCATCTCGACCGGGCCGGGCTTCACGCTGCTCGGCCTGATCGCGCTGTCGACCGCCGATTCCGGCGGCCTGTTCGGTACCGCGGCCGAGAAAGCCTATATCCTCTACGGCCTGCTGATCGGGCTTGCCTTCGGTCCCGTGCAGGCTTCGTCGCGATCCTACATGGCGCGCAGCGTGACCGCCGCCGAGTCCGGCCGCTATTTCGGCATCTATGCGCTGGCCGGCCGGGCAACCAGCTTCCTGGCGCCATTCATGGTGGCGACCATTACCACCATGAGCGATTCACCACGGCTCGGTATGGCGGCGATCATCCTGTTCCTGGGCATCGGCATGGCGATCCTGGCGGGGACACCCTATCCGGCGGATAAGCGGTAGTATTTCCCTTCTCCCCTTGTGGGAGAAGGTGGCCGAGCGAAGCTCGGACGGATGAGGGGTGTTGGAAGGATCGCTGCCGAAAACGTAAGCGCCTGGAATCATTTGGTTTCCGGACGCCTCACTCTGCTGGAACACCCCTCATCCGTCTTGCCGCTTCGCGGCAATCCACCTTCTCCCACAAGGGGGAGAAGGAAAAAGCGCTCAATGCCTGAAGTGCCTCACCCCGGTGAACACCATGGCGATGCCGTGCTCGTCGGCGGCGCCGATGACGTCGTCGTCGCGCATCGAGCCGCCGGGCTGGATCACCGCGGTGGCGCCGGCCTCGATGGCCGACAATAGCCCATCGGCGAAGGGGAAGAAGGCGTCCGAGGCGACGACCGAACCTTTGGTCAGCGGCTCGGCGATGCCCGCAGCCTCCGCTGCGTCCAGCGCCTTGCGGGCGGCGATGCGCGAGGAATCGACGCGGCTCATCTGGCCGGCGCCGATGCCGACCGTCGCTCCGTCCTTCACATAGACGATGGCGTTGGACTTGACGTGCTTGGCGACACGGAAGGCGAATTTGAGGTCGGCCAGTTCAGCCGGTGTCGGCGCGCGCTTCGTCACCACTTTCAGCTCTAGGTCGTCGACAACGGCATTGTCGCGGCCTTGCACCAAAAACCCGCCGGCGACGGATTTCACCGTCCTGCCGGCGGCGCGCGGGTCGGGCAGGCCGCCGGTGACCAGCAGGCGCAAATTCTTCTTCGCCGCGACGATCGCGGCGGCCTCGTCGGTGGCGTCCGGCGCGATGATGACCTCGGTGAAGGTCTTGACGATTTCCTCCGCCGCCTCGGCATCGAGGATGCGGTTCATGGCGACGATGCCGCCGAAGGCCGAGACCGGGTCGCAGGCCAACGCCCTGGCGTAGGCCGATTTCAGCGTTTCACCTTCCGCGACGCCGCACGGGTTGGCGTGCTTGATGATGGCGATCGCCGCCGAGCGCGCGGGATCGAACTCGCCCACTAGCTCGAAGGCGGCGTCGGTGTCGTTGATGTTGTTGTAGGAGAGTTGCTTGCCCTGCAGCTGTCTGGCGGTCGCGACTCCCGGCCGCTTGTCGCCCGAGAGGTAGAAGCCTGCATCCTGGTGCGGGTTCTCGCCATAGCGCATCACCTGGTCGAGCCGGCCACCGAACGCGCGCCATGTCGGGTGCTCGATCTCCAGCGCCTCGGCGAACCAGCCGGAGATCGCCGCATCATAGGTGGCGGTGCGGGCGAAGGCCTTCGCCGCCAGCATCTTGCGGAAGTCGAGCGAGAGCGAGCCGAGATTCATCTCCAGCGCGTTGACGACGGAGGCATAGTCGACCGGGTCGGTGACGATGGCGACATAGGCGTGGTTCTTGGCCGAGGCGCGGATCATCGCCGGGCCGCCGATGTCGATGTTCTCGACGATCGAGGCATAGCCGGCGCCGGAGCGGCGGACGTCCTCGAACGGATAGAGATTGCAGACGACGAGATCGATCGGCTCGATGTTGTGGTCGTGCATCGCCTTGACATGCTCGGCGTCGTCGCGGATGCCGAGCAGCGCGCCATGCACCGACGGATGCAAGGTCTTCACCCGCCCATCCATGATCTCGGGAAAGCCGGTGAGCTCGGAGACGTCGCGGACCACCAGGCCCGCCCCGGCGAGGGCCTTTGCCGTGCCGCCCGTCGAAACCAGCTCGACGCCGGCCGCGGCGAGCGCCCTGGCGAAGTCGATCAGGCCGGTCTTGTCGAAGACGGAAAGCAGCGCGCGGCGCACCGGAACGAGGTCAGGCGCCGGAATGTTTTTTGTGGGCACGGCCATGACGGGCGGCCTTTCAGAGCTGTTGGAAGGGGATGCTGGCCGGCCCTAGCATATGAGGCCCGGAAATCAAGTGAGTCTCGGAAATCAAGCACGCAGCTGGGTTTGTCCGAAATTCAGTTGTTCTCGGGATGGCCGGCGATATCGGTGCGGGTCAGTTGCCAGTGGACCTCGGCAATTTCCGAGGCCTTGAAGGCGAGCACGATCTGCCGGCTGCGGCGTGGGCCGCCCAATCCGGCGAAGTAGATCGATTCCTCGACCTCCGGCGCCACCTCGGCACAAGTGAAGACCCAGCTGTCGCCCTGGGCGGCGGCAAGAGTGAGCCGGTCGTGGTCGTCCTGCAGCAGGCCGATATCGGGGTGGACATGAAAACGCACCGTGACGAAGTCGCGGCCGTTGTTGCGGATCGCCGCATTGCCCGGGCGCAGGAAACGGTCGCGGCCGGCGAGCACGTTGCCGTTCGTGGTCAGCTTCAGCTCGCGCTCATGCAGGAAGCCGAATTGCTGGACATAGCCGTCATGGCGGGCGACGAAGCCGTGCACGCCCTTCTGGTCGAGGCGTTTGCAGGGCACATGCTGCGGGCCGCCGATCAGCGGCGAACCCAAAAGATCGCTGACGCGCAGCGAGTGGCTGAAGCGCGCTGAGGAGGTGTCGTTGATAGTGGCAGTCGAATGCGCGGCGGTGGCGCGGGCGAGCGGGCGGAATTCCGGGGCGCCGTAGGTGTCGATGCCGGCATTGACGATGAAGTGGTGGCGGCCGGAGGAGAGTTCGAAGGCGAGACAGCCGGCATGTGCTGCGTTGGAGACCTCGACCGGCGGCGGCAGGCCGGTGTCGGCGATCACCGTCACACCACCCATCGACAGACGCTCGTAGCCGGAATGCGGCGCATGCAGCAGCGGCGCGCCCGCCGTGTCGTCATGGCGCATGATGGTGGCGATGCGGTCGTGGATGGTAGCACCCATGCCGTTGAAGCGGGCGAGGCTGCCGTTCTGGTGACGGAAGAAACGCAGCGCCGGCAGCATGCGGTCGATGGCGCCGATCAGCGCCGACGGCGGCGCCTCGGCCTGGTTGGCATAGGTCTGGCGCAGCGGCAGGAGATCGGCCAGCACTTCCAGCACCGCCATCGGGTTGCGCGAGATGTGGCCGCCATCGGGCAGGATCTGGCGGTCGAGCTCCTCGGCCAGATTGCGCGTCGCGGCGCGCAGCGCCGAGGCCGGCGCCGGCAGCGATAGCGCCGCGAAGGCGAGCGCGATGCGGGCGCGCAGCCTGCCTTCGCCATCCGGCATTTCGCGCGCCATCGAACGCAGGTAACGGATCTGCACGGCGAGCGATTTGAGGAAGGCGCGATAGAAGGGAAATTCGGCGCCTTGCAGCACCACCGTGGAATGCTGCAGCCAGGCGATGACGCGCTTGGCCGTCGTTCCGGGCTCCCAGGCGATGCCCGAAATCTGGTTGCCGTGCATGGCGATCCAGTCGGTCACGAGCGCCCTGGCATTGGCCGCGGCAAGCTCGGTGCCGGTGGCGCGCATGTGGCGCAGCCAGCGAAAGCCGTGCAGCGATTTCTGCCAGCCGCGATTGGGCACGTCGACCTGGAAGGGCGACCTGCCGCCGGTCTCGACCAGATGGCCGGACAGCGGGTAGCGGCCGTAATAGATCTCCAGCGCGATCTGCGGATCGGCAAGCCGCAGGTCAGGCGGGGCGATCAGGACGCGTTCGGGCGTGCGGCCGGAATAGCGCCAGCGATAGATCGGCCCGGCGCGGAGGCGCTGGCGCGTTTTGCGCCAGAACTCCCTCGCGACAAGCGTCCAAAGACGCGTCGTGCTGCCGGCAACAAGTGCCAATAGCCCTCCTGATGTCCCCATAACCCAAGCACAAGCTTATGCGATTCAAGAACTTATGCGAAGGCGGATTTCGCCGTCGTGAGCCACTTCACGCCGCCTTGCCCGTGCAGTCGCTAAAAAAGTCAGCAAGTTTTATGAGATAGCGTTTCAATCGGTCCGCCTCATCCGCGCGGCAAAGAAGCCGTCCAGGCCTGAAATCCCGGGCGATTCCAGCGCGAGGTCGGCCGGCGTGGTGCGCAATGTCCCATCCGACGTCAGGAATGGATCGACGCCGGCAAATTCGCCGGTCCGGATCGGATCGGCGGCGACCCCGGGCTTGCCGGCGAGGAAGGCGCGACAAAGCTCCTCCCCCTCGATCGGGTCGAGCGAGCAGTTGGAGAACACGATCCGTCCTCCGGACCTGACGAGGCCGACAGCATGCGCAAGCAGCCGGCACTGGAGATCGGCGAGCTTTTCGACATCCGCCATGGTCTTGGTCCAGGGCACGTCGGGGTGGCGGCGCACCGTGCCGGTCGAGGAGCAGGGCGCATCGAGCAGCACGGCGTCGAACAAGTGCGCCGGCCGGTAATCCAGGAGGTCGGTCAGAACGAGATCGGCCGTCAGGCCGAGGCGGTCGAGATTCTGCTTCAGCCGCGCCAGCCGGTTCTTTGAGGCATCGATAGCGGTGACCTGCGCGCCGGCCAGGATAAGCTGCGCCGTCTTGCCGCCGGGCGCGGCGCACAGATCGGCAACGCGCTGGCCCCTGATGTCGCCGAACAGGCGCGCCGGCAGGCTTGCGGCGGCATCCTGCACCCACCAGGCGCCGTCTGTGAAACCGGGAAGGTCGGCGACATTGGCAGCGAGTTTTTCGACACGCACCGTGCCGGTCGGCAGCACGATACCGCCCAGCCGCTCGGCCCAGGCCGCCGGATCGGCCTTGACCGTGAAATCGACCGGCGCCTCGTGCCGATGCGCGGCAAGGACGGCGCGTGCCTTGTCCGCTCCGTAGGCGGCAGTTAGCCGCTCCGAAAACCATTGCGGCGCCTCGCGGGTGGCGGCAAGCGCTGGAGCAAGCTCGGTCTCCTTGGCGCGGGCCAGCGAGCGCAGCACACCGTTGACGAGGCCTGAAAAGCGCAGCGTTCGCGGATCGGACTTGGCGTGGGTTACGGCAAGGTCGACGGCGGCGCTGTCGGGAACATCGAGGAACAGGATCTGCGCGGCGGCGACATGGAGGATATGCGAGAGCGCCGTGGCGTTGGGCGGCAGCGGCTTTTCCAGGCGCTTCGACAGCAACCCGGCAATGGTCATGCGGTGGCGCAGCGCGGTCACCAGGATGGCGCGCACCAGCGCGCGGTCGCGGCTGTCCAGCGCCTTGTATTGCGGGTGGCCGTGCTCGTTGTCGGTCAACCCGTCCAGCGGCGTGCGTGCGTCGATGACGGCGGCAAGCAGCCGCGCCGCCGCCTTGCGCGCGGCAAGGCCGGCTATCTCGTCACCGGCATTGCGTTGCGGATAGGCTGAATGTCCGCGCCTCGGCGGCGTCACGACCAGGGCCCCTTCGAGCGGACATTGCGCGGTCCGGTCGGGTTGCGGCCCCAGGGATTGGGCTTTGGCGGCGGCGGTTCGGTCTCCGGGGCCGGGTCTGCCGGCTTACCCCATGGCCCCGCTGATGGCTCCTCGGGCTGGATGGGTGGCGGAGAAGCCGCGCGCCGACTAGCCGGCGCGGCGCCGGCCATCGCGCGCGCCATCTCCTGCAGCGCCGCAATGCGGTTCTCCGTGCTCGGATGGGTCGAGAACAGATTGTCCATGCGCTCGCCATGCAGGGGGTTGATGATGAAAAGATGCGCCATCGCCGGATTGCGCTCGGCATCCTCATTGGGGATCTGTTCGGCGCCGCGCGCGATCTTGTTGAGCGCCGAGGCCAGCCATAGCGGGTGGCCGCAGATTTCGGCGCCGCGCCGGTCGGCCTCGTATTCGCGGGTGCGGCTCACCGCCATCTGCACGATCATGGCGGCAAGAGGCGCGACCAGCATGGCCACCAGCACGCCGACAAAGCCGAACGGATTGTTGTTCTCCCGGCTGCCGCCGAAGAAGAAGGCAAAATTACCGAGCATCGAGATGGCGCCGGCAAGCGTCGCCACGATCGTCATGGTCAGCGTGTCGCGATGCTGCACATGGGCAAGCTCATGCGCCATCACCGCCGCGACTTCTTCATGCGAGAGCCGCTCGAGCAGGCCGGTGGACGCCGCAACGGCAGCATTTTCGGGATTGCGGCCGGTGGCGAAGGCGTTGGGCTGCGGGTTGTCGATCAGATAGGTCTTCGGCATCGGCAGGCCGGCCTGCTTGGCCAGCGCCTGGACGATCGCGTAATATTCGGGCGCATTCTTCTCGTCGACCTCTACGGCGTGGTTCATCGACAGCACCATCTTGTCGGCGTTCCAATAGCTGAACAGATTGGTGCCGGCGGCGATCAGAAGCGCGATGATCATGCCACCCGAGCCGCCGATCAGATAGCCGACGCCCATGAACAGCGCCGTCATGGCGGCAAGAAGCATGGCGGTGCGAAGCGTGTTCATCGTTTCATCCGTCTGACGTTGTGGCGAATAAGGGTCGATCCTTCTCGTATCATGGCTATATGATGGGAGGCGCCGGTCTTCGTTTCAATCGGCGGGAGTATCGCATGACCGAAGAACCCAGCAAAACCGAAGCAGTTGCAACGACCAAAGAGCTGCAAAAAACGCTGACCCCAGCGGCGCAGCGCGCATTGGCCGAAGCCGAAGCGCGTCGCCGGAACTACCGGGCGGCGGAAGCGCAATTGCCGAAGGAAATCGGCGGCCGCGGCGGCAAGGAGCCCGGCCGCTACGGCGACTGGGAGGTGAAGGGGCTCGCCACCGACTTCTAAGCGACCGCGCGCTCGGGCGCGAGCGCGATCCAGCCACTGACGTCCACCGCGATGCCGAGTTCGTCATAGGAACGGATTGCCGGATGTGGCGTGACGAGGGGGTGGACATGCGTGGCGCCGATCACCATCACCGACGCGCCGGAAGCCTCGGCCGCCGCGATGCCCGCCGGCGCATCCTCGAAGACCAGGCAGTCGCGCGCCTCGACGCGGAGACGGCTTGCCGCCAGCAGGAAGCAGTCCGGCGCCGGCTTGCCGTGGGTGACGTCTTCGGCCGTGACCATCATGGCCGGAACCGGAATGCCGGCCGCCTTGATGCGCAGCAGCGCCAGTTCGCGCGGCGCCGAGGTGACGATCGCCCAGCGCTCTGGTGGCAGCGAATCCAGGAACGCGACGGCGCCGGGGATAGGGACGATGCCTTCGAGATCGTCGGCTTCGGCCTTGAGCAGCAAATCCGCTTCCGCAACCGGATCGACGCCTGGAAGCTTCAGCGCGGCGATCGTCTCTCGCGCGCGCCTGCCATGGATCGTCGGCAGGAAGGCCGGGACATCGAGCCCGTGATGCTCCGCCCATTTCGTCCACACCCGTTCCGTCGCGGCGATCGAGTTGAGCACCGTGCCGTCCATGTCGAACAGGAAGGCGGCGAATTTTCTGCCTGCAAACATCGGATGTCCTGGAGAATCGTTTTTCGGGAGGGGCGAAACGCGAAGACCAGTCTAGACCGGCCGGCATCGCCTGAGAAGGCGATACGCCGTCAATTCGACCCGACCCTGGAACAAGCTCCGGCTCGCGGCGTTGAACAAGCGGTCTTTCCAAAATTATCAAAAGGGGGCGTGCGGATGCTGATCCGGCTCGGCTATGAAATCGCCATCGAATGCGCCGCGGTGACGCCGATCATCTCGCTTCTCGACATCCATCCCGAACGCCATGCCGACATCAAACGGCAGACGCGGGTTCTGACCTCGCCCTCGGTGCCGACCCGGACCTATCGCGACCGCCACGGCAATATCTGCCGTCGTTTCACGGCGCCGGCAGGCAACTTCCGCATCCTCTATGACGCGGCGGTCGAGGACAGCGGCGAGACCGACGAGGTGAACACGCTGGCGCACGAGACGCCTGTCGCGGAACTGCCGGACGATGTGCTGGTCTATCTGCTCGGCAGCCGCTATTGCGAGACCGACCACGTCAGCAACACCGCCTGGCAGCTTTTCGGCCAGCTGCCGCCCGGCTGGGCGCGCGTCCAGGCGATCGTCGATTATGTCAACAGCCGGCTTTCCTTCGGCTACGGCTATGCGCGCGCCACACGCACGGCGGCCCAGGCGCATGAGGAGCGTGTCGGGGTATGCCGCGATTTCGCGCATCTGGCGATCTCGCTTTGCCGATGCATGAACATTCCGGCGCGCTATGTGAACGGCTATCTCGGCGATATCGGCGTGCCGGTCGACCCGGCGCCGATGGATTTCTCGGCCTGGATGGAAGTCTACCTCGACGGCAAATGGTACACCTTCGATCCGCGCCACAACCGGCCCCGCATCGGCCGCGTCGTCATCGCGCGCGGCCGCGACGCCACCGACGTGCCACTGCTGCACAGTTTCGGCCCGCACCGACTCACCCTGTTCAAGGTCTGGACCTATGAGCAGGAGGGCCATCTCTTCAATCCGCCGCATCACGGCGTCGATCGGACGGCCAGCGCGCAGATGCTGGCATAGAGGTCGGTTGATGTTCAGGTGATGCCGGCCCGAGAATGGCTGTTGCGCTTTCCTCGCCCCAAGACTCTCCGGCCGCGCCCTGTTCCATCACGGCTAACGCAGCCGCTGGCCCGCTTCGGCACAGTTCGATTGTGCCGAAGAGAGAACGACCGCGACAGCCCTCGAGATTATGGTAAGCGCTTCATGAAGGTCGCCTCTCCAGTGCATTTTCATTTACTTCGCATTCAGCTTTAACTTTGCCGAAAGCCAGCAAAAACAATTGGTTAACTGCCTGTTAAGCGCCTTTCGGCGACTGCCGGCCGGGTATGGCCGAATTCCTGCAAAGCCTCTGCCGAGCGGCGCGAAGCCGCAGACGATGGAGGCGGATGGGATGCGGCAGTTCAGAGGTGTCGTTCGTGGGTGGACGGCTTTACCCGGAATCGCGAAGGCAATTTGGCGGTTCTGTTCGGAGCTGCCGCATCTGTCCTCGCGCTGGGGGTGGGATTCGCGGTCAATATCTCGCAACTCTACGATGCGAGATCGAGCTTGCAGGGCGTCGTCGACGCGGCTGTGACCTCGACGGCCCGCGATCTCACCCTCGGCGTCATTACGGAAACCGATGCCAACAAAACCGTGCAGGCGTTTCTCGACGCCAACAGCACGGCCGGCACACTGCAGGCCAACCAGGTCGTGCTCGACAAGCTCACGGTCAACAGGACGGCCAATACGGTACAGGCGGATGCGCATGTCGATGTCGGCCTCTTTTTCCCGCTGTTCAGCACCAGCAACATGCGGCGCGTGACCGCCTCGACCACGGCGCTTTATTCCGACAAGACCATCGAGGTGGCGATGATGCTCGACGTCACCGGTTCGATGGCGGGCCAGAAGATCAAGGACCTTAGGACAGCGGCCGGCAATGCCGTCAACTCCTTCCTCACCGGCCAGAACGCCGCCAATCCGCGGGTGCGGGTGGCGATCGTGCCTTATGCCAACTCGGTCAATGTCGGCTCGCTCGCTGCAAGCACGGTCTTTGTCGAGACCAAGGCCAGCGAGCGCAAGCAGGCGCCGGGCGACGACGACCCGAAATACGTCTCGGCATCGACGCGACCGGATAACTGCGCAACCGAGCGCAAGGGCGCCTATCAATATTCGGATGCTGGTCCCGACGTGAGCATGGTCAACCGCGATCTCTATTTGTCCGACTTTGCCAAGCAGACACACACGCGAGCCTGCCCCGTCGCGACAATACAGCCGCTGACCACGGATGCGTCGGCTCTGAACAACGTTATCAAGGACCTCGATGCCTCCGGCGGCACCGCCGGTCATATCGGCGCGCAATGGGCCTGGTACATGCTTTCGGAGAACTGGGGCAGCGTGATGAAGGCCTCGCAACGGCCAGCCAAGATGGATCCGAAGAAGGTGGCGAAATACGTGATCCTGATGACCGACGGCGAATTCAACCTGTCCTATTTCGACGCCAACAGCCCCGATCAGGTCTATAACGACGCCGGCAAGGTGCAGACGCGAACCGCGGCCACGACACTCTGCGCGGCGATGCGCGACCATGGCATCGAAATATTCACAATCGGCTTCGCCCTCACGGAGAAAAACGCCAAGTCGACGCTGCAATCATGCGCCAGCCCCGATACCGGCAATGCCAAGCATTTCTATCAGGCGGCCAGCGGCACCGAGCTTGACCAGGCCTTCCAGGATATCGTGCGCAACATCGGCAAGCTGACGGTAACCAGATAACGGCGGCCATCCCGCCCATTGAAAGCCGACCCCAAACGGAAAAGGCCGCCACTTCTTGACGAAGCCGGCGGCCTTCCGTGTTTCCGTCCATGACGCGGCTCCTGGCGGCAGCCCCACGGGCTACCTGCCGCGCGTCTCGCGCCTTAACGGGAAGACTGCTTCCCGGAAGTGCAATCCGCGGAGCTCACGTTATGGAAAACGAAATCACTCGACATCGGATCACCTCCTTTCAGTTCGTTGAACACACTCAGATGATGGGGTGCGCCGCGGCAAAAGACAAGATGACGCAACGGAATGGTCGTGCCACGAGCCGGGAAACTGCTCTTGCGGTGCTTTTGCGCAACAGATCGGGATTGCGGTCCACAGGCCGGTGGACGACAGTGCGGCTTTGGGGGCGACATATCGGGAGGTGGGAATGGACGCCGCCGACAGAGCCGCGCGGATCGTACGCAAGGTCGTCGAAACGCTGAAGCCGGGTTTTGCGGTCCGGCTGTGGACGGGCGAGCGGATCGGACCCGCCGGCGGTCCGGTGCTTGCCATCAACGATCAGGATATCGTCTGGCAGCTGGTTCGCCGGCCGACCTTCTCGACGCTGGTGGAGATGTGGATTTCCAAAACGGTCGATATCGAAGAAGGCACGCTGTTCGATTTTTATGCCCTGCCTTCGCAAGGCAAGCTCAAGACGAAGTTCAAATCCCTGCCCAAGCTGGCGATCCTGCGCGACCTGCCCATGGTGTTGTTTTCGCGTAAGCAGATGACGGCGCGCAGCGATCTTTCCGGCCGCAAGCCTTTCGTCAGCGGATCGAACAAGGAGGCGATCCGGCACCATTACGATATTTCGAATGATTTCTACCGGCTCTTCCTCGACGAGCGCATGGTCTATAGTTGCGGCTATTTCCACGATTTCGCCAATGGGATCGACCAGGCGCAAGTCGACAAGCTCGACCACATCTGCCGCAAGCTCAGGCTGAAGCCCGGCGAAAGCCTGCTCGACATCGGCTGCGGCTGGGGTGCGATGCTTATCCATGCGGCAAAGAACTACGGCGTCTTCGGCCATGGCGTCTCGCTGTCGCAAGCCCAGACCGACCTTGCCCGCGAACGCATTCGCGCCGAGGGGCTGGAGGATCGCATCACCATCGAGATAAAATCCTATGCCGAACTCTCAGGCACGTTCGACAAGATCTCGTCGATCGGCATGTTCGAGCATCTGGGGCTCGCCAATCACGACGCCTACTTCTCGGCCGTCAATCGCCTGCTCAAGCCCGGCGGGATCTATCTGCATCACGCCATCACCAGGCGCAGCAAGGGCGACCTCCGCAAGACGTTGCGCAAGGGGCCGGAATACAAGGCCCTGATCAAATACATCTTTCCCGGTGGCGAGCTCGACACGATCGGCATGACGCTCGGCAATCTCGAGGCGCACGGATTCCTCGTCTATGACGTGGAGAACCTGCGCGAGCATTACGCGCAAACCTGCCGCCTGTGGGCGGAGCGTCTGCACGCGCGCTTCGATGAGGCGGTCGCCGAGGTCGGCGAGCCCAAGGCGCGGCTGTGGCTGCTCTATCTGACGGGTTGCTCGATCACCTTCGAGCGCGCCTCGGCGCAGATTTTCCAGACTGTCGCCACCAAGCGCGCCCGCGGCCCGAGCGGCCTGCCGCCGACACGGGCGGATTTGTACCGGTAGACCCGACCCGCTTCAGTCCATCAAGCGCATCGGCGCGCCGATCTCGATCCGTGCGGGCCGGTCGACCGTGCAGTATACGCCAAGATTGTGAGCGTTATGGCGGACCAAATTGCGCAGGATGCCGGGGTCGGTGTCGAAGCCGTCCTGGGCGATGATGGTGAAGCCGCAGCGGCGGCAGGGTTCCGAGACGGTGAGCAGCAGATCGCCGACCGCGAGTTTCTTGCCGATCCATTCCGTTTCGGGAAAAGCGCCTTCGACCGGCGGCATGTCGACGACGATATTGGGGCGGAAGCGGCGCGGATCGGGCGCGCCCTCGGGGTGCAGCGCCTTCAGCCTGGCCAGTGAGGCGGTGGTGAGCAGATGGACCGGCGCCTTGGCATAGCGCGCCTCGGTCAGCGGGCCGGCGTAGCTGGGCGCTGCGTTCTGCGCGCCGAACGGCCGGATCGAGGCCTCGAAGCCAAGAAAGGCCGATACCGCGCGGTCGCTTTCAGGATCCGGCGCCGGCAGCCATTCGCCGCCGGGCACCGCCACTTCGAGCCGCCATTCCTTGTTCATCGGAGCCTCGCTCAACCGGGTGCGGATCAGCGGCACCTTGTGCCATCTGGCTTCGCGGTCGGGCCTGGCGATCTCGCCGGAGGCGTCGACCAGTCCGAACAGCCGGTCGCCATCGACGGTCTTCAGCCCGACGGAGATGGCATCACGCCGCTCGCCGGCGAGCGAGCTCGCCGGATAGCGCCAGAGCTGGCTGACGGTGCCGAGGATTGCCTCGCCTGCCATCAGCCCTTCTTGTTCTGGCGGTTGGCGACGAGGTCGTCGACCACGGCCGGATCGGCGAGCGTCGAGGTGTCGCCGAGCGCGCCGAAATCGTCCTCGGCGATTTTGCGCAGGATGCGCCGCATGATCTTGCCCGAACGGGTTTTCGGCAGGCCGGGCGCGAACTGGATCTTGTCGGGCGTGGCGATGGCGCCGATCTCCTTGCGGACATGCGCGATCAGCTCCTTGCGCAATTCCTCGCTCGATGGAGTGCCAGCCATGAGCGTGACATAGCAATAGATGCCCTGGCCCTTGATGTCGTGCGGATAGCCGACGACGGCGGCTTCCGACACCTTGTCATGGCTGACCAGCGCCGATTCCACCTCGGCCGTTCCCATGCGGTGGCCGGAAACGTTGATGACGTCGTCGACCCGGCCGGTGATCCAGTAGTAACCGTCCTCGTCGCGGCGGCAGCCGTCGCCGGTGAAGTATTTGCCCTTGTAGGTCGAGAAATAGGTCTGCACGAAACGGTCGTGGTCGCCATAGACGGTGCGCATCTGGCCCGGCCAGGAATCGGCGATGCAGAGATTTCCGTCGGTGGCGCCCTCCAGCACCTTGCCGTCGCCGTCGACCAGCTGCGGCTGGACGCCGAAGAAGGGCCGCGTGGCGGAGCCGGCCTTGAGGTCGGTGGCGCCGGGCAGCGGCGTGATCATGATGCCGCCGGTCTCGGTCTGCCACCAGGTGTCGACGATTGGCACCTTGGCGTTGCCGACGACGTTGTAATACCACTCCCAGGCTTCCGGATTGATCGGCTCGCCGACCGTGCCGAGCACGCGCAGCGACTTGCGCGAGGTCTTCTTCACATGGCTGTCGCCGGCGCCCATCAGCGCGCGCAGCGCCGTCGGCGCGGTGTAGAAGATGTTGACCTGGTGCTTGTCGATCACTTCCCAGAAGCGCGACTGCGAGGGATAGTTCGGCACGCCTTCGAACATCAGCGTCGTGGCGCCGTTGGCCAAAGGTCCGTAGACGATGTAGCTGTGGCCGGTGACCCAGCCGACATCGGCCGTGCACCAGTAGATGTCGCCGTCGTGGTAATCGAAGACATATTGGTGCGTCATCGAGACATAGACGAGATAGCCGGCGGTGGTGTGCAGCACGCCCTTCGGCTTGCCGGTCGAACCGGAGGTGTAAAGGATGAACAGCGGGTCTTCGGCCTTCATCTTCTCCGGCTTGCAGTCGGCCTTAACGGTCTGCGCCTCCTCGTGGTACCAGACGTCGCGTCCCGGCACCCAGCCGGTCTTGCCGCCGGTGCGGCGCACCACCACGACTTTTTCCACCTTGGTGCCGGCCCTGGCGGCGATCTCGACCGCCTTGTCGGTGTTGTCCTTGAGCGGGATCGGCTTGCCCCCGCGCAGGCCCTCGTCGGCAGTGACCACGATGGTCGATTTGCAGTCGTCGATGCGGCCGGCGAGCGCATCGGGCGAAAAGCCGCCGAACACGACCGAGTGGATGGCGCCGATACGCGTGCAGGCGAGCATCGCATAGGCCGCTTCCGGGATCATCGGCATATAGAGGGTGACGCGGTCGCCCTTCTTAACGCCATGCTTCTTCAAGACATTGGCGAAGCGGCAGACATGGGCATAGAGCTCGTTGTAGGTGATCTTGCGATCGTCGTAAGGGTTGTCGCCCTCCCAGATGATGGCGGTCTGGTCGCCGCGCTTCTTCAAATGCCGGTCGATGCAATTGTAGGAGACGTTGGTCTGGCCGTCCTCGAACCACTTGATCGAGACCTTGCCGTCGAAGGAGGTGTTCTTGACCTTGGTGAAGGGCTTGAACCAGTCGATCCGCTTGCCGTGCTTGCCCCAGAACTTGTCCGGGTTCTTCACGCTGTCGGCGTACCATTTGAGATAGGTGTCGTTGTCGATCAGCGCGTTCTTCTTCCACGCGGGCTGGACGCGGTGGACATGGACATCGGACATTTTTCAGCTTTCCTCCGGAACCGTTCCGCCGGCTTGAAACGCCGACAGCATCGCGGCGAAGCGGCCGCGAATTCGCGGGCATTATTAACAGTTCCGCCGTGACGGCAATATTAGACGTTGGATTCGCGCGGCGGGATGACGCACGGGCAATTGGGCCAGCTATCAGCACTCTCGCTTCGCGGCTGCTAACCGCCTGTTTTAACGACAAAAATTTTGAAGAGCCGCGAAGAAATCGATAGACAGTTAAGCAACCGTGGGCACAATTCAGCGTTGGGAGGAAGGAGAATCAACCAAGGAAACGCAATGCGCGACAATTCCGAAATGGATCTGATGCTCAGGGGATACGGGCTGACTACGGCTAAGATCCTTTATCACTACCCCGATCACCCGCACCTGCTGCAAAGCTATGTCTGGCAGGACTATGACCTAGCTCCGGAATTCCCGGTGCTGATCCGCTTCATCGAGTTCTGGAAGACCAAGCTCGAGGGCCCGCTGCATTCGGTCACCTATACGCATCACAGGCTGATCGCGCCGAACGAGTGGCGGAAGGTGGATGGGGAGTTTCGGGTGCATTGAGCGGCGCATTCTCCCCTTGAGGGGAAGATGGCCGCAAAGCGGCCAGAGGGGGTTGCCGCGTGGAGCGCCGGCACCTTTGCAGGGTCGGAGGAGGTTGGCGCTCTACGTGAGACGACCCCCTCTGTCGCCTTTGGAGACATCTCCTCCTCGAGGGCATATGCGCTAAGATAGCTTTGGCATGGCTTGAAATTTGCGCTTTCGAGGTGGCTCGCGCCAACGATGTCGCAAGGCATGGAGATTTCGGCGCAGGATTGCCAAGGGCGGCTGAGTAAAGATGGCTGTGATCAGGGAGGCGACGATCTGG
>NZ_JAIUHK010000013.1:0-142476 GCF_020165075.1 Mesorhizobium sp. CA4
CAAGGAAGCTCCTCGTCGTCCTCAACGCCATCATGCGCGACAAAACCGCATTCGCATGAACACAGTTGCCATTCCGTGACGTTCGAGCGCCGCAGCCATGCAGAACTAGCGACGTCGGCGCCACCGCTCCTTTCTGGATCGCCGCATTCTTCGACTGATATAACGGAATGGATCCTCGGGTCTCCGCGTCCGCTTCGCTCCGGCTCCGCCCGTGGATGACGAAGGCGGGAAAGCTCCGGGAAATCTCCTCGCCGCCAAGCTACGCAGCCGACTGCGGCAGCACGAACGGCACGCTTCCCGCAGGCAGAGCGCCGACCTTCAACCTGCAGTCGAACACCTTTTCGATCAGTTCGTCATTGAGCACGTCCGTTGGCGTCCCCGCGGCCGCCAGCTGGCCGCCATGCAGCACGAAAATCCGGTCGGCATACATGGCCGTCAAATTGAGGTCGTGCAGGATTGCCACCACGCCGCCGCCGCGCCGGGCGAAATCGCGTGCGATATCCATGATGATGAGCTGGTGCTTGACGTCGAGGCTGGAGACCGGTTCGTCGAGGAAGAGGTAGCGCGGCCGCCCTTCGAGCACCGGCGCCCACACCTGGCAGAGCACGCGGGCAAGCTGCACGCGCTGCTGCTCGCCGCCGGAAAGCTCCTGGTAAAAGCGGCCGGCGAAACCGTCGAGGTCGACACGCGCCAGCGCCCGCTCGGGCAAACGCGCATCCTCGCCGGGCAGCACGCCGGAGCGCCCACCGATCAGGCCGAGGCGCACGATCTCGCGCACGGTGAACGGGAAGGACAGCGTCGTGGCCTGCGGCAGCACCGCGCGCAACGTGGCTGCCTCGACCGGCTTCATGGCCGACAGGTCGCGGCCGTTGAGCGTGACGGTGCCGGCATAGGCGAGCTCGCCTGTCAGCGCCTTGAGCAAAGTCGTCTTGCCGGATCCGTTTGGCCCGACAATTGCCGTCACCTCGCCGGGCCGCGCCCTGAAGTCGACATGGGATACGATGCGCTTGCCGCTGATCGCCACCGAAATGTCGCGCGCTTCGATCATGGCGAACTCACAGATCAACGACGCCGCGCTTGCGCAGCAGGATCCACAGGAAGAACGGCGCGCCGGCGACCGCCGTGACGATGCCGATCGGCAGTTCGGCCGGCGCGACGATGGTGCGGGCGACCGCGTCGGCGATGAGAAGCAGCGATGCGCCGAGCAGGGCCGAGGCCGGCAGCAAATAGCGGTTGTCCGGGCCGATCGCCAGCCGCAGCACATGCGGCACGACGATGCCGATGAAGCCGATGCCACCGCTGACCGCGACCGAAGCGCCGACCGCCGCCGACACGCCGATAATGGCCGTGTATTTCAGCCGCTGCACCGGAATGCCGAGATGGCCCGCGGTCGCTTCGCCCAGCGCCAGCGCGTTGAGGCCGCGCGACAGGAACGGCATCGTGGCCAGCGCAAGGATGATGACTGGCCCCACGGTGCCGATCTTCGGCCATGTCGCGCCGGCCAGCGAGCCGAGTTGCCAGAAGGTCAGGTCGCGCAGCTGCCGGTCGTCGGCCATGAAGATAAGGGTGCCCGTGATCGCCATGGCCAGAGCGCTGATGGCGATGCCGGCAAGCAGCATCGTGGCGACCGACGTCCGTCCCTGGCGCGTGGCGATGGCGTAGAGCAGCAACGTCACCGCGAGCCCGCCGAAGAATGCCGCGAGCGGCAAAGCGAGCGCGCCGAGCGCAAGCGTGACGGGCGCAAGCCAGGTCGTGCCGACCACGATGATCGTCACCGCGCCGAGACTGGAGCCGGCAGAGACGCCGATCAGGCCGGGATCGGCAAGCGGATTGCGGAACAGGCCCTGCATCACCGCGCCGCAGACGGCCAGCGCTGCGCCGATCAGCACACCGAGCAGCACGCGCGGCATGCGGATGTCATAGACGATCAGCCGGTCGCGCGCCGCAAGCGCGCCATCCGGCGGCACGGCGCCGGTGAACCAGTCGTGGATGACGCGAACGGCCGATGCGTCGGAAGCGCCCGCCGTCAGCGACAGGAAAACGGAAAGGGCCAGCGCCAGGCACAAAAGCGCGATGACGAACCTTGCGCGCGCCGAGCGGTCGCCATCGGCTGCCATCGCCTGGCCCGGCGCGCCTGCTATCGACTGTTCGGCCATGGCCGCTCAGTCCAGGACCTGATTGCCATAAAGCGCGACCGCAAGATCGTGGATGGCTTCGGCGGTGCGCGGCCCGAAGCCGAGCAGATAGCCGCCCCCCATGCTGATCATCTTGCGGTTCGTGCCAGCCGGGGTCGACGCGACGGCCGGATTGGCAAACAGCTCCTCCTCCGAGATCGGCGGCCCGCCGCCCTTCATCGTCAGGATCACATCCGGCTTGGCGCTGACGATCGCCTCATCGGTCATCGGCTTGTAGCCGGAGAAACCCTCGACCGCGTTGACCGCGCCGGCAAGCTTGACGACGCCGTCGGCCGCCGTGTCGCTGCCCGCAGCAAGGATCTTGCCGCCCTGCGTCGACAGCACGAAGAGCACCCGTTTGCGCTCCTTGATCGCAGCCGTCTGCTTTTCCGCCGCGGTCAGCTTCGCGTCCGTCTCCGCCGCGAGCTTTTCCGCCTTGGCCTCGACCCCCAGCGCCTTGCCGACGACGCGGATCTTTTCCAGGATGCCCTCATGATTGTAGTGGTCCGGCACCTCGATGAAAGCCACGCTCGACTTCTTCAGCACGTCGACCGCTTCTTTCGGGCCGCTGCCCTGCAGGGCCAGGATTCCGGTCGGATTGACAGACAGGACGCCCTCGGGCGACAGCGCGCGCATATAACCGACATCCGGCAGCTTCGCCGCCGCCTCGGGATAGCTGCTGGTCGAGTCGCGAGCGACGAGGCGGCCTTCCTCGCCGAGCGCATAGACGATCTCGGTGATGGAGCCGCCTACGGAGGCGATCCGCGAGCTGTCCGAAAAGACGGTCGTGCCTTCGTCCGCCTTGGCTGGCTGCATGACGGCAAGCAGGACGCCGAGCATCGGCGCAAGCGCCGCGCGGAAACCGAGAACAAAGCGCATTGGGTGCACCTCATGCCGCGGTCGGGTTGGGAATGCGGGGCAGGTTCTCGGCGAGAAAACGCCAGTCTTCGCGCTCGCCTTCGCCTTCATGGCGCTTGCCGAAGAACTGGATGATCATGCCGCCATTGGCGTCATAGGCCTCCAGCGAGGTGACATGGCCGTCCTTGGTGGGCTTGCGCACTGCCCAGACCTCGTGGATGTGGTCGGCCCTCAGATGCAGATGGAAGGTCTCGTCGAGCACGTTGATCCACGGGCCCGTCGGCTTGACCGATTTGACCGGGCCGGAATGGATCTGGATGCAGCCGCGGTTGCCCACGAAGCACATGATCGGCATCTCGCCTGCCGCGACGTGATGGAACATGGCGCCGACCGCGTCATTGTCGAGTAGCCAGGCATAGTCCTGGCCCACCATGCGCACCGCCTGGCGGCGGCTGAGCTTCAGCGTCTTCAGCATGCCGAAGAACTGATGCACGTCGGTGAGCCGGCTCCAGCGGTCGCGCAGATCGTCGATCGAGGCACCCGAGCCCTGCGTCTCGCCCTCCCCTTCCGCTGCGCTTGGGAGGATCGCGACGGTCGGTTCCTGGTTCGACGATTCGAGGCTCGCCACCAGTTTGTGGTAGGCATAGAGGTTGGATGCCGGCTTTAGATGCACCTTGTGCACCGCCTCGCCGGCTGCGTCGAAGAACTGCAGGCTGCGGCGGATCTCGCCGCCGTCGCGCTTTTCGACGGCAAAGCCGTGCGCCCAGAGTTTCGGGAAGATGCGCAGGTCGATGTTCTCGCCAAGCACCATGGCATTGTGGTTGCCGGTCACGACCTTGTCGTAGACGCCGATCTTTTCGTGTACGGCGCTTTCGTTGCGGGTCAACGCCATCACTTCGCCGACCGCCTCGAGACCGGTCAAGAGATCACTGACGCGCGGCTCGACGCGGACAGCGCCGAAGCCGCATTGCGCGGCGACCAGCTCCGCTTCCGAAATGCCCAATTGCGCCGAGAGATCGCGCTCCCGCATTTTCGGATTTTCTTCTCGCGCCCGCCGGATTTCCTCCGGCGACGGCTTAACGCGCTGGTCCATATCGTCCACCTGTATTGCCTGATGTCTGCTCGTCTACGCCCGCCGGTCCTCACTTGTTGAGGATCAGCTTGCCCTGGCGGGTGATCTTCAGGCGGTAGAGCGCGCCATGATGCTCGATGCCGATCTCGTGCTCGCCCTGGAACAGCGTGTTGCTGGAGAGCGTCCTCACCGCCAACGGCACGCGTTCGTAACGCATCTGCGTGTCATCCGGACGGCGGACGCGATAGCGGAAATCGTGGGGATTGTGCGTGTTCATCGGGTCGGTCCTTCCTCTGCCGGCCACCTTGGCCGCAGCCTCATAAAATGCGGATTCAATCCTTGACTCGAATAGTCATGTTTACTAGTCAGTGCATTACAGGAGTAAATGAGTCAACATTTAAGACGCCGGATATGATCAAAAATGCGAGCGAGCCACTGGCCAGCCAGCTACGAGCCTGAAATCTGGAGTTGGGCATGGGGTTGGTGACTTGGGAACGGACGGGCCCTGCGGGCAATAGCGCGGGGCCGGGCTTCCGATCGATTGCAAAGGCAATCGCCGCATTGATGGCCGGAGCGGCGGCGATCGCACTCAGCGTGCCCGCCGCGCAAGCCCAGCAAGCCGTGCCGCCGGTCAACCAGCAGCAGGCCGAGAGCGCCGCGGCCGAAGGGACGCTGCTCGACAAGATCCTCGTCATCAGCCGCACCGGCGAAACCGCGATCCAGTCGCTGGCTTCCGCCAGCCATGTCGACCAGGAGCAGCTCGACCGCCGCATGGCGACGACGCCGAACGAGATGCTGCTCGGCGTGCCGGGCGTCACCGTCCAGGCCGACGCGCGGCGTGTGTCTTCGAGCATCAACATCCGCGGCCTGCAGGATTTCGGCCGCGTTGCGGTGATTGTCGACGGCGCAAGGCAGGACTTCCAGCGCTCGGACCACGGCACGCAGTCGACCTTCTATGTCGATCCTGAGCTCATCAAGTCCGTCGACGTCATCCGCGGCCCGGTTGCCAACACCTACGGCTCCGGCGCCATCGGCGGCGTCGTCTTCTTCGACACCAAGGACGCGGCGGATTTCCTCAAGCCGGAGGAGACATGGGCCGGCACGCTGACCGGACGCTATGAAAGCAACGGCGAGGGGTGGACCACCAGCGCCACCGGCGCCTACCAGATCAACGAGAACTGGGACGGTCTCGGCAACATCGTCTACCGCGACTACGGCGACTACAAGAACGGCGGCGGCGACACCGTTGCCGGCACCGGTTTCGACGTGCTGAGCGGACTGCTCAAGACCACCATACGCCCGACCGAGAACAGCGAATTGAAATTAGGTTGGGTCGGCTCGAAGGACGGCTGGACCGAGACCAGCAGCGGCGTGCCGGCCAACGATGTCGATCTGAAGTCGAACACCTTTACCGCCCGCTACAACATCACCGACGATGCCAGGAGCTGGCTCGACCTCCACATCAACGCCTCCTACAACAAGACCTTCTCGACCTGACGACGCTTACGGTCCAAAATCGCTTCGATCCGGTCACCGGCCTGCCTGTGCTGCTGCCGGCCGGCTCGCTGTCCACCTTCGATGTCGGCACCACCGGCATCGACATCTGGAACACGTCGCGCTTCGAGACGGCGGGCGTCGCCCACGAACTGACCTATGGCGGTGACTGGGTCGGCGACGACGTCGATACCGGCGGCACAGCGGGCGGCGACTCCTTTTACACGCCGTCGGGCAAGCGCAACGTCTCCGGCGCCTACATCCAGGACAAGCTGACCTGGGAATGGCTCGAGGTCATTGGCGGCCTGCGCTACGATAATTACAGCCTGAAGGACGACACGAACGAGACCTCCGGCGACCGGGCGTCGCCCCGCATCACGGTCGGCGTCTCGCCCTTCGAAAGCGCCGGCCTGGCCGGCCTGCAATTCTACGGCACCTATGCGGAAGGTTATCGCTCCCCCTCGCTGACCGAGACGCTGATCAGCGGCAACCATCCGGCCGGCGTCAGCTTCCCGTTCTTGCCCAACCCGAACCTGAAGCCCGAGACCGGCAAGACCGTCGAGTTCGGCTTCAACTACAAGCAGAACGACATCATCCAGGGCGGCGACGCGCTGCGGCTCAAGGCTGCCTACTTCCACAACAACATCGACGATTACATCGAGGGCGTGACGCTCTCACCCTTCGATCCGACCAGCGGCTGCCCGTTCGGCCCCGGCATTCCGATCTGCTTCCAGTACCAGAACTTCGCCAAGGCCAAGATCGACGGCTTCGAACTGGAAAGCGTCTACGACACCGGCTGGGGTTATGCCGGTCTCTCGGCCTCCATCATCAACGGCCACACCATCTCCTATGAGGGCGAGCGCGGCGACCTCGCGACCATCCCGTCTTCCCAGGTGACGGCCCAGCTCGGCCTGCGCTTCCTCGAGGACAAGCTGACAGTCGGCGGCGAAGTGCAGTACAACGGGAAGCCCAAGGGCAATCCGGTGGCCAAGGACTTCACGCTGGTCAACGCCTTCGCCAGCTACCAAGCGACGGACGATCTCAAGCTCGACTTCCGCGCCGATAATCTGTTCGACGTCAAATACACCAACCCGCTCAACGGAAGCACGACAGCCGTCCTCTATGAGCCCGGCGTCACGCTGAAGCTCGCGGCAACCATGCGCTTTGGAGGCTGAGCCCGGGGTCGAGCCGGCGGCCTGCATGCGCGCGCTCAAGACCTCGACCAAGATCGCCATCGCTTTCGGCGGATTACATCCGGCCATTCCGCATGGCGCCGTGGCGTGGCCCGCCTCCGGTCCACCGCCATGGGCGGCAACCGATCTTGATTTGACAATTCCTTGTCGCGTGCGGCAGGTCTCGGCGCGACACATGCAGGACATCAATCACCCTTGCGATGCAGGCAGCGAACCGGCTATCAAGCCGGCCGAGCCGCTCATGCAGGTGCGGCAATCCGCGGGAGACCGCAGATGGATGGTGGCGATCATCGCCTCCGGCCTGCTCCATGGCGCCGCCGCGGCAGCGTTTGATCGGACCCGCGGGAACATTCGATCCTGCGGACGCGATCAGGGCCGAGGGCGCCGACCAGTCCGGCGCCAACGTCATCGGCAGCGCCTTGGACGACCAGGCGTCCGGCGCGGTGGATGTTACCCTGGTGCCGGATCCGCAACCGGCAAAACGCCAGTCTGTCCAGCCCACTCCGCCGGCCGAGGCGCCGCAGCCGGTAAGTGAGCAAGTGGCGCGCCAGCCTCCGCCGGAAGCCGTCAAGGAGCAGGGCTCTACGCCGGATATCCTGGCGGCCGCCGCACCGCGCCAGGATGATCAGAGCGTCCCAACCGACAGCAAGCCGACGCCCGCGATCGAGCCGCATAGCACACAAGCGTCCCCTGCCGAGCCTGAGCAATCGCCGGTTCCGAGCGCGACATCAAGCGCACCAGCCGGATCGGCGGGGCCAAGCGAATCCGTTGAACCGCGCGGCACGGCGGATGGCGATACGCGCGATGCGCCTGTCGTCGCCAGCAAGGGCAAGAAACAGGCCGCCGGCAATGCGCTCGAATCCCGCTACAGCGGTGAAATCCAGAAGAGGCTGGCCCGCGCCAACCGTCGCGTTTCGAAATCGATCCAGGCCAAGGCTCGCAACAATGCCCGGGTGGTTTTCGTCGTCGCGGCCGACGGCAGCGTCAGCGACCTGCAGCTCGCTGAAAGTTCAGGGTCCGCCGAGCTCGATCAGTTCGCTTTGACGCTGGTGCGCAAACAAGCCCCGTTCCCTCCCATTCCGCCCGAGACCGGAAGATCAAGTTGGGTGTTCAAGGCGCGGATTGGCCCTTTTTGAAACCTCCGCCCTCCTAAGAATTCGTCCATTTCGAAAGGAAATCAATGTACACCGCCATGAACCGCTTCAAGGTCCAGAACGGCTCCGAGGAAGCCTTTGAGGACGTCTGGAAGAACCGCGATTCAAGCCTCTCCGGAATGCAGGGTTTCAGGGAATTCCACCTGCTGCGCGGTCCGGTCAACGAGACCCAAGGTTGTACGCTATTTGCCTCGCACACGGTCTGGGCAAGCCAGGAGGATTTCGTCGCCTGGACGAAATCGGAGAACTTCCGCGCCGCCCATCGCAACGCCGGCGGCTCGAAGGTGCATTATCTGGGCCATCCGCAGTTCGAAGGCTTCTCGGTCCTCGAAAGGCGCCTGAACGCGCCTCCGCCAAACTCGTCTCGAGCTGACTAAGCCGCGGCGAGCAGGTTGGCATTGCCTCCCGCCGCGGTCGTGTCGACGCAGACCGCGCGCTCATGGGCGTAGGCGGCCGGATTGAGCACTTCGCTAACCAGCGGCACGATCGGCCCGGCGCGCTCGGCAATCACCTTGCGCACGATGCGCGCCGCCTCCGGCGTGCCGGAGAAGGCGACGACATCGACCCGCAGCGAACGCGCCTCCACCGGATCGGGCTGACCGTCGATCGCCGCGAGCGGCAGGCCCTTGCCGGTCAGCGCCGACAGCGCCGCCGGCGCGCCCGGCGCCACCGCAAGCACCGCATTGCCGGCCGCAAGCGCCTGGATCGTCTGCGCAAGCAGCGTCTCGGCATCCGGACCCAGGCACAAAACTCGGCCACGCGGTGCCAGCGACAGCGTGTTGGCCTCGCCGGTCGGCCCCGGCAGGTCGACCTGGCCGAAATCGAGGCTGGCGGCTGCGGCGATCGCCGCCGCGCCCTTGCCGCGCAGATGCTTCCTCAGGATCGCCACGCGGTCCGGTCGCGTCGACCAGCCGCCGAGCGTGGGATCCGGCAGATTGTCGGCAAGCTCGGTCGCGCTCACCTTGTGGCCTTCCCCAATCTCGGTGCCGGCCTCCGGCCCCTTGCGGAACCGGCGCAGATAATGCGGTCCGCCGGCCTTCGGGCCGGTGCCCGAAAGCCCCTCGCCGCCGAAGGGCTGCGAACCGACGACGGCGCCGATCTGATTGCGATTGACATAGATGTTGCCGGCATGGATGCCGTCGACGAAATGCTGGACGCGGCCTTCGATGCGGGTGTGCAGCCCGAACGTCAGCCCGTAGCCCTTGCGGTTGATGGCGGCGATCACCGCGTCGATCTCGTCGGCGTCGAAGGTCGCGACATGCAGCACCGGGCCGAACACCTCGCGCTCCATTTCCTCTATGCCTTTGACGCGGAAGACATGCGGCGCAACGAAACGGCCAGTTGCCGGCGCCTCCAATTTTGCGATGAGCCTGCCTTCCAGCCCCTTCTTCCTGCAATAATCGCTGATCGACGCTTGCGCCTCGTCGTCGATAACCGGGCCGACATCGGTCGAGATGGCCCAAGGATTGCCGACATTGAGCGCTTCCATCGCGCCCTTCAGCATTTCCAACATCTTCTTCTCGACGTCCTTCTGGACGTAGAGCACGCGCAATGCTGAGCAGCGCTGGCCGGCGCTCTGGAAGGCGGAGGCGAGAATGTCGCGCACCGCCTGTTCCGGCAGCGCGGTGGAATCGACGATCATCGCATTCAAGCCGCCCGTTTCGGCAATCAGCATGGCGTCCGGCGCAGCGGTGTCGGCCAGTTGCTTCTCGATGAGCTTGGCGACCTCGGTCGAGCCGGTGAAGCAGACGCCGGCTATGCGCGGGTCAGCGGTGAGCGGCGCGCCGACCGAGGCGCCATCCCCCGGCAAAAGCTGGATGACATCTTCCGGCACGCCGGCCTCGCGCAGCATTTCCACGGCGCGGAAAGCGATCAGCGGCGTCTGCTCGGCCGGCTTGGCGATCACCGAATTGCCGGTGACCAAAGCCGCCGCGATCTGGCCGGTGAAGATCGCCAGCGGGAAATTCCACGGCGAGATACAAACGATTGCGCCGCGCGCTTGCGTGCCCGCTTCCGCGTTGGCCGCCTCGGCCGCGTAGTAGCGCAGGAAGTCGACCGCCTCGCGCACTTCGGCGACGCCGTCCGCCAGCGATTTGCCGGCCTCGCGGGTGGCGAGAGCGAAGAACTCGACCGCATTCGCCTCGTAGAGGTCGGCGGCGCGATTGAGGATAGCGGCGCGCTCAGCAACCGGACGCTTCGCCCAGGCGGGTTGTGCGTCGACCGCAATGCGCACCGCGGTCACCACTTGCTTGGCCGCCGCCTCATGCACGGTGCCGACGATCTCGTCGGGCTTTGCCGGATTGACGATCTGCCGCGGTTTGCCGTAGCCGGCGGCGCGCGTCACTGGCTTGGCGTGCCAGCGATCCGTTCCGGCGAACTCCGCCCTCGCCTTATCGATAGCCGCGAGCGTCACCGGATCAGTGATGTCGAAGCCTTTGGAATTGCGCCGGCCGGCGCCGAAGATCGCGGCCGGGCGCGCGATCGCCGGGTTGGCGGCCGGCCCCTGCGTCTCGACAACCGCGAGCGGATCGCGCGCGATCTCCTCGGGCTCGACTTCCTCGTCAGTCAACTGGTGGACGAAGGAGGAGTTGGCACCGTTTTCCAGCAGACGGCGCACCAGATAGGCAAGCAGATCGGAATGCGCGCCGACCGGCGCATAGATGCGGCAGCGCGTGCCTTCGGCCTGCCGCACGGTCTCGTGCAGCGCCTCGCCCATGCCGTGAAGGCGCTGGAACTCGAAGCTGTCGCGGTCCGACGCCATCGACAGGATGGCGGCAACCGTGTGCGCGTTATGCGTGGCGAACTGCGGATAGATGCGGTCGGTCATCGACAAAAGCTTTTTCGCGCAGGCCAGATACGAAACGTCGGTGTTGGCCTTGCGGGTGAAGACGGGATAACCGGACAAGCCAAGCGTCTGCGCCCGCTTGATCTCCGTGTCCCAATAGGCGCCCTTCACCAACCGCACCATGATCCGGCGGTCGTATTTTTTGGCAAGCGCATAGAGCCAGTCGATGACGAAGGCCGCGCGCGGGCCATAGGCCTGGACAACGACGCCGAAACCGTCCCAGCCGGCAAGTTCCCGCTCCGCCAGCACGCGTTCGATGACGTCGAGCGACAGGTCGAGGCGGTCGGCCTCCTCGGCGTCGATGTTGAGGCCCATGCGCGAATGCCGGGCGGCAAGCGCCAGCGACAGAAGCCGTTCGGCCATCACCGGCAGCATGGTCTCGCGCTGCGCTACCTCGTAGCGCGGATGCAGCGCCGAGAGCTTGACCGAAATGCCGTGATTGTAACGGATGTCGGGACCGTTCGACCCAGCATCGAGCGAGGAGATCGCGTCGGCATAGGCGCGGTGGTAGCGCAGCGCGTCGGCTTCGGTGCGGGCCGCCTCGCCCAACATGTCGAAGGAATAGAGGTAGCCCTTCTGCGTCATCGGCCGGCCGCGCTTGACGGCCTCGGCGATGGTGCGGCCGAGCACGAACTGCTCGCCCATCTCGCGCATTGCCGCGGCGACCGCCTTGCGGATCACCGGCTCCCCCAGCCTGCGCACCATGGCGCGCAGCGTGCCTTCGATGCCGCCCTCGCCCTCGTCGAGCACGCGGCCGGTCAGCATCAGCGCCCAGGTCGAGGCGTTGACAAAGATGGAGCTCGAGCCGCCCGAATGCGCCGACCAGTCATGCGGCGCGATCTTGTCGGCGATGAGATCGTCCATCGTCTCGGCATCGGGCACGCGCAGCAGCGCTTCGGCCAGGCACATCAGCGCCACGCCTTCCTTGGTCGACAGGCCGTAGGCCGAGAGAAAGACCTCCATCAGCCTTGGATCGGTGGATCCGCGCACCGCCCGCACCAGATCGGCCGCGCGCGCCGAGATCGCCTTGCGCTCCTGCGCCGAAAGTTCCGCCGTCGCTGACAGGCGCTTCACCGCCTCATCTTCGTCGGGCAAATAATTGGCGCGGATCTGCTGGCGGATGGCGTCGAGCGGCATGTCGGGTCCATGAAAGCGAGCGTGAGCGAACGGTCTGGCGGCCGCCGGACCGAATGGCGCAAGCTAGCACAGCTGCGATTTCCAGTCGGTCCAAAGAAATCGACAAGATAGACTGATCGATCTATCATATAGGGAGTGATCCCGTCATTTCGACCGTAATTTCGATGATCGAAGACCAATTGGACCGCATTGACCGCAACATCCTGTCCGCGCTCGGGCGCGACGGCCGGCTTTCGATGTCTGAGCTGGCTTTGAAGGTAGGCCTGTCGAAGACGCCGGTGCAGGCGCGCGTGAAGCGGCTGGAGAAGGACGGCTACATAAGAGGCTACCGCGCAGTCATCGATCGCGAGCGCATGGGCGAAGGCCATGTCGCCTTCGTCCAGGTAAAGCTATCGGACACGCGCTCGGCGGCGCTCGATGCCTTCAATCGCGCGGTTCAGGGCGTGCCGGAGATCGAGCAATGCCATATGATGGCATCGAGCTTCGACTATTTGCTGAAGGTCCGCACCACCGACATCGCCGCCTATCGCCGCGTGCTCGGCGAGCGCATCTCCGCCCTGCCCCATGTCGCCCAGACGTCGACCTTTGTCGCGATGGAGACTGTGAAGGACCGCTAATCAGACAGCGTCTTCAGGAACGCCACCAGCGCGGCCCGCTCGCGCTCGGACAGGTCGAGCGGGTGCGCTTCCGAGACGCCTTCCACACTGGGCGGCGCCTTCGAATAATGCGCCACCACCTCATCCAGCGTCGAGAATTGCCCGGCATGCATGTAAGGCGGCCGGTCAGCCGCGCCCCTGAGCGATGGCGTCTTATAGGCGCGCATGATTTGCGGACCGTCCTTCACCATGAAGCGCAGCTCGCGGCAGGCGCTTTCGTCGCCGTCGCGGAACTTGCCGAGGCAGTTGAAAGGATCGGCCTCGACCTGCGCCACGGCATCCACGCGCCCGCGGTCCGGCGGCAGGCCGTCGATCGGCGGCACGCCGGTGTTGTGGAAGGAGTTGTCGGTGAAGCGCGGGCCATTGTGGCAGGTCGCGCAATTGGCCTTGCCGATGAACAGCTTCAGTCCGAGCATCTCTTCCGGCGAGAACGCCGCATTCCCTTCCGGCTTGGCCCCGGTGGCCAGATCGATGGCGAAGCGGTCGAAGCGCGTCTGCTCAGGCTCGATCGAGCGCTCGAAGGCGGCGATCGCCTTGCCGATATTGGCGAAGACGCGGTTGACGTCGTCTTGCTGGCCGGTGGGCATGGCGTTCCACGCGGCCTTCTCGGCGTCGCTGCCAAGCGGGCTCGCATTGGCCGGCACGCTGGAAAGGTCGGGCAGCGGTCCGAAGATCCGCTCATAGCGCTCGCCGAACCGCTTTGTGATATAATGCGCGAAGGCGGCCCGGTTGCCGGCCTGCTCAAGCGGGTTTTCAAGCGGCGTCAGCGCCTGCGCCCACAGGCTGTCGCGCCTTCCGTCCCAGAAGAACCAGGGATTGCGCGCCACGCCCGCCAGCGGCATCGTGCGCCGGTTGGTGTGGCCGATGCCGACCGCCTGCGGCAGGTCGTCCTGGAACTGGCGGTCGATCTTGTGGCAGGTCGAGCAGGACACCGTGCCGTCGCGGCTCATGCGGCCATCGAAGAACAGCGTGGAGCCAAGCGCCGCGGCCGCCGGTACGTCCGCATACTGGTTCGTGGTGTCGGGTTTCAATGATGGCAGCGTGTTCAGCGCCAGCGACGCGATGGTCTTCTTCTCGGCATCGCTGAACTGCGGCTCGCCGAAGCCGCCCAGCAAGGCGAGAGCGGCCAAAGCCAAGAGACTTGCAACGCTGATCAGCCGCCTCATCGCCCGCTCACAACACGACGTTGAAGACGACGGAATCGGAGCCCGCCGCCGCCGACACGGCAAAGCGCATTTGCCACCAACCGCTCATCGTGAACTTCACGCCATCGATGCGATAGCGCCCCTGACCCAAATAGTCGGTCGCCTGCGGACTGGTCGGCAGGCCGTGATCGTGCTGCGGCATCCCGCCGGAAACGGTGATGGCAGCGCCCTCCACCGGCGCGCCGGCGGCGGTCTTCAGCGTCAGCAGCCAGGACTGCAGCTCGCCCTGCCGGACGACGCCGCGCTCCGGCTCGAAGCTCGCGACGAACAGACCGTTCGCCGTCTTTTTCGAGCGCGACAGGTCCGGTCCGGGCGCCGGTTGCGGCAACGTCAGATAGACGACGGCCACGATGCCGACCAGCAGAGCGGCCAGACCGAGACCCGCAAGGATGTAACGCCATATCGATGCCAAGCCCATTCCTCTTCGGCTGTTAACGCCGCGGGGCGCTTGCCGCGTCCCGGCCCGCCTGTGGAAATCGCTTCTGGCGCAAAAATCGCCGATAGCCAAGCATGGCGCTGCCGACCGCAAAAAGCTACAGCAACAACATCTTAGGAAGGATAAGCTCGCATGGCCAATGGTATCGCGTCGATCGGCGAATGCATGCTGGAACTGTCGGGCCAAACAGGCCCGAATTGGCGAATGGGTTTTGCCGGCGATACCTTCAACACGCTCTGGGCGTTGCACGCCTTGAGCCCGGAACGGCCCGCGACCTATGTGACGGCCTTTGGCGACGACCCATTCTCGCGCGACCAGATCGCTTTCTTTGCCGAGAACGGCATCGGAATAGGCAACAGTCCGGTCATTGCCGGCGCGCGTCCCGGCCTTTACGCCATAACGCTCACCGGGGCCGAGCGCGCCTTCACCTACTGGCGAAGCGACGCGGCCGCGCGCCAGCTCGCCTCGGACCCGACAGCGCTGGCAAAAAGCCTTGAAAACCAGGCGCTTGTCTATTTTTCCGGAATCACCTTGGCAATTCTGGACGAGGCCGCGCGGAAAACTTTGCTGACGGCCATAATTGCGGCGCGCAAGGCCGGCTCGCTCGTCGCCTTCGACCCGAACTACCGGCCGCGTCTGTGGCCGAGCCGCGAGACGGCTCAGGCCGCGATCTTGGAAGCGCTTGCGGTGGCCGATATCGCGCTTCCGACTTTTCCGGACGAGCAGATGCTGTTCGGCGACGCGACGCCGCAGGCAACGGCGGAACGCCTTGGCAAGCTGACCGGCGAGGTCGTGGTCAAGAACGGCGAGCAGCCGGCCCTGATTGCCCTGAACGGCGCTTCGCAAGTCGTTGACGCGGTGCATGTGGCCGCTCCTGTCGACACGACGGGCGCCGGCGATTCCTTCAACGGCGGCTATCTCGCCGCGCGGCTTGCCGGCCATGCGCCCGCCGCCGCCGCTCTGCGCGCGCACAAAGTCGCCGCCGCGGTCGTGCAGGTTCGCGGCGCGTTGGCGCCGTTTGAAACGTTGAAGGCCGCGTTCGACAGCTAGGACCTTTCAGATTTAGGTCAGGCCGAGTCGAAAATGGTGGGTTCCGAGAACCGGAGCGGAGCGTACTTAAAGTACGCGAGCACCGGAAGCGCAGGAAGCCGCCATTTGCAGGCCGGCCTCACCTCAATCCTAGGGCAGACGGAACCGGTATTCCGTCACTTGATGATAGATCTGCCCCGGCCACAGCGTCGCCTGCGGGAAATAGGGCCGGTTCGGGGCATCCGGCCAGGTCTGCGCTTCGAGGCAGAGGCCTGAAAACGCCTTGTAGCGGCGGCCGTCGAGCCCCGGCGACGTCGGCGCGACGAATTGGCCGCTATAGAGCTGCAGTCCCGGTTCGGTGGTCCACACCTCCATCTCCACGCCGGAATTGGCGCCTTGCACCCAGGCAGCCTGGTGCAGCGGCCCGCGGCTGGAGGCCAGGCAGTAATTCAGGTCGTAGCGAAGCTGCTCGCCTTCCATTTCCATGCGCAGCGCCCGCGCCTGCCGGAAGTCATAAGGCGTGCCGTCGACGGGCTTTACGGCGCCGGTCGGGATCATCTCGTCATCGACGGGCGTGTAGGCGCCGGCGTTGAGCATCAGCCGGTGATCGAGGATGTCGCCGGCCCCGCCATCGTCGAGATTGAAATAGGAGTGCTGCGCGAGGTTGCAGAGCGTCGGCTCCTCGCAGGTCGCGGTCAGTTCCATGCTGAGCGTGCCCGGGATCTTCAGCCGGTAGGTGCAGGTGACGTCGAGCGCGCCGGGAAAGCCCATGGCGCCGTCCGGATCGTGCAGCGTCAGCGTCACAAAATCACGGCCATGCAGCGAGACGGACCATGGCCGGCGGAAATAGCCTTCCGAGCCGCCATGCAGCGTGTGCTTGCCGAGAAAATTCTGTTCGGTCTGGTAGCGGCTGCCGGCGATCGTGAAGCGGCCCCCGCCGATGCGGTTGGCGAAGCGGCCGACCACCGCCCCGAAGAAGGCGCGGTCGGTCTCGTAGGGCTCGAAACGGTCGTAGCCCAGCACCAGCGGCGCGTCGTGGCCGCTCAGCCTGAGATCCTGGATGATGGCGCCGAGCCCGATGATGTTGGCCGTGATGCCGCCGCCGCGAATGGTGAACCGGCGCACGGCCTCGCCCGCCTGCGTCGTGCCGAAGACCTCACCGTCCTTCATCGCCATGCCCAAGATGTCATTACCGATCCGTGGATTTAGGCCGGCTGCGTATCATCCGGCAAGCGCAGGCTAAAGCAATTCCAGGAAAAGTGCGCAGCGGCTTTGCGCCAAGACAAGGCGATAAGCAGTCCACCGTTTGTCCGAAACGGTAGACTGCCGGGCGCCTGCCCTGTTCCTGGGATTGACGTCAGAGTCCGAGGCCGCCGAAGCAGGCATATTTGGTGTCGAGATAGTCCTCGATGCCCTGATGCCCGCCTTCACGGCCAAGACCCGATTCCTTGACGCCGCCGAACGGCGCCTCGGGCGTGGTGATCAGGCCTTCATTGACGCCGACCATGCCGTATTTCAGGCCTTCCATCACCCGGAAGGCGCGGCCGAGATCGCCGGTGTAGAAATAGGCGGCGAGGCCGAACTCGGTGTCATTGGCCAAGGCGATCGCCTCTTCCTCAGTCTCAAACTGGAACACGGGCGCGATAGGCCCAAAAATCTCTTCCTTCATGAAGCGCATGTTCGGCGTGGCGCCGGAGATCACCGTCGGCTGGAAGAACGAGCCACCCAGCGCATGACGCTTACCGCCGGCGACGACCTTGCCGCCCTTCGACGTCGCGTCGGCGATGAATTCCTCGACCTTCTCGACCGCCTTCTCGTCGATCAGCGGCCCCTGCTGCACGCCTTCTTCCAGGCCCGAGCCGACCTTGAGGTTGTTGCTGGCGGCGGCCAGCTTCTCGACGAATTTGTCATAGATGCCGGCCTGCACGAGGAAGCGATTGGTGCACACGCAGGTCTGGCCGGAATTGCGGTACTTGGCCGTGATGGCGCCGGCAACCGCGCGATCGACATCGGCGTCGTCGAAGACCAGGAACGGCGCGTTGCCGCCAAGCTCCATCGACACCTTCTTGACCGTCGAGGCCGACTTCTGGATAAGGATCTTGCCGACCTCGGTCGAGCCGGTGAAGGTGATCTTCTTGACCAGTGGGTTGGCGCAGATCTCGTCGCCGATTTCGCCGGCCGAACCGGTGATGACATTGACGACGCCCTTCGGAAAGCCGACTTCCTCGACAAGCGCACCCCAGGCGAGCCCCGAATAAGGCGTCTGCGAGGCCGGCTTGACCACCGCGGTGCAGCCGGCGGCCAAAGCCGGACCGATCTTGCGGGCAAGCATCGAGGACGGGAAATTCCACGGCGTGATGGCGGCGATGACGCCGACCGGCTCCTTGGTCACCAGGATGCGGCGGTCGCCCCATGGCGACGGAACGATGTCGCCATAGACGCGGCGGCCTTCCTCGGCGAACCAGAGAATATAGCTGGCGGCCGAACCGATCTCGCCCTTGGATTCGGTCAGCGACTTGCCCTGCTCGATGGTCAGCAATTCGGCAAGCACGTCCTGATTGTCCATCATCGCGTCATGCAGCTTGCGCAGGAGCTTCGACCGCTCGAGCGCAGTGGTCTTGCTCCAGCTCTTGAACGCTTCCTCCGCGGCCTCGATGGCGCGGCGGGTTTCGGCCTTGCCGGCCTTCGGCACGGTGCCGATCTTCAGGCCCGTCGCCGGATTGTTGACGTCGATGGTCTGGCCGCTGTCGGCCTGCACCCATTCACCATTGATGAGATTGGCCTGGCGCATGAAATGGCTGGTTTTCTGAAGCATGATCTGGCCTCCGTTCGGCGCGCTGATCGGCCGTTTTCTGGATATCCGTTGAAGCGTGCTTCAAGAGCCGCACGCCGGCGCATTGCTCTTACCTAGGGAAAGGCAGGCAAGCAATCACAAGATGGCATATAGGGGTTGGGCCAGCAAAAGCGAGCGCCTCAATTGCTGGCAGGGATGTTGAGATTCAGGTCAGGCCGAGCCGAAAATAGCGATTTCCGAGAGCCGCAGCGGAGCATACCTTAGGTACGTGACCACCGGAAGCGCAGGAAATCGGTGTTGCAGGCCGGCCTCACCTGAATAACGCCATCCCTTATCCGAAGACGTGGATCACCACCGTCAGCCAGAACGACGTGGTCACGACCGCGCTTGCGGTGGCAAGCGTCATCTGGTTCGAGGCCAGCGCCTGGCCGGTGTTGAACTGGACGGCGATCAGGTAGGAGTTGATGCCCGAAGGCAGCGCCGCAACCACCACCGCCACCTTGGCCGTCAGCGGCGGCAGGCCGAGAAGCCAGACGAAGGCCAGCACAAGCGCCGGCATCAGGAACAGTTTCAGCACCGACAGCGCCAGCGCCGGCCTGATATTGCCGGAGATGCCGAAGCGGCGCAGGCTGAGCCCCATGGCGAACAGCGCCACCGGACCGGCCGTGCCGGCAAGCGTGTCGACCAGCCGCTCGACCAGGTCCGGCATCGGTGCGCCGGTGAGGCGCCAGGCGAGCCCCGCCAGGATGCCGATGATCAGCGGATTGATGAACAGGCGCCGGAGGAAGCTTTTGACGACGCGCACAGGATGCACCGTCTCGCCGCTGCCGCGCCCGAACATCTCGAACAACACGATCGAGGTCATCATCATGATCGGCAGGTGAACCGAGACCAGCAGCGACAGCACCTCGAAGCCGCTGGCGCCGAATATGCCCAGGATGAAGGGCGCACCGAGCAGCACCACATTGGAATAGGCCGAGGATACGCCGCCGACGATGCCGGCGCGGGCATCTCGCCCGAACAGCCGCGTCACCACCAGATGGCCCGCGGCCCAGGTGATGGCGGCGGCCGCGAAATAGGCGCTCCACAGCGACCAAGGCGTGACGCCGTGGAAATCCGATTTGACCATGGTCTGGAAGAGCAGTAGCGGCATCGCCACGTTGACGGCGAATTCGGAAATGCCCTCCCCGCTCACTGGCTTCAAATAGCCGGTGAGCCCGGCAAGGTAGCCGAGCGCCACAAGGCTGAAGACGAAGAGGACGGTTTCGGTGAGTGGAGTCATTTTGCGGGCGGAGACATTTTTCCCGTGATAGGCGAGCCCCGACCGCGGCGCAACCGGCGCGGCGGGCCGATCTCCGGCGCCTCTGCTTGTTTTCCGGACGGCTTTGCGGTCCCTATATGCCAATCACGACCTGGTTCGCCCGGGCCGCCATAGGACTTCCGATGCTGCGACTTGTTCTGGTGCTTATCCTCCTAGCTGTTCCGAGCCTTGCCCACGCGACCGATGCCGGCTGGGCGCTGCTGCGCGACGGCGGCCATGTCGTGCTGCTTCGCCACGCCTTCGTCACCGGGGCGACGGACCCGGCCAATTTCGACATCGGCAATTGCGCCACGCAGCTCAATCTGTCCGAGCGCGGCAAGCAGCAGGCAAGCCGCATCGGCGCGCTGTTCGCGGCGCGCGCGGCGCCGATCGATCATGTGCTCTCCAGCCGCTACTGCCGCTGCCTGGACACCGCCCGCATCGCTTTTGAATCCGAGCCGCAGCCCTTCGCGCCGCTCGACCTGCTCAAAACCGACCCGGCCGAAAAGGCCGCGCAAATGGCCGCGATCATCAAGGAGATCCGCGGCTATTCCGGCTCCGACAATCTGGTCCTGGTAACGCATGTGGAAAATATCGAGGCGCTCACCGGCGTCGCGCCACGCGAGGGCGAAGCCGTGGTGGTGGCGCCGGATGGCGATGGCCTCAAGGTGCTTGGACGGGTCACCTTCTAAGGCGCCGCGCCAACCGGTGTTGCCGAAATACAACTCCCGGAAGAAGCCGCAAATCCGCCGCGACAATGCCGCTTGCGACAACCCGTCGCAGGGTCTATAGGCGCGCTCCCGGTCACGAAAACCGAAGCGAGCACAGCGGTTTGGAGCTTTCGCCTCCGCCCGCGCAGCCGGCTTTGCCGCGCTGTGTACGGCGCCGTTTCGGAGTGTTGGGACTTGCGGGGTGTAGCTCATGGAGAGCGCCGGATTTCGTCCGGAGGCAGGGTTCGATTCCCACACCCACGACACGGATAGCTCAGTTGGTAGAGCATCAGATTTGTCATCTGACTGTCGAAGGTTCGATTCCTTCTCCAACGGCCTGATAAGCCGACACTTCAGGTGGTGTTATCCAAACGGTCCGGGGACCGGAATGCGAGGACTTCACGGACGGCAAGGTTTCGGCCTCGCCGGGCGGCGACGTCCTGCGCCATCGGCTCGCGGCCAGGCCCGCGGTGACGATCAAGGCGCGACGCGGCCGGCAAAGGAAGCTTCGGTTTCCGGCGCCCGCTTCGCCGCCCCGCGATCCGCTCCCGAAGGCCCGCCGCGGATCGATGCCACCGGTCCCCGGATCATTCGTGCCGGGGAGACGAAGTACGACGTGAAACAGGAAACGAAAGGATGCTCGACGCATGACGTGACGCCTCGCATGAGGCCATGCCCGACAGGAGTAAGACAATGAAGACCATTCTCGAAAAGCTTCTTGGACGCCAGCGCGTCCTCGTGAAGGAAAATGAACGTGCCGTCGCCCTCTACAGGGTGAGATCCAGGCGATCCTGATGCCGGGCGAGCATTGGCTCGCCAACCGGCGCGGCAACCTGGAAATCTCCAGGCACGACCTGAAGAACCCGGAATTCGTTTCGGCTTACGAGAAGGCGTTGTTCGACAAGCTCCCGGATGTGGCCGCGCGTCACCTCACCGTCATCCGCACCGGACGTACCGACGTCGCCGTCGTCGAGCGCGACGGCGCCTTGCATGCCGTGCTCAACCCGGATCGCAAGCTCGTGCTGTGGACGGATGCCGGCCCGTGGAAGGTCACGTCCGTCGACACGGCGGCCGATCTGGCTGTCGATCCGGCCCTGATGCGCCGGATTGGCCGGGCCCGGAAGACGGAGCATACGTTCCTCTATCCGGTCGTGGACGGCCAGGTCGGGCTGCTGTTCGTGGACGGCGTCTTCGTCCGCACGCTCGAAGCGGGCGTGCACGCCTTCTGGAATGTCGGGCGCATGGTCCAGGTGAAGGTCGTCGACATCAAGCGCCAGTCGCTTGATGTCGCCGGGCAGGAAGTGTTGACCAGGGATCGCGTGACGATCCGCATCAACATCGCCGCCGAATACCGGGTCGTCGATCCGGTGACGGCGGTGAGCACGGTGAAGGACTTCTCGGAAGCCCTCTACCGCGCCCTGCAGTATGCCTTCCGCAAGACGCTTGGCGCGCTCACGCTCGACCAGATCCTCGACAAGAAGGTGACGGTCGACGAGGACGCGGCGGCCAAGGTGCGCAACGACATGGCCGCGATTGGCGTCGAGGTCAGCGATATCGCTCTCAAGGATGTCATCCTGCCGGGCGATATGCGCGAGATCCTCAACCAGGTGGTTTCGGCCGAGAAGCAGGCCGAGGCCAACGTCATCCGCCGCCGCGAGGAGACGAACGCCACCCGTTCGCTGCTCAACACGGCCAAGGTGATGGCCGAGAACCCGGTGATGCTGCGGCTGAAGGAGCTCGAGGCTCTCGAAGCCATCGCCGGCAAGGTCGAGCGGCTCACCGTCCACAACGGAACGGGCGGGCTGCTCAACGACCTGGTCAAGCTCCGCGACTGATGCATGTCGCCCAAAGTGGTTCCGGCTTTGGGAGAACGACATGCATCGACATGGAAAGCTTACGCAGCATAAAATGGGAAGGGCCGCCGGTTCGACCGGCGGCCCTTCTTGCCTTTCCTCAATCCTCTACCCATCTGCCCCCGGCGCATCAGGCCTTTTCCTGCCGGGAAAAACCGATTAGACAGCGCCCAAACAAGATGCGGACAGATTCCGCCCGCAACCGAAGGAAGAGCCCTTGTCCACCACTTTCGAGAAAGTCGCCAAGATCATTGCCGACACCAGCGAGATCGACATCGACACCATCACGCCGGAGAGCCACACCATCGACGATCTCGGCATCGATAGCCTCGATTTCCTCGACATCGTCTTTGCCATCGACAAGGAATTCGGCATCAAGGTGCCGCTCGAGAAGTGGACGCAGGAGGTCAATGACGGCAAGGCTTCGACCGACGATTATTTCGTCATGAAGAACCTCTGCGCCAAGATCGATGCTCTGGTCGCGGCCAAGAACGCCTGATGTCCACAGAGCGCGCGAACTTGACGCGCTCAGCGCATGAGCCCGAAATCGGCATCGATTTTCGGAAAGGATCATGCGCAAACTCAAAAAGTCGCCTGACCCACAACAGCCACCCATGAGTTCCCACGACGTCGTCATCACCGGGATTGGCCTTGTCTCTTCATTGGGAGAAGGTCCCGACGCGCACTGGCAAAAGCTGACGCAGCCTGGTTTCCAGCCGGTGCTCGATGCGGCGCGCTTCGCGCCCTATACGATCCATCCCCTGCCGGAGATCGACTGGAACCTGCAGATCGCCAAGCGCGGCGACCAGCGCCAGATGGAAACTTGGCAGCGGCTCGGAACCTATGCCGCGGGGCTGGCGCTGGACGACGCCGGCATCAAGTGCAATGACGAGCTCTGCACCACCATGGACATGGTGGTGGCGGCCGGCGGCGGCGAGCGCGACGAAGCCGTCGATGCCGTGATCCTTGCGGCCTCCGAGAGCCGCAATGACCGCGACGTGCTGCTCAACGAGAAACTGACGACGGAACTGCGGCCGACTTTGTTCCTCGCCCAGCTCTCCAACCTGCTCGCCGGCAACATCTCGATCGTCCACAAGGTCACCGGTTCGTCGCGCACCTTCATGGGCGAGGAAGGCGCCGGCGTCTCGGCCGTCGAGACGGCGGCCGCGCGCATCCGCTCGGGACAGTCGACCCATGTTCTGGTCGGCGGCGCTTTTCAGACCGAGCATTCCGACATGCTGCTCGGCTATGAGCTTGCCGGCTACCTGCATCGCGGACCGTGGAAACCGGTCTGGCAACGCCAGGGCTCAGAAGGCGGCGGCGTGGTCACGGGCTCCGGCGGCGCCTTCCTGGTGCTCGAACAGCGCGAGCACGCAAAAAACCGCGGCCGCAAGATCTACGCCGAGCTTGGCCCCGTCGTCTCCGGCCGCGCCAGGCGCCGGCAAGGCGAGTTGAATTCAGAGATTGCTTCGCTGTTGAAGCAGGCCAACCTTCCCGACGGCGACCTGCTTACGATTTCCGCCGCCTCCGGCGCCCATGCCGCCACGGCGACCGAAAAGGCGGTGCTCGACGCCAACCCGGCTTTGGCCGTGCGAGCCTTCTCGACGCTGACCGGCCATATGAAGGAAGCGCAATTCCCCTTTGCGGTTGCGCTCGCGGCGATGGCCGTTGACCGCGGCGCCGGCTATCCTGTCTTCGATGCCACAGTGGAGCGCCCATTCAAAGGCGTGCCCAATTCCGTCCTTGCAACCGCGATCGGCTATCACCAATTCGAGGGCCTGGGGCTGGTTAAAGCCGCTTAGATCGGTTTTTCGCAATTTCGGGCGGAAAACTGCTGCACACTTCTCCTGGAATTGCTCGATAACGAGGCAGACAAAGCATGGCCAATCTTCGCGATCACATGGGCAGGCCGATCGTCGCCGTTACCGGCATCGGCGTGGTGACCTCGCTCGGCGTCGGCAAGGTGGACAATTGGGCGGCGCTGACCTCGGGCAAATCCGGCATCCACCCGATCACACGCTTTCCGGTCGATCACCTCAACACCCGCATTTCCGGCATGGTCGACTTCCTGCCCTCGAGTTCGAAGGGCGCGAGCCACCTCACCTACGAACTGGCCGAGACGGCGGCCCAGGAGGCTGTCTCGGAAGCAGGCCTCGATTCCGGCGACTTCGGCGGCCCGCTGTTCCTGGCCTCGCCGCCGGTCGAGCTCGACTGGGCCGACCGCTTCTCGCTCTATAATTCCGACAAGCAGGAGGCAGGCGCCGAAAGGCTGCTGCGCGTGGCGCGCGGGCTGAAAGAGCTGGATGTCTTCGAGACCACGCAGTTCGGCTCGATCGCCGACCGCCTGGCCGACCGCTTCGGCACGCGGGGCCTGCCGATCACCTTGTCTACCGCCTGCGCCTCGGGCGCCACCGCCATCCAGCTCGGTGTCGAGGCGATCCGGCGCGGCGAGTGCGACAAGGCGCTGTCGATCGGCGCCGACGGCTCGGCGACCGCCGAAGCGCTGATCCGTTTCTCGCTGCTCTCGGCGCTGTCCACCCACAACGATATCCCCGAGAAGGCCTCAAAGCCCTTCTCCAAGGACCGCGACGGCTTCGTGCTGGCCGAAGGCTCCGGCGCGCTGGTGCTGGAATCGCTGGAGGCCGCGCTTGCGCGCGGCGCGACGATCCTGGGCATCATGCGCGGCTGCGGCGAGAAAGCCGACGACTTCCACCGCACCCGCTCCAAGCCCGACGGCTCGCCGGCGATCGCGGCGGTGCGTGCCGCCCTTGCCGATGCGGGCCTCGGCGAAGACGAGATCGACTACGTCAACGCTCACGGCACCTCGACGCCCGAGAACGACAAGATGGAGCACCTGTCGCTGTCCACCGTCTTCGGCGAGCGCATCGGCTCAATGCCGATCTCCTCGAACAAGTCGATGATCGGCCACACGCTGTCGGCCGCCGGCGCGGTGGAGGCCGCCTTCTCGCTGATGACCATGCGCGAAAGCGTCATCCCGCCGACCATCAATTACGACAATCCCGATCCGGCCATCGTGCTCGATGTCGTGCCGAACAAGAAGCGCAACGCCGAGGTCGGCACGGTTTTGTCGAATTCCTTCGGCTTCGGCGGCCAGAACACCTGCCTTGTCATGGCGCGGGAACCGGTCTAAGCGGATTTTTCCCGCAATGCATGTCGCGCAAAACTGAAATCGATTTTGCGACAACAACATGCATAACAAAGAAACTAAAGCGCATTGCGCTTTAGAACCGAACTGACAGGCCCGATGCGCGCATTGCAACTTATCGAGGACCGCCGTCTCGGAACGGTGGACCTGCCGCCTCCCCCGCCGCCTTCGTTGGGCGAAGTGACGCTCCGCATCAAGGCGGTGGCGCTCAACCATATCGATGTCTGGGGCTGGCGCGGCATGGCCTTTGCCAAGCGCAAGCTGCCGCTGGTCGTCGGCGCCGAAGCCGCTGGCGAGGTCGAGGCGGTCGGCCCCGGCGTCTCCAGCCTGCAGCCCGGACAATTGGTCTCGATTTATGGCGCGCGCACCTGCGGGCTGTGCCGCGCCTGCCGCGACGGCCGCGACAATCTCTGCGAGCATGTTTCCGGCGTGCACGGCTTCCATCTCGACGGCTTCGCCCAGGAAAAGATCAACCTGCCGGCGCGCTTGCTGGTGCCCGCTCCTCCCGGCGTTACCGAGATCGGCGCCGCGGTCGCGCCCGTCACCTTCGGCACGGTCGAGCACATGCTGTTCGACAACGCGAAGCTGGAACCCGGCGAAACCATCCTCGTCCATGCCGGCGGTTCCGGCATCGGCACGGCCGCCATCCAGTTGGCCAAGAAGATGGGCTGCACGGTGATCACCACGGTCGGCTCCAACGACAAGATCGACAAGGCCAAGGCGCTTGGGGCCGACCATGTCATCAATTACCGCCAGGATCGTTTTGAAGGCGTCGTGCGCAAGCTGACGAAGAAGAAGGGCGTCGACGTGGTCTTCGAGCATGTCGGCGCCGACACATTCGCCGGCTCGATGCTGTCCTTGAAGCGCGGCGGCCGCCTCGTCACCTGCGGCTCGACCTCGGGCGTGTCGACGCAGGTCAACCTGATGCAGCTCTTCCAGCAGCAGCTGAAGCTGCTCGGCTCCTTCGGCTGCCGCATGGAGAACATGGCCAGTGCCATGCAGAAAATGGCCGCCGGCCTCGTTGTTCCCGTCATCGATACCGAAGTCGGCTTTGAAGACATCGATGCCGCGCTGAAGCGCATGGAAGGCCGCGACGTCTTCGGCAAGATCATCCTGCGCGTTTCCTAAAGCAGTTCCAGGAAAGGCGGATGGTCGGCACGGTATTCAGGAAAGCCCGCCGGGACTTCATGTTCCGCTACGGCCGGCGGCTGCGCCAGCTGGAGCACTGGCTGGTCGCCAAGCTCGCCATCGTCTTGCTCTCGCTGCTGCGCCTGTTGCCGCCGGACAGCGCGCTCAACTTCGCCGACCGTGTCGCCCGCCGCATCGGCCCGCTGGTTGGGCGCCATCGCGTTGCGGTCAACAATTTGCGCCTTGCCTACCCGCAAAAGAGCGACGCCGAGATCGAAGCCATCGCGCGCGACATGTGGGGCAACATGGCCCGCCTCGCGGCCGAATACATCTTCCTCGATGCATTGTTCGACTTCGATCCGGACGCTTCGAAGCCGGGCCGGGTCGAGGTGCGCGGCGTCGAGCATTTCCTTGAGATCGCCGGCGAGAAGAAGCCGCATATCTTGTTCACCGGCCATCTCGGCAATTTCGAGCTGCTGCCGGTGGCCGCCGCCACCTTCGGCATGAATATCACGGCGCTGTTTCGCCCGCCGAACAACCCCTACCTCGCCGACTACATCCACTCGACGCGCCGCTCCTCGATGGGCGCGCTGCTGCCCTCCGCCGCCGGAGCGTCCTTCGCCCTTGCCGCCATCCTGGAAAAGGGCGGCAATATCGGCGTGCTGGTCGACCAGAAATTCTCCGGCGGCGTGGACACGACCTTCTTCGGCCGCCCATGCCAGAGCAATCCGATGCTCGGCATGCTGGCCCGCCACTACGATTGCGATGTCTACCCCGCCCGCTGCGTCAGGTTGCCCGGCAACCGCTTCCGTCTGGAAATCGAGGACAGGCTGATCTTGCCGCGCACCGAAGGCGGCAGCGTCGACGTCAGCGCCACTGCCCAGCTACTCACCAATGTGGTCGAGCGCTGGGTGCGTGAGGATCCCGGCCAGTGGATGTGGTTCCACAAGCGCTGGGAAATCAGCGGCCGCCGCCGTAAGCGCGGACAGTCGAAGGCGACAGTCGGCCTTTAAAGCATGTCTCCCGAAAGTGGGAACCGGTTTCGGGATAAAAGACATGCGCAAATCAAGAACCTAAAGCGCATGGAGCGAATCTGAAAGATTGCGACGCGCTTTAGGTCAGTTGGTCACGACGATCCGCGTGTTGCCGAAGCCGACTTCCTTGACCATCGTGTAGAAGGTCGCGGCATTGGCCGGATGCAGGCGCACGCAGCCATGCGAGGCCGGGCGCCCGAGATTTCTCACCGACCCGGTGCCGTGAATGGCGTAGCCGCCGTGGAAGAACACCGAATAGGGCATCGGCGAGTTGTCGTATTTGCGCGAATACCACATCCGGGCGGTCCATTGCGGCCGGTAGCTGCCGCGCGGCGTGAAATAACCCTTGCGCGCGGTCGACACGCTCCAGCGATAGACGACCTGGCCGTATTTGCTGACGGTCATGGTCTGCGACGAGACGTCGATATTGGCGACCAGCGCGGCCGCCCGGCTTGCGATGGACATGCCGAACAACGCGGTTGTCAGCACGGTTGCCGTGAGAACGAACTTTTTCATGCGATCAAACCCCTTTGATTGCCCCCTGCCATCCACGCGGTTTTCCATCTTTTTGCCGGCAGGTGCGTTAAGTACCACACACTCGTTGACGAAACCGCCAATCCAATGCGGTGAATTTGAACGATTTCCCGGTATAGTTGCTGCCGCGACACGCACCCTCTGGAGTTTAGGCGGGCGTTGGGCCATGCCTGGATCGTCGTATGGCAATGAGTGACTGCTGCTTGCAAAAGTGCTGCGTTCCTTCTTCAATCCGCCGCATGGATGAACGACTTCTCAAGGCGGTCGAGGACCGGACCGACGACCTTGTTGCGCTGACCGCCGACCTGATCCGCTTCCCAACCGTCAATCCGCCAGGCGAGGCCTACCGGCCATGTGCCGAGTTTCTTGGCGCGCGCCTGAAGAAACGCGGCTTCGAAACCGAATTCATCCGTGCCGAGGGCGCGCCCGGCGACAGCGACCGCTATCCGCGCGTCAATATCGTCGCCCGTTTCGACGGCCGCTCGCCCGGCGCCTGCGTGCATTTCAACTCACATATCGACGTGGTCGAGGCGGGCGACGGCTGGACCGTCGATCCCTTTGCCGGCGTGGTGAGGGGCGGCAGGGTCTATGGCCGCGGCGCGTGCGACATGAAGGGCGGTCTGGCAGCCTCCGTCATTGCCGTCGAAGCCTTCATGGCAACCTATCCGGATTTCCCCGGCGCCATTGAGATATCGGGCACGGCGGACGAGGAATCGGGCGGTTTCGGCGGCGTCGCGCATCTGGCCAGGCTCGGCTATTTCTCCAGGCCGAAGGTCGACCATGTCATCATCCCCGAGCCGCTGAACAAGGATCGCATCTGCCTTGGCCATCGCGGCGTCTGGTGGGCCGAGGTTGAGACCAAGGGTGAGATCGCGCATGGCTCGATGCCGTTCCTCGGCGACAATGCGGTGCGCCATATGGGCGCTGTCCTGCAGGCCTTCGAAGAAGAATTGTTCCCGGCGCTCGACCGCAAGATGACGCGCATGCCGGTGGTGCCCGAAGGCGCCAGGCGCTCGACCATGAACATCAATTCCATCCATGGCGGCCAGACCGAGGACTTCCGGCCGGGGCTGCCCTCGCCCAACGTGCCCGATTCCTGTCGGCTGACCATCGACCGGCGCTTCCTGCTCGAAGAGGACATCACCACCGTGAAAGGCGAAGTCACCGGCATCCTCGACCGGCTGAAGCGCGAGCGGAATAAATTCGACTACGAGATCCGCGACCTGATGGAGGTGCTGCCGCTGATGACCGAGCGCGACGCGCCGGTGGTGAAAGCTGTCGCGAAAGGCATCATGGAGGTGTTCGACCGCGAACCCGACTATGTGATCTCGCCGGGCACCTACGACCAGAAGCATGTCGCGCGCATCGGCGACCTTTACGACTGCATCGCCTATGGCCCTGGCATTCTCGACCTCGCCCACCGGCCGGACGAATGGGTCGGCATCGCCGACATGGTGGAATCGGCCAAGGTGATGGCGATCGGCCTCAACATCCTGCTGAGAGGTACGACGGACTAAGAGCAATTCCAGGAAAACCGTGTAACGGTTTTCCGTCCGGAATTGCGCAAGAACAAGAGGGCGAGCGGTTCTCCGTTTCCGTGAAACGGTGAAACGCCCTAATCGCGCCGTTGACGGGAAAAACATTTCCCGCGGCGGGACATGGCAGCACGAAACGCAATTTACTCGCGCGCGAAATCACGCTTCTATCCGCCAGCCTGAGCACGTTTGAGCAATGGGAGTTCAGCGATGAAACTGTGGAAGACCACCCTGGCCGCGGCTGTGCTGTCGCTTGCCGCCGCCACGTCGGCCTTTGCCGCACGCAGCGACCTCACGCTGGGCATCGTGCTTGAGCCGCCGCATCTCGATCCGACCGCCGGCGCGGCCGCGGCCATCGGCGAAGTCACCTATGCCAATGTCTTTGAAGGGCTGACGCGCATCGACGACAACGGTCAGGTTCAACCCGCTCTCGCCCAGAGCTGGGCAGTCTCCGACGACGGCAAGGTCTACACGTTCAAGCTGCATTCCGGCGTGAAGTTCCATGACGGCTCGGCCTTCAGTGCCGACGACGTGAAATTCTCGCTGGACCGGGCGCGGGCCAAGGATTCGCTTAACCCGCAAAAGCCGCTCTTTGCGCATATCACCAATGTCACAGCGGTCGATCCGGCGACGGTGAAGGTTACGCTCGACGGTCCGCAGGGGGATTTCCTCTATGACATGGGCCAGGTTGCGGCGGTAATCGTGGGGAGGGCATCGGCCGACGGCAACAAGGACAAGCCGATCGGCACCGGTCCATTCAAGCTCGATCACTGGGCCAAAGGTTCCGAGATCACGCTCGTCAAGAACCCGGACTACTGGGGTACGCCCGCCGCGCTCGACAAGGCGACGTTCCGTATCGTGCCGGACGCGGCAGCGGCTGTCCCCGCATTGCTCTCGGGCGATATCCAGGCTTTCGCCAACATGCCCGCACAAGACGCGCTCGCGCAGGTCCAATCCGATCCGCGCTTCAGCGTCGTGATCGGCTCGACCGAGGGCGAGACAATCCTGTCGATCAACAACAAGAAGCCACCCTTCGACAAGCTCGCGGTGCGGCAGGCGCTCGCCTCCGCGATCGATCGCAGTGCCATTATCGCCGCGGCCTCGAACGGTCTTGGAAAGCCGATCGGCTCTCATTTTTCGCCAGGCGATGCGGGCTATGTCGATCTCACCGGCGTCTATCCGCACGACATCGCCAAGGCCAAGGCGTATCTGAAGGAAGCGGGGCTTGAAAACGGCTTTTCGGCCACGATCAAGCTGCCGCCCGTCCCCTACGCACGCGACGGCGGCCAGGTGATTCAGTCCCAGCTCAAGGAGATCGGGGTCAATCTGCAGATCGTTCCGGTCGAATGGGCGGAGTGGCTGAGCCAGGTCTTCACCAACAAGGACTACGACCTGACGATTGTTTCCCATGTCGAGCCAAACGACATCGATATCTATTCGCGGCCCGGCTACTATTTCCAGTATGACAATCCGAAGTTCAACGATGTCATCAAGGAACTCGGCACCACGGTCGACAAGGACAAGAGGCTGGAGCTGCTGAGCGAGGCGCAGAAGATACTCGCGCACGACGTGCCCGCCGTCTACCTGTTCGAGCTGCCCAAGATTGGCGTCTGGGACGCCAAGCTGCAGGGCATGTGGACGAACTGGCCGATCGAGGCTGACGATCTCACCAAGGTGAAGTGGACGGATTGAAGCCAGCGCGATCGCCCGATCGCCTCCCATGACCGCCTATCTCCTGAAACGCCTCATCATCGCGGCCCTCACGCTGGTGCTGGCCTCGATGGTGGTGTTCGCGGTCATGGAGATCCTGCCCGGCGATCCGGCACGGCTGATGCTGGGCCTCAATGCCAGCGCCGACCAGGTCGAGATGCTGCGGGACCAGATGGGGCTGAACGCGCCGCTGGTGTTGCGCTACCTGCATTGGGCGGGCGGCTTGCTCAGCCTCGATTTCGGTCGCTCCTACACCTATTCGGTGCCTGTCATCGATCTCGTGCGGGAACGCATCGCCGTCTCCCTGCCGCTGGCGTTGATCGCGCTGGCGCTCTCGACCGTCATCGCCATTCCGGTCGGCGTCTTCTCGGCCAGCCGCCAGGGCCGCGCCGGCGACACGCTCGCCATGGGCGCCGCGCAGCTCGGCGTCGCCGTGCCGAATTTCTGGTTCGCTCTGATGCTGATCTATCTGTTCGCCGTCTGGCTGCATCTGGTGCCGGCCGGCGGCTTTCCGGGCTGGAGCGCCGGCATCTGGGCTGCGTTGAAATCCCTGCTGTTGCCGGCCGTCGCGCTGGCATTGCCGCAGGCGGCGATCCTGGCGCGCGTCGCCCGCTCGGCGCTGATCGAGGTGCTCAACGAGGACTATATCCGCACCGCGCGCGCTAAGGGCCTGCCCTATCGCGCCGTGCTCTGGCGCCATGCGCTGCGCAACGCCATGATCCCGGTGCTCACCATCCTCGGCCTGCAATTCGCCTTCCTGCTTGCCGGCACCATCATCATCGAGAACGTCTTCTACCTGCCCGGCCTCGGGCGGCTGATCTTCCAGGCCATCACCCAGCGCGACCTGATCGTGGTCGAGAGCATCGTCATGCTGCTGGTCGCCGCCGTAATCCTGATCAACCTCCTCGTCGATTTCTCCTACGCCATCGTCGACCCGCGCCTTAGAGCAATTCCAGGAAAAGTGCGTAGCGGTTTTCCGTCCGGAATTGCGCCAAAACAAATACTGAGAGCGGTTCAGCGATTCCGCGAAACGCGGAACCGCTCGAGAGGCCGGCAATGACCATGCGCATCGACCTGCCCGAGGAAACCATCGCCGGCGTGCTGGCCAAGGCCTTCGGCAACCGCTCCTTCCTGATCGGTCTGGCCATCACGCTGCTGGTTGCGGCCGTCGCGCTCGTCTCGTTCCTATGGACGCCTTACGACGTCACCAGGTTGGTGATTGCCGACAAGACGCAGGCGCCCTCTTGGGCGCACTGGTTCGGCACCGACCATTTCGGCCGCGACATCCTGTCGATGATCATGGTCGGCGCCCGCAATTCGATTGCGGTGGCGCTGGTGGCCGTCGGCATCGGCATGGGCATCGGCGTGCCGCTCGGCGCCGTCGCCGCTGCGCGCGGCGGACTGGCCGACGAGGCGCTGATGCGCGTCAACGACCTCGTCTTCGCCTTTCCGGCATTGCTGTCAGCGATCATGATCACCGCGATCTTCGGTCCCGGCGCCGTCAATGCCATCATCGCCATCGGCATCTTCAACATCCCGGTCTTTGCCCGCGTCACCCGCGCCGGCGCTTTAGCCATCTGGCCGCGCGAATTCATCCTTGCCGCGCGCGCCGCCGGCAAGGGCATGACGCTGATCACCGTCGAGCACATCCTGCCCAACATCACGACACTGCTGCTGGTCCAGGGCACGATCCAGTTCGCGTTGGGCATCCTGGCCGAAGCCGGGCTTTCCTATGTCGGCCTCGGCGCCCAACCGCCGATGCCGAGCTGGGGCCGCATGCTGTTCGACGCCCAGACGCGCATGGTGACCGCGCCCTGGATGGCGATCTTCCCCGGCATGGCGATCATCGTCACCGTGTTCGGGCTGAACCTGCTCGGCGACGGCATCGCCGACATCCTTGATCCGAAATCACGGCGGCGCCGATGAGCCTGCTCGAGATCGAGAACCTGTCGCTGACGATCGGCGCCACACCGATCCTCAAAGGCGTCGAGCTGGCAGTCTCGCCGGGCGAGGTCGTGGGCCTTGTGGGCGAATCCGGCTCCGGCAAGTCGATGACGGCGCTGACAATCATGCGGCTTTTGCCGCATCTGGCGCGCGCCAAAGGCCGCGTCGCCTTCGACGGCATCGACATCCTCGGCGCGAGCGAGGACCAGATGTGCGCCCTGCGCGGCGACGATATCGGCATGGTCTTCCAGGAGCCGATGACGGCGCTCAACCCGGTCAAGACCATCGGCGAACAGGTCGCCGAAGGCATACGCTGGCACACCAGGGCGGGTCGCGCCGAAGCCGAGGAGCGCGCACGAAAAATCCTCGACCGCGTCGGGTTGCCGGAGGCAAAATTCCCGCTGTCGCGCTACCCGCACGAACTGTCGGGCGGCCAGCGCCAGCGCGTCGTCATTGCCATCGCCTGTGCGCTGAGACCGAAGCTGCTCATCGCCGACGAGCCGACGACGGCGCTCGACGTGGTGCTGCAGGCGCAGATCCTCGACCTTTTGCGCGATCTGGTCAGCGAAAACCGCATGGGCCTGCTGCTCATCTCGCACGACCTCGCGGTGGTGACCGAGATGGCCGACCGCCTGACCATCTTGCGCCGTGGCGAGGTGACGGAAGCCGGCGACACCGCCCGCACGCTGTCGGAGCAATCACATCCTTACACGCGCGAGCTGGCGCTCGCCTCCATGCATGTGCCGGCGCGGCCGAGGCCGCACCCTGCCGGCTCTGCAAAACCCTTGCTCGAAGTCGAAAGCGTCGGCCGGGAATATCCGGGGCGGCGCAAAACTCTGTTCCGGCCGGCGCAGCCGATCCGCGCCGTCGACGACGTCTCGCTCACCATCGAGCCCGCGCAATCGGTGGCACTCGTCGGCCGCTCGGGCTGCGGCAAGTCCACGCTTGCCCGCATGATCCTCGCTTTGGACAAGCCGACGGTGGGCACGATCCGCTTTCGCGGCGAGGACATCACCGGCAGGCCGCAATCGGCGCTGAGGCCGGCAAGGCGCGACATGCAGGTCGTGTTCCAGGATCCCTACGGCTCCTTCGACCCGCGCCAGAAGGTGGAAAAGCTGGTGGCCGAGCCGCTGCATCTTCTGGAAAAGCAGCCGGCAAAGGCCGAGCGCCGCGAGATGGTCGCGCATGCGCTGCATGAAGTCGGCCTAGACCAGCGCGACATGGACAAATACCCGCATGAATTCTCGGGCGGCCAGCGCCAGCGCCTGTCGATCGCACGCGCCATCATCACCCGCCCGAAGCTGGTGGTCGCCGACGAGCCCGTCTCGGCGCTGGATGTCTCGGTCCGCGCCCAGATCCTCGACCTTTTCGCCGAGCTCAACCAGAAGCTCGGCATCGCCTATCTCTTCATCACCCACGATTTGACGGTCGCCCGCGCCATGGCGGACGAGGTGCTGGTCATGCATGAAGGCAAGATCGTCGAGCGCGGCCGCGCCGCCGATGTGCTCGACCATCCGCGCTCGGAAGCGGCGCAAGCGCTTGTTGCCGCTGCCCCTGACCTGCATCGGGCCATCGCTCGACGGTTGCAGGAGCAAGGTTAGCCTCTCAGATCATCTGGAATTTTCCAGAGACCTTGAACCGGAGATAGGCTTCTATGCTGCGCGCCATGTTGGGCAGCATTTCGGGCAAGTGGTCGGGCGCAAACCAGTCGACGGCAGTGCTTTCATCATCCGTGACGGCCGGCTCGCCTTCGAAGGAACGCGTGTAAAACACCAGCGCGAAAAATTGGGTGCGATCGCCATTCGGAAACTGGAAGGTTTCATATTGTGGGTCGCAGCCGAACCCGAACGGTTCGATATCGCTGACGATCAACCCGGTTTCCTCGATGACCTCCCTGATCACCACCGCTTCCAAGCCTTCGCCTTCCTCGGCATTGCCGCCAGACAGACCCCACACGCCGAAATCGGTTCGCTTCTGCAGCAGGATGCGGCCATCGGCGCGCTCGATGATGATGCGCGCGCCTGGCATCAGCACCAAACGGTTCCCGATCAATGCCCGCAATCGCCCGAGATAGCTGTCGGCAAAGGCCATTCAAACGCTCCCTGCGCCAGCGAACAGTTTGCTCACTCTTCCGGCTTCACCAAATCGACGGGGCTGATGTCGAGCAGGTCGAGTGTGCGGCGCAGCAGCTTCACCTCGCTCTCTGCCAGCCTGGCATCGGCCTTGGCGATCTCGGCCATGTGGCGCGCAAGCAGCTTGCGGCGCTCGACATCGAGATCGCGAAACAGCCCGATCGCCTGCGAGCCGTTGGTCTCGTAGCCATAATCGTTGAGATATTCGATGACGCTGTCGATGCTGGCCTCCGGAATGCCGAAGGCTTCCTTGCAGATGCGCCGGAACACGACCATCTCGCTCTCCGAGACCGAGCCGTCGGCCAGGATCATGCGGAACAACATCAGAAGTTCGGCTGACAGCACCGGGTCGTCCGCCACCTTGCGCACGCCCGGGTCACCGTCGAAGATCGAACGTATCTGGTCGAGCAGCGCCATCGCCATCAAGCTCCCCTTTGCGATTCCGATTGGATTGTTAGGGCAATTCCAGGAAAAGTGTGAGCGTTTAGGCTCGGCGACTTCGCCGTAGCCTTCCATCCGGAATTGCGTCAAAGCAAGAACAGTGCGGTTCGGCGTGTAACGACGAACCGATCTGGCGTGGAATCGCTCTTGCGCAAACTGGCTGAGCGTGATGGAAGCTGCGGCTTCCTTCCAAGCCCCTTCCCCATGATCGACCTTACCCTGCAGACCGTCCTCATGCTCGTTGCCGCCGCTTTTGCCGCGGGGTTCGTCGACGCGATCGCCGGCGGCGGCGGGCTGATCACGATCCCGGCGCTGCTGCTCGCCGGTTTTTCGCCGGTCGCAGCACTCGGCACCAACAAGCTGCAGGGTATGTTCGGTTCCGGCTCGGCGACCATTCATTATGCCGCCAACGGCCAGGTCGATTTACGCCGCCAGCTGCCGTCGGCGCTGCTGGCGCTTGTCGGCGGCGCCGTCGGAGCGCTTTTGGCGACCGTCGTCCCCGGCGATTTCCTGCGCGCGCTGTTGCCGCTGCTGCTGATCGCCATCGCGCTCTATTTCGCGCTGAAGCCGAACATGGACGACGTCGACCGCGCCGAGCGGCTGTCGCCTTTCCTGTTCGGACTGATCATTCCGCCGCTGGTCGGCTTCTATGACGGGCTCTTCGGTCCCGGCGCCGGCTCCTTCTACATGCTCGCCTTCGTCACGCTCGCCGGCTATGGCGTGCTCAAGGCGACGGCGCACACCAAGCTGCTCAACCTCGCTTCCAACATCGGCGGCTTCGTCGTCTTCGCCGCCGTCGGCGTCATCGACTGGAAGATCGGCCTGATGATGGGCGTGGCGCAGTTCATCGGCGCGCGTGTCGGCGCGAGCCTGGCCATCCGTATCGGCGCGAAACTGATCAAGCCGCTGCTGGTGGTGGTCTGCCTGGCGCTGGCGATCAAGCTCTTGGCCGATCCCGCCAATCCGCTGCGCCAGCTCATTGGTGTGTGAGGCAGCGGCTGGTACAATTCCAGCCTTGCGAATCATGTTGGAGGGACCAGACATGAATCTCAGTGCACCCACCCAGATCGTGTTCATTATTTCGTTGGTTATCGCCGTCATCGGCCTTCTCGCCGCCCTTGGCATTCTTGCATTCATTCCGCTTGCGTCCGTTTGGATCATGCTCATCGCCTATATCGTGCTCGCCGCCGGCTGTTTGATGCGCGGCGCCTGAAATTCGCAGATCTTAGGCAACCCGGAGCGCCCGGCCTTGCCGGGCGCTTTTGATTTGAGGACGCGGTCTGCTAGGCTCGCGCCATGTCCGACGAGCCAGAGCACCATCGCCAGGACAATCGGTCCCCGGCCCTCCATTTCGAGATGGTGCGACGCAAGCCCGCTGCCTTGCTTACGGGCATCGTCACGGATATCTGCGGCTATCGCGAGACCCGCCCCGGCCATTTCCGCATCGTCGAATATGCTTCGCTGACCGTGCCGCTGGTGATCAGCTTCGCCGAAGCCTTCGCCATCGGGCTCGGCCACAGCCCAGGCGCCAATGACCGCTACGCCAGCTTCGCCGCCGGCCTCTATGCCGGGCCGGTCATGATCGAATCCTTCGGCGGCGCCTGCTGCGTCCAAGTCAATTTCACGCCGCTCGGCGCCAGGCAATTCTTCGGCCTGCCGATGAGCGAGCTGCGGGATCGCATGGTTGGGTTGGACGATGTGCTGGGCTTTGACGGCCACGCGCTGCGCGAACAGCTCGGCGAAGCGGCGGATTGGAACGCGCGCTTCGACATTGCCGAAGGATTCATTACCAGCCGCCTTGCCGACGCGAATGCGCTTTCGCCCGAAATCGCCTGGGCGTACAGGACGGTCATCATGTCGGGCGGCCGCACCCGCATTTCGACGCTCGCCGGCGAGATCGGCTGGAGCCGCAAGCATCTGGCCGCCAAGTTCACCGACGCGATCGGCATCGGCCCGAAGACCTTGTCACGCATCGTGCGCTTCAACCGGGCGCTGTCCCTGTCGAAGCGGCAGGACGATGACTGGGCTGGCATCGCCGCCGATTGCGGCTATGCCGACCAGGCGCATCTGGTTCGCGAGTTCCGTCAGTTGGCCGGCGAAACGCCGACCGGGCTCGCGGCGATGATCTAGCCCTCAGGCGAGGTAACATTTCTTCAAGACGCCGAGACCGCCTTTGCACAGACTGGCATTCATCAACCGATCCAGGGAGATTGTCATGCCGACAGCAAACGAAGCACCCCGTCTCTATCCGGCCCTGCGCTACAGGAACGCCGCCAAAATGATCGACTGGCTCAGCGAGGCTTTCGGCTTCGAACTGCGCGCCCGCTATGGCGAGGGCGACATCGTCCACCACGCCGAGCTCACTTTCGGCTCCTCGATGATCATGCTGGGCACGGCGCGCGACGACGATTACGGCAAGATGGTCGGCGAGCCCGGCGGTGGCGGCGGCAAGTCGATCTACATCGCCGTCGATGACGCCGATGCCGCCTATGCGCGTGCCAAGAAGGCCGGCGCGAAAATCCTCCAGGAACTGGTCGACCGCGACTATGGCAGCCGCGATTTCATCTGCCTCGACCCGGAAGGCAATGTCTGGTCCTTCGGCACTTACTGGCCGAAGGCGGGCGAGAAGGCGTAGTCAGCGCGCCAGCCCAAATATAGCGTCGCAGTCGAGATGCCTCTCCAACTCCGCGGCCACCTCGTCCAGCGCCTTCTCGACGTCCGCGCGATAGTCGATGCCGCCTCCCCTGACGCCAAGGCTCTCCAGATAGGCGGCGCGAAACGCGTCGGCTGAGAACAATCCGTGCAGATAGGTGCCGATCACCTTGCCGTCGGCGGAGACCGCGCCGTCCTCGGCGCCATTGAACATCGTCGACGGTCGCGCCGTGTCCGCGCCGGTAGTCCGGCCGAGATGGATTTCATAGCCCTCGAGCGGCAGGCCGAACTGCACCGAATGCGCGCTTGAATTGCGCACCGTCTTTTCAGGCTCCATCACCGTTTCTATGTCGAGCAGGCCAAGGCCTTCGGCCTCGGTGACGCTGCCTTCGATGCCGTCGGGATCGCGCACCATGCGGCCGAGCATCTGGTAGCCGCCGCAGATGCCGACGACATGGCCGCCGCGCTCGCGATGGGCGAGAAGATCGCGATCCCAGCCGTTCTCGCGGAATTTTATGAGATCGCCAATCGTCGATTTGGAGCCGGGGATGACCACCAGCCCGGCATCTTCCGGCAGCTTCTTGCCCGGCGGCACGAACACCACCTCGACCTGCGGCTCGGCTTTCAGCGGATCGAGGTCGTCGAAATTGGCAATGCGCGCCAGCATTGGCACCGCCACCTTCAACGCCCGTTTCTCACCGGAAGCGAGCCGTTCGAGCACAACGGAATCTTCGGACGGTAGCCGCCCGGCCGCCTTCAGCCACGGCACGACGCCGAAGCAGCGCCAGCCGGTGAACCTTTCGATCGCGCTTATCCCCTCGTCGAACAGCGAGACATCGCCGCGGAACTTGTTGATGAGATAGCCGGCGATCATGCGCCGGTCTTCCTCCGGCAGGACCAGATGCGTGCCGGCCACGGACGCAATGACTCCGCCGCGGTCGATGTCGCCGACCAGGATCACTGGCACATTGGCGCGCGTGGCAAAACCCATATTGGCGATGTCGCGGCTTCTGAGATTGATCTCGGCGGGCGAGCCCGCGCCCTCGACGATGACCAGGTCCGCGCCCTCGCCGACCTTCGCCCAGGACTCCAGCACCGCGTCCATCAGCACGGCTTTCATCGCCTGGTAGTCGCGCGCCCGCGCCTCGCCATAGACCTTGCCCTGCACCACCACTTGCGAGCCGATATCGCTCTGCGGCTTGAGCAGCACCGGGTTCATATGGACGGTCGGTCTCACCCCGCAGGCCAGGGCCTGCAGCCATTGCCCGCGGCCGATCTCACCTTCGCCGGTTTTGTCGCCGCCGGGAATGTCGGCGACCGCGGCATTGTTCGACATGTTCTGCGGCTTGAACGGCCGCACCTTCAGCCCGCGATTTTTCGCAGCGCGGCAAAGCCCCGCCACCAGCACGGTCTTGCCGACATCCGAACCGGTGCCCTGCAGCATGATCGCTTTAGCCATTAGCCTCTGCCTCCTGAGCCAATGGTCGATTTCTGTGCCAGGGGCCCGCCGCGCCAGAGATAGAGCGCCATCAGTGGCTCCTTGCCGGTGCGCGTGGCATGGCTGACATTGGAGGCGTGGTGGATCACTTCGCCCGCCTCGCGAAATTGAAAGTCCCCCTCGCCCATCCGCCATTCCGTGCCGCCGGTCAGCGGGATGTAGATTTCCTCGGCGATATGATGGTGGTCGGGATAGACAATGTTGGGCCCAAGGATCAGCAGGCCGGCCGCGACCGCGTCATTGACGAAGTGCCCGCGTGTGCCGAACACTTCCAGCCAGCCGTAATTGTCGATGAAGCTCTGCCCGAAATCGGCGGTGGTATAGGTCTGTCCCCAGCGCAGCTCCTCCCGATGATCGGCAACGAATCGCGCCAGCGGCCTGGCGTCCAGCAGCGCAAGCTCGGCGATGCGATCGAGATGGCCAAGGCAGCCAAGCACGCGCGGTTCGAGAGAACGCACAGGCATGTCCCAGCCGATGCGCGCGACTTCGTCCCTCACCAGATCATTGTCGACGCCCGCGAGACAGGCTTGGAAACGCTCCAGCAACTTATTGAAAATTGTCGGCACGCACGAGCTCCGTTCGTCATTCCATGCACAGCCGGTTCTCAACGGTCCGGGTTGCGCGGCGGCATCATTGGTCTAGATTGAACGGCGCGCAAAGACAAAAACGACAGGCCAGAAGGCCTGAAGCGACAGGGAGCACGCCATGGACGTGGCAGTCGATGCGGGCACTGGCCAATTCGAACTCAACGAGGAACAGCGCGCCATCCAAGAGATGGCCCGAGCCTTCGCGTCGGACCGCGTCGCGCCCAATGCGCTCGACTGGGACAAGGCAAAGCACTTCCCCGCCGATGTGATCCGCGAGACCGGGCCGCTCGGCCTGGGCGGCATCTATGTGCGCGACGATGTCGGCGGCTCGGCGCTTGGGCGGCTGGACGCGGTGCTGATCTTCGAGGCGCTTGCCCATGCCGATCCGGCCTTCTCCTCCTTCATTTCCATCCACAACATGGCGGCCTCGATGATCGACCGCTTCGGCAGCGACGAGCAGCGCCAGCGCTTCCTGCCGAAACTGACCTCGATGGAGTGGCTGGCGAGCTATTGCCTGACCGAGCCCGGCTCGGGCTCGGATGCCGCCGCGCTCAAGACGCGGGCGGTGAAGAGCGGCGGCGATTACGTGCTCAACGGCGCCAAGCAGTTCATCTCCGGCGCCGGCGACAGCGACCTCTACGTCGTCATGGCGCGCACCGGCGCCGATGGCCCTAAGGGCATTTCGACCTTTGTCGTGCCCAGGGATGCGCCGGGCCTGTCCTTCGGCGCCAACGAGCACAAGATGGGCTGGCACATGCAGTCGACCCGCCAGGTCATCTTCGAGGACTGCAAGGTGCCGGCCGAGAACCTGCTCGCCGCGGAAGGCGCAGGCTTCGGCATCGCCATGGCCGGGCTCGACGGCGGGCGGCTCAACATCGCCGCCTGTTCGCTCGGCGGAGCGCAGTCGGCGCTCGACAAGGCGCTTGCCTACACGGCCGAGCGCAAGGCCTTCGGCTCCAAGATCAACCAGTTCCAGGCGCTGCAGTTCAGGTTGGCCGACATGGAAACGGAACTGCAGGCGGCCCGCATCTTCCTCTACGCCGCCGCTTCCAAGCTCGACCGCAAGGCGCCGGACGCCGGCAAATGGTCGGCCATGGCCAAGCGCTTCGTCACCGATATCGGCTTCGACATCGCCAACCAGGCGCTGCAATTGCACGGCGGCTACGGCTATCTGCACGACTACGGCATCGAGAAGCTGGTGCGGGATCTGCGCGTCCACCAGATCCTCGAAGGCACCAACGAGATCATGCGCGTCATCATCGCGCGCTCGCTGATTGGGCGCTGACGCCGACGCGCGTTGCCGAAGCAAGGATTCCGGAGGAACAAGAATGACAACGATCGCCTTCATCGGCCTCGGCAACATGGGTAATCCCATGGCCGCCAACCTCGTAAAAGCGGGCCATGCGGTGCTGGGCTTCGATCTTATGCCCGAGAACCTTACAGTTGCGAAAGAACACGGCATTACGGTCATGGCGAACGCCGTCACCGCAGTGAAGGGCGCGGACGTCGTCATCACCATGCTGCCCGCCGGCAAGCATGTGCTGTCGGTCTACGAGGACATCGCGCCGAACGCGAAGAAAGGCGCGCTGTTCATCGATTCCTCGACCATCGATGTCGAATCGGCGCGCAAGGCGCATGCGATTGCCGCGAAGCATGGCCTGCAATCGATCGATGCGCCCGTCTCCGGCGGCACGGGTGGCGCGTCGGCCGGCACGCTAACCTTCATGGCAGGCGGCTCGGATGAAGCGTTTGACGCCGCCGAACCGATCCTGCAGCCGATGGCCGGGCGCGTCGTTCATTGCGGCGGCGACGGCGCCGGACAGGCCGCCAAGATCTGCAACAACATGATTCTCGGCATCTCGATGATCGGCGTCGCCGAGGCGTTCGTGCTGGCCGAAAAGCTCGGCCTGTCGCATCAGGCGCTGTATGACGTCGCCTCCACGTCCTCGGGCCAGTGCTGGTCGCTCACCACCTACTGCCCGGTGCCCGGCCCCGTTCCGGCTTCGCCGGCCAATCGCGACTACAAGCCCGGCTTTGCCGCCGCGCTCATGCTCAAAGACCTGAAGCTTTCACAAGAAGCCGCGCAGAGTGCCGGCGCCGTGACCCCGCTCGGCGCCGAAGCCACGCAGCTTTATGCCTTGTTCAACGCGCAAGGCCACGCCGGCGCCGATTTTTCCGGCATCATAAATTTCCTGCGCGGCGACAAAAGCTAAACGGCTGCTTTCCAACGGTTATTAGCGGATTTTTTCGACACAAAGCCGGCAAATTTAGATTTGCTTAAGGTCTTGCTAACGCACCGGTAACGATGTGCCTTTAAAACGGATTGCGTGGCGGACATCGCGTCTGCCCGGCGCTCCGGATCAGGTCTCGCGTACCGGAGCCCGTAGGTTTCGCAAGTGTTTCGTAGCGAAACGCCATGCGTATCTGGCAAAGCCGCGTTCCCGTCGGGACGCGGTTTTTGCGTTGTGGGGACATCACGCGAAATGTCCGGGAATGGACCGGGCGCCCATTGAGGAGCGCCCGGAGAATATCCCTCAGCGCTTGCGCAAATCGGCATCCGCGAGATCGAGCGCCTTGGCGATCCGCTCGCAGGCCATGTCGATTGTGTCGCGCGTCCAGATCAGCGGCGGCGACAGGATCATGGTGTCGCCGGTGGCCCGCATCATCATGCCGTTCGCGACCGCATGGTCGCGCACGACAACGGCAGCGCTTCCCGACGGCAGATAGCGTTCCTTGGTCGCCTTGTCCTTGACGATCTCGATCGCGCCCATCAGGCCGATCGAGCGCACCTCGCCGACCAGTCTGTGCCCCGCGATCCGCTCCTGCAGCGCCTGCGCGAAATAGGGACCGGTGTCGTTCTTGACACGCTCGACCAGGCCTTCCTTCTCGATGATCTCAAGATTCTTCAGCGCCACCGCGCAAGCCACCGGATGACCGGAATAGGTGTAGCCGTGATAGAACTCGCCGCCTTTCTCGACCAGCGTCTTGGCGACGCGATCGCTGACCAGCAGCGCCGACAGCGGCTGGTAGCCCGAGGTCAGCGCCTTGGCGGTGGTGATGGTGTCGGGCTCGATGCCGAAAGTCTGCGCCGCGAACCATTCGCCGGTGCGGCCATAGCCGGTGATGACCTCGTCCAGCATCAACAGCACGTCGTATTTGCGGCAGATGCGCTCGACTTCCGGCCAGTAGCTCATCGGCGGAATCTTCACCCCGCCGGCGCCCATCACCGGTTCGCCAATGAAGGCGGCGACCTTGTCGGCGCCGGCCTCGAGGATCGCGTCCTCGACCGCCTTTGCCGCGCGAATGCCGAAATCATGGTCGCTTTCGCCGGGCAGCGCGAGCTCATAGGCATAGGGCATCATCACATGGACGATGTTGGGCACCGCGCCGCCGAGCTGCTTGTGCATCGGCTCCATGCCGCCCAGCGACGTGCCGGCGATCGTCGAGCCGTGATAGGCCGACTTGCGCGAGATGACGCGGTTCTTCTCGGGCTTGCCTTCAAGCGCCCAATAGTGGCGCACGAGCCTGAGCGCCGTGTCGTTGGCCTCCGACCCGGACGAACCGTAGAAAACCTGGCTGACATGCGTCGGCGCCAGCTCCGCCAGCTTTTTCGACAACAGCACCGGCGTCGGCGTCGAGCATTTGAAGAAGGAGTTGTAGTAAGGCAGTTCCTTCATCTGCGCGTAGGCAGCCTCGGCCAGCTCGGCGCGGCCATAGCCGACATTGACGCACCACAGGCCCGCCATGCCATCGAGGATTTCGGTGCCATCGGCATCGTAGATGAACGGGCCCTTGGCATGGGTGACGATACGCGATCCGGTGTCGCGCAGTTCCTTGTGGTCGGTGAAGGGATGAAGGTGATGCGCGGCGTCGATCTGCTGAAGCTGCTTCAGCGAATAATTCTGATAGGTCATGGGTTTGATCTTTCCTCTTGAATCAATCCGGCAGCGGCCGGGGCGGATTCGTCAGAGGAAGCCGGGCGGCGAATAGCCGATGCGAGCGCACAGCCGCAAAAGCTCGGCGCGAAGGGTCCGCGGTGACGGCGTCACCGCGACCCCGAAGGCGCCTGATGTGCTGAAGCGGATCATGGCGGCAGCTTATGCCGCCTGATGCCTAGAATTCAAGCCATGCCTACGAGGCAGTCTTATCGAGCGCCCGCTGCAGGAATATGTAGCGCATCGCCGTCTGCGCCGCCTGCGGCCGGCGGTCGCCGCGCCCGCCATGGCCGCCTTCGGTCTCCTCGAAGAACAGCGTCCCGCCATGGCCTGCCGCCTGCAGCCGCGCCGCCATCTTGCGCGCATGTCCCGGATGGACGCGGTCATCGGCGGTCGAGGTCATCAACAGCACCGGCGGATAGGCGACATTGGTCGCGACATGCTGGTAGGGCGAATAGGCGCCGAGCCAAGCTGCCTCCTCCGGCTTCGACGGGTCGCCATATTCGGCTATCCACGAGGCGCCGGGCGGCAGTTCGGTGTAGCGCAGCATGTCGAGCAGCGGCACGTCGATGATGACCGCGCCGAACAGCTCCGGGCGCTGCGTCAGCAATGTGCCGGTGAGCAGGCCGCCATTCGAACCGCCCTGAATGCCGAGCTGCGCCGCCGTGGTGATGCCGCGCTTAACCACATCCTCGGCCACCGCCGCGAAATCGTCGAAGGCGTTCTGGCGCTTGCCCTTGAGCGCCGCCTGGTGCCAGGCCGGGCCGAACTCGCCGCCGCCGCGGATATTGGCCTGGATATAGGCGTTGCCCTTGTCCAGCCAGAGCTTGCCGCGGATGCCGGCATAGCCGGGCAGCAGCGGCACTTCGAAACCGCCATAGCCATAGAGCAGCGCCGGCACTGGCCCTTTCTGGTCGCGCCGCCGCACCACGAAATACGGGATCATCGTGCCGTCCTTCGAGCGCGCCTCGAGTTGCTCCGAGATATAAGGCGAGGCGTCGAAGCGGGCCGGCTGCGATTTCACCGTTTGAAGCGTCTCGCCATTGTCGTCCGACCAGATGATCGAGCTCGGCGTCAGGAAATCCGTGAAGGAGAAGGAGACGCTCGAGCCGAAATGCTCGGCATGGCTGATGCCGACATTGCCATTGTCGGGCAGCGCGATGCGTTTCAGCGACCAGCCATCGGCGGTGCGGTCGCAGGCGATGACCTTGCCGCGCACATTGTCCATCAGGTTAATGAACAACCGGTCCTTGGTCCTGGCGAGCCCGGCGATCGAGACGCGATGCGCCGGCGCAAGCACCGTTTCGAACGGCCCGAATGTGCCGCTCTCGATCCAGCGGTCGAAATCGACGGAGTAAAGCCCGTCGGGCAGGAATTGCATGCCGTCGGGCGCCGTCCATGGGCTGCGCAAGCCGAAGATCAGCTGTCCCTTGAAGACCGCGGTGTCGGTGGCGTCGTCGGGCAGCGGAATGCGCCGGTTCTCGCCCGAAGCGAGACGCAGGAAACTGTGCGAGGTGAAAAAGTCGAGCGTCTTACCGAGCAGCACATGCCGCTTGTCGCCGTCATATTCGACGCTGCTGCCGACCGCGAGATGCTGCGTCTTGCCTTCGAAGATCGGCGTCGCGTCCTCAAGCTTCGTGCCGCGACGCCAAAGCTTGATGACGCGCGGATAGCCGGACTCAGTCTTGTCGCTTTCCTCGAAAGCCGCCGAGACGATGACCGTATCCGGGTCCAGCCAGGAAAAGCCCGACTTGGAGGCGCGCGCGGAAAACCCCCCGTCGACGAAGGATTTCGTTGCGATGTCGAATTCGCGCATCTCGCTGGCGTCGCCGCCATCGGGCGACATGTAGAGCAGGCAGCGGTTGAAATCGGGATAGAGCCGGCTCGCGCCGCCGAACACCCATTTGACGCCTTCCTTCGCCGAGAGCTGATCGAAATCGATGATCGTCTCCCATTCCGGTTTGTCGGTTTTGTAGGAAGCGACAGGCGTGCGCCGCCACAGGCCCACCGCATTGGTCTTGTCCTGCCAGAAATTGTAGACGTAGCCGGCAAGTGCGGCCCCGACCGGCATGTTGTCCTCGGCCGTCATCAGGTCGAGCGCGGTCTCGAAAGCCGCCTGGTAGGAAGGATCGCCCTGCAATTCGGCGACCGTCAGCGCATTCTGGCGATGAACCCAGTCCAGCGCTTCCTTGCCGTTGCGATCCTCCAGCCAGAGAAAGGGATCCGCCAATTCGGGCTGGGTCTTGGTCATCATGCTGGTCATGCGGGTCTCCTTCCGGCGGCTCCGCCTACATCGCGTTCGCTGCATCGATATTCAAGAGCCGTGACCGGACCGATTACAAAACCCGCCGGCGCACGACCGTCGCCGCCGCCAGCGCCGCGCAGATTGCGCCCAGCGTGACCGGCAGGCCGGTGGCGCCGGCGACATCCATGACGCCGCCGGTGAGCGGCGGCACGACGATGCCGCCAAAACCCCAGATCAGCGAGAAGGCCGCATTGCCGGCGACCAGCGCCGAGCCGCTGAAGCGCTCGCCGAGTTCGATGATCGACATCGTGTAGATGCCGTAGGAGACGGCGCCCCAGACAAAGACGCACGCCCAGATCAACGGCGTCTCGATCAGCGCCGGCAAGAGCACACATCCAAGGATGGTCACCGCCACGCAGCCGAAGCGAACCAGGCGCGCGGTCAGTCTCTCGGCAAGCAGGCCGAGCGGCACCTGCATGGCGATATTGCCGGCGATCATCACGGAAAGCAGCGCCGACATGCGCGCTTCGGGAATGCCGTGATGCGTCCCATAGACCGGCAGCAGCGCCAATATCGCCTGCTCGAATCCTGCCGCGACGACGACCGCCGACAGAAGCAGCCAGGCCATTGGGATGAAGCCCAGCACCGAAACCTTGTTTTCGGCCTCGTCGACTTTTGGCAGCCGCTTCACCACCACGGCCAGGCAGCCGCCGCAGAAGATGAAGGCAAGAATGCCGACAAGGAAAGGCGGCCAGCCTTCGGTCCCGACGCCCAGCAGGCAGAGCGGCCCAGCCGCGAAGCCGGCCGAGATGATGGTGGAATAGATGCCCATGACGCGGCCGCGCCGCGCTGGGGGAGCAAGCGCAATCACCCAGATTTCGCTCAAGACATAAAGCGGGTTGGTCACCACGCCGATCAGGAAGCGCAATGGGAACCACAGATAGACATCCTGCGTCCAGCCGACCAGCGCCAGCACCAGTGCCGAGAGCGCCGCGCAGGTCAGCGCGGTGCGCCCTGCCCCGAACCGCCGCGCTAATCCCGGGATCAGCGGCGAGGACAGGATGAAGCCGACCGGCGTCATCGCCGCCGACAGCCCGATCATCGCCGGCGAAACGCCCTGACGCTGCAAGATGAAGCTGAGCAGCGGGTAGGAAAGCCCTTGCGCGATGGCGAATACCGAAACGGTCGCGATCACGCCGGTGATCGCGGCCCACTGCACCCTCTCGCCGGCCTCTGATTTCGCCAGAGCCATCGTTCCTGCTCCAATTGCCAGGAGGCTTTAGCCGCTAGCGGCTGCGGCCGTAAGAGCCAACTGGCGGCGAAAACGCATGTTCCAGCCAGTCCCTGTCAGGAGCGCTTGCCCGTTCGGAGCGATACTGCGCGGCGGCAGAAGCCTTTGCGAATGTTTCGGTGGGCGGCAATTCGGCAACCCAGCCGGTTGCCCTTCCGTCATGTCGCTTCCCTCGCCCTAGTGGTCGCCGCCTCCTCACCGGCTGCATTGCGGCCGGTCCATTATGCCGGCCAAATTCGCATCCTCACGAGGCTTCCCATGACCGCCGCCCTTCGTCCCGCCGAACCGGCACTGGCAACCGATCGCGCCCGCCGTGGCGGCCGCGCGGGCAAGCGCGCCGGCGGCTCGGCCGCCTTCGAGCAGCCCGCCTTCCGGCAGTTGAGGAACCCGCTGACACCGACCAAGCTGGTGTCGGACGACGAGCTGGAATCGATCCACCTCGCCTCGCTGCGCGTGCTGAAGGAGATCGGCGTCGACGTCCTGCACGACGAGGCCCGCCGCATCATGAAAGCGCATGGCGCGGATGTGCGCGAAGGCAGTGAGCGCGTGCGCTTCGACAGCGACATGATCCTTGAGCTTGTCTCGCACTGCCCGTCGGAGTTTACGCTGCATGCCCGCAACCCGGCGCACAATCTGCGTTTCGGCGGCAACAACGTCATCCTGTCGATGATGGCTTCGGCGCCGAACTGCTCCGACCTCGACCGCGGCCGCAGGCCCGGCAACCAGGCCGACTACCGCAACTTCCTGCGCCTCGCGCAGATGCACAACATCCTGCACTGCACCGGCGGCTATCCGGTCGAGCCGATCGACATCCATCCATCGGTCCGGCACCTGGAATGCATCCGCGACCTCGCCATGCTCACCGACAAGGTCTTCCACATCTATTCGCTCGGCAAGGAACGCAATGTCGACGGCATCGAGATCACCCGCATCGCCCGCGGCATCAGCCGCGAGCAGCTGATGCAGGAACCGTCGGTCTTCACCATCATCAACACCAATTCGCCGCTCAAGCTCGACGTGCCGATGATGGAAGGCATCATCCAGATGGCGAGCATGGGCCAGGCCGTGATCGTCACCCCGTTCACGCTCTCGGGCGCCATGGCGCCAGTCACCGTCGCCGGCGCGCTGGTGCAGCAGAACGCCGAGGCACTTTCCGGCATCGCCTTCGCGCAGATGGTCAAGAAAGGCGCGCCGGTAGGCTATGGCGGCTTCACCTCCAATGTCGACATGAAGTCCGGCGCGCCGGCCTTCGGCACGCCCGAATATATGAAGGCGCAGCTCGTCGGCGGCCAGCTCGCGCGCCGCTATCAAATTCCCTACCGCACCTCCAACACCTGCGCCGCCAATACGGTCGACGCGCAGGCCGCCTATGAAAGCGTGTTCTCGCTGTGGGGCGCCATCCAGAGCGGCGGCAATCTGATGATGCATGGCGCCGGCTGGCTGGAAGGCGGCCTGCGCTGCTCCTACGAAAAGACCATCCTCGACATCGACCTTTTGCAGATGGTGGCCGAGTTCCTCACCCCGCTCGACCTCTCCGAGGATGCGCTCGGCTTCGAGGCCATCCAGTCTGTCGGTCCTGGCGGCCATTTCTTCGGCACCCAGCACACCCAGGAGCGTTACAAGACCGCCTTCTACTCGCCGATCGTCTCCGACTGGCGCAACTTCGAGACCTGGACCGAGGCCGGCTCGCCGACGGCGATGGAGCGGACCAACAAGGTCTGGAAGGAGCGCCTTGCTTCTTACGAGGAGCCTTACATGGATCCGGCCATCCGCGAGGAGCTCAACGACTTTGTCGAAAAACGCCGCGCCGAAGGCGGTGCGCCGACAGATTTCTGATCATCTGTGTTGAGGATGAACAGTCGACCCCCACTCCGTCGAGCTGCGCTCGACACCTCTCCCCCGATCGACGGGGGAGAGGAAAGGCGCGAGGCGATTCCAGCCGGCGCCCTTCCTCTCCCTCCGGAGGGGGGAGAGGTGGCGCTGCGAAGCAGCGACGGAGTGGGGGAAGGCGCTGCTCAAACGCGAAGCCGCCGCAAACAGGGCGCTACCCAGCGGGCGCGAAATCTCCGGCAGGCCGGCAATCAAGCGGAAGCATTGCTTTGGCTTGAACTGAAAGCACGCAAGCTCGGCGGCTATCGCTTTACGCGCCAGTTTTCCATCGGGCCGTTCTTCGCCGACTTCGCTTGCCGCGAGCGTTGGCTCGTCGTCGAGGTCGATGGATCCCAACACGCCGACAGCTCATATGATCGCCGCCGCGACGACTTCATGCGCGCTCAGGGCTATTCGATCCTGCGTTTCTGGAGCCATGACATCCTGAAGCATCGCACTTCCGCCTGTGAAACAATCGTTGCCGCGCTTGATGGCAAACTGGCCGAGAACATCGCGGTGGCCGATCTGCGCTTTGTTTTCCCGCCTCGCCCAATCAATTCAGCTCTTAAAACTCAGTCTTTGTAAAACGGACCTATCTGCATGAAATCCCACGTAAAAGCGGTTGTCATCGGCGGCGGCGTCGTCGGCTGTTCGGTGCTCTATCACCTCGCCAAGGCTGGCTGGACCGACATCATGCTGATCGAGCGCTCGGAGCTGACCTCCGGCTCGTCCTGGCATGCGGCGGGCGGCTTCCATACGCTGAACGGCGACCCTAACGTCGCCAAGCTGCAGGCCTATACGGTCCAGCTCTACAAGGAAATCGAGGAACTGTCGGGCCAATCCTGCTCGCTGCATCTGACCGGCGGCGTCATGATGGCCGACACGCCGGAGCGCATGGACTTCCTGCGGCTGGCTCACGCCAAGGGCCGTTATCTCGGCATGGACACCGAGCTGATCACGCCTTCGGAAGCCAAGGCGATGTTTCCGCTGATGGACGAGAAGAACTTCGTCGGCGCCATGTGGGATCCGGTCGAAGGACATCTCGATCCGTCCGGCACCACCATCGCCTATTCCAAGGCGGCCAAGAAGCTCGGCGCCGAGATCGTGCTGCGCAACCGCGTCGTCGACCTGACGCAGCAGCCGGATGGCACCTGGAACGTGGTCACCGAGCAGGGCACGGTCCATGCCGAGCATGTCGTCAACTGCGGCGGCCTGTGGGCGCGCGAGATCGGCCGCATGGTCGGCGTCGAGCTGCCGGTGCTGGCCATGGAGCATATGTACCTGCTCACCGAGCCGATGCCGGAGGTCGAGGAATTCAACAAGTCGACCGGCCGCGAGATGATCGGCGTGCTCGACTTCAAGGGCGAGATCTATACCCGCCAGGAGCGCAACGGCGTCCTGCTCGGCACGTATGAGAAAGCCTGCAAGCCGTGGTCGCCGGTCAACACGCCGTGGGATTTCGGCCATGAGTTGCTGCAGCCCGACATCGACCGCATCGCGCCGTCGCTGGAGATAGGCTTCAAGCATTTCCCCGGCATCGAGAAGGCTGGCATCAAGCAGATCATCAACGGCCCCTTTACCTTCGCGCTCGACGGCAACCCGCTGGTCGGCCCGGTGCAGGGCCTGACCAATTTCTGGTGCGCCTGCGCCGTCATGGCCGGCTTCAGCCAGGGCGGCGGCGTCGGCCTGGCGCTGTCGAACTGGATGGTGCATGGCGATCCGGGCTTCGACGTCTGGGGCATGGACGTCGCCCGCTTCGGCGAATGGGCGAGCCTGCGCTACACCAACGCCAAGGTGCGCGAGAACTATTCGCGGCGCTTTTCAATCCGCTTCCCGAACGAAGAACTGCCCGCCGCCCGTCCGGCGCAGACGACACCACTTTACGACACCATGCTCGCCAACAACGCCGTCATGGGCGATTCGTGGGGCCTCGAGACGCCGCTCTGGTTCGCACCGAAGGGCACGGAGCCGAAGGACATCGTCTCCTTCCACCGCTCCAACGATTTCGGCCCGATCGGCGAGGAAGTGCGCGCCACGCGTGAGAAGGTCGGCGTCACCGAGATCGCCAACTTCGCCAAATACGAGGTCTCGGGCCCGGGCGCGGAGGATTTCCTCAACCGGCTGATGACCAACCGCATGCCTAAAATTGGCCGCATCGTGCTGACCCCGATGGTCAACGAGTTTGGCAAGCTGATCGGCGACTTCACCATCGCCAAGGCCGGCCCAAGGAATGGAGAAGACCGCTTCATGATCTGGGGCTCGTCGGCCGCGCAGAAGTACCACATGCGCTGGTTCGAGAAGCACCTGCCGAAGGATGGCTCGGTGCGCATCCACCGCTTCGACCAGACGCTGGTCGGTCTCTCCATCGCCGGGCCGAAATCGCGCGACCTGCTGGAGAAGCTCGTCGATGTCGACGTCTCGACCAAGGCCTTCCGCTTCATGGATTTCCGTGAGATGGCGGTCGGCGGCGCGCCCTGCATGGTCAACCGCATCACCTATACCGGCGACCTCGGCTACGAGATCTGGATGGCGCCCGCCTATCAGCGTCTCGTCTACAAGGCGATCAAGGACGCCGGCGCGGAATTCGGCATTGTCGATTTCGGCATGCGCGCGCTGCTCTCCATGCGCCTGGAGAAGAACTTCCCGACCTGGTTCCGCGAGTTGCGGCCCATCTACGGACCGTTCGAAGGCTCGATGGATCGCTTCATCAAGCTGGAGAAGAACGACTTCATCGGCCGCGAGGCGTCCGCCAGGGAGCATGCCGAAGGGCCGAAGCTGCGCCGGGTCTCCTTCATCGTCGACGCTGCCGATGCCGACGTTATGGGCGACGAGCCGATCTGGGCCAAGGTCGGCAAGGACTACGGCACGGTCGAGAAGCCGCATGGCTATGGCGCGCCTCGCTTCGACGAGGGGGGCAAGGAAGTGCGCGGATCGAAGGCCGCCGAAGGCGCTTCCGCCGTGCGTGGCATCGTCGATGGCGAATGGCGCGTCGTCGGCTGGGTGACCTCGGGCGGCTATGCGCATTACGTGCAGAAATCGATGGCGCAGGGCTATGTGCCAGCCGCCCTTGCCGAGGACGAAAGCGCCGGCCTGTTCGAGATCGAGATTCTCGGCCACCGCCGCCCGGCGCGCATCAATATCGAGCCGCCCTTCGACCCGAGCGGCGAGAAGATGCGGACCTGACCACCCGGATTTGTTGGATCGCGCCGGTTGCTGTGGCATGGTCGATGCCCCGCTACCGGCGCATCAGCATGAGAAGACCACCCCCTTGCAGCAGCTAGAGAAATGGACCGATTGGCTCTGCAATGGACGGGTCGGTCCATTCAGCGCCGCGATCGCGTCGGTCCTCGTCTATTGCCTGCTCCAGATCGCAGTGATGGCGCTGTTGTCTCACATTGCGGGCACGGGCGTCGGCGTCGACGATTCCGAGCAGCTGATGGAAATGCGCTTTCTTGCTGCCGGCTACGGCAGCTCGCAGCCGCCTCTATACACCTGGCTGGCGATGCTTGCGGCCTCGGTGGCCGGAACCAGTGTCCTTGCCCTCAAGATCGTCAAATACGGCTTGCTGGCCGCGGGACTGGCCGCCTATTTCACCGCCATACGTCGCCTTGGCTACTCGAACCGCGCCGGTGCCGCCGGCATGTTCGGATTGCTTCTGTTTCCCCAGATCTTCTGGGAGATGCAGCACGCCCTTACCCACTCGGTCGCAATATTCTGTTTCACTTCGGTGCTGCTTCTGGCGTTGGTCGAGGTGGAGAAACGGCGCTCGGCCGTCGCTTACGCGTTTTTCGGCCTGGCGACGGCGGCCGCGATGCTGTCGAAATACAATATCGTCATCTTCCTTGCCGCTCTGTTCCTGGCATCTCTCTCGCTTCGCGAAACGCGTGAGGCGATCTTCGACCGACGTTTCGCAATCAGCCTGGCCGTAGCGATCCTCGCCTGCCTGCCGACGCTTCACTGGAACATCACGCACCCGGATGACTTCCTGGCGCACAGTGGCGGCTTCGGCGCCGGCAACGGCGATGGGCTGGTGGAGACCACAGTGCTCGCCCTGCGCGGGCTGGGCAACGCGATGCTCAATTTCGCGGGCCTGCCGGCTATTATCATTGCCGTGGCCCTTTTCCTCGCGGCACGGAAAGCCGCAACAACGCCGCAGCCGGTGCGGTGGCCCGAGAAGCTGCTGTGGCGCACGATCGCCTTGGCATTGCTCATCACGCTGGTGGTTGTTCTGGCGGGCGGCATCACGCAGTTTCGCGATCGGTGGGTCCTGCCCGTGTTCGTCCTGCTGCCCGCAGCCCTGGCCATGCGCTTCGATGCCATCGGGCAGAGGGGCGGAAAAACGCAAAGTACCATTGTCTTCGTCGGCGCGATTCTCGCCCTTCTTGCGCTACCCGTAAGCTGGTACATGCACGTGAATGGCGGCGACAGCCGCGGCAGCATCGTGCGGATGGACTACCGGTCGCTTTACGACCAGATCAACGCCGATGGGCCGGTCAAGACCGTGGTCTCTAGCTGGTTCTGGATCGGCAATCTGCGCCTGGTCGATGCCGATCTGATCGTGCTCGATGACGAGATACCGGACTTCGCCCGGTCGATCCGCGAGCCGGCTGTGCTTGTCCTTACAGACGACAGGGAATCGTCCTCGGATGTCTTCGAAGAGATGGCGAAGGCCGGCTACACAATGGACACTGTCCATCGCACGATCGAGGTGCCGCAGGCACTCGGCTTCCCGCCGCGCAAGGTCACGATCACCAAACTGCTCAAGAAGACCGCGCAGTAAGCTTCAGGGGGGACGAATGGACAAGCTAGGCTTTGGCCGCCATCGCAAGATCATGCCCTTCGAACCCGGGTCCGTCGAAGCGTTGCGCGAGGCCTCCCGTGAGAAAGCGGCCTCGCTCAGCCAGCATGTGCTGGGTTATGGCGCGACAGCCGAGGCGGAATGGGAGGCGGCAGGCATCGCCGCGCCCGACCTGCCCGCCATGCGCAGATACCGGCTGGAGCGCATTCGCGCCGAGCTGAAGCGCCGCGACTATGCAGGCGCCCTGCTCTATGACCCCATCAACATCCGCTATGCGACGGACTCGACCAACATGCAGCTCTGGGTCGCGCACAACCCGACACGCCACTGTTTCGTCGCCACCGAGGGCCCTGTGGTGCTCTTCGACTACTTCTCCTGCGAGCACCTGTCCGACCATTCGGGTGTCGTCGACGAGGTGCGCCCGGCGGTGTCGTGGATATACCTCTATAGCGGCGAGCTCACCGAGCAGAAGGTCCGGCGCTGGGGCGCCGGCATCGCCGAGCTCGTAGCCGAGCACGGCGGCGGCAATCGCCGCATCGCCGTCGACCACATCGATTCCGAAGGCGTCCAGGAACTCGCCCGCCGCGGCATTTCCGTCGGCAATGGCGAAGCGGTGATGGAGAATGCTCGCCTTATCAAATCCCCGGGCGAAATCCTCGCCATGCGCCGCGCCATCGTCGCCTGCGAGGCGGCGATGGGCGAAATGGAAGCGGTACTCAAGCCCGGCATCTCCGAAAACGAGCTCTGGGCGCAACTGCATCGCGGCAACATCGCGCGTGGCGGCGAATGGATTGAAACGCGGCTTCTGTCGTCCGGCCCGCGCACCAATCCCTGGTTCCAGGAATGCTCCTCGCGCGTCATCGAGAATGGCGACCTCGTCGCCTTCGACACGGACCTGATCGGCCCTTATGGTTTCTGCGCCGATCTCTCGCGCACATGGCTTTGCGGCGACATGCAGCCGTCGAAGGAACAGTGCGATCTCTTCCGTATCGCTGCCGATCAGATCGCCCATAACACCGATCTGATGCGGCCGGGCATCTCCTTTCGCGATCTTGTCGAGCGCTCGGCGGTGCCGCCGGACGATTGCTACCCCACGCGCTACGGCGTGCTCTACCATGGCGTCGGCCTGGCCGATGAATATCCGACGCTGCCGCATGCCGGCGATTGGACCGACGACACACCGGACGGCGTGCTCGAACCAGGCATGGTGCTCTGCGTCGAAAGCTATATCGGCAGGCTTGGCGGGCATGAAGGCGTCAAGATCGAGGAACAGATCCTGATCACCGCAACCGGAAACGAGAAGCTTTCAGCCTACAAGCTGGACGAGCGGCTGCTTTGACGCGCCGCTTTCGACGGCCGCGATAGCGTCGCGCATCATGGCAATGGTTTTTTCCGGCGTCGTTCTGGCGGTGATATAGGGCAGGCCCTTGCGTCGCGCCGTCCAGCCGACGACCTTCACGGCTTTCGCAGCCGGCTCGAAACGTTGCGCCAGCGCCCAGCTTTGGCAGTCGATTGCGGCAACATCCGCCCTGCCCTCGGCGATGGCGATGATCGACGACCGGTGGCCGCCACTTTCGCTGCGCGAGGCGAAAATATCGAGGCTCTCTCCCAACGCCTCCAGGTCGCGCGTCAGCGCGATCAGCCCAGACATCGAATCCGGATTGTTGAAAGTGAAGCGCTTGCCGCGGAGAAGATCGATCGGGATGATGGCTTTGCCGTCCTGCGGCGAGGCAACCGGCGGTCCGCCGTCCGCGGCCATCACCAGCGCGCTGGAATAGAGTTCCCCCTGTCCCCCCTCGAACGCATCGTAATTCGGCTGGGCAATCACCTGCACATGCCCGGCGAGGCCGAGTTCCATCGGTCCCCAACAGGTTTGCCCGAAGAGCAGCGCCGGACTGAGCCAAAGCTGGTGAAAATCGATCTCGTCCAGAGGCAGCGTCGCCGGATCGGGCGCGATCACCATGCCGGCCTTATCGTGGATGCCGCCAGGCACCGGCGGCAGATCGCGATTGCGGCGCACGATCGTTTCCGGCGCATCGATGCCCCGTTGCTGGAAGGCGTCACGCAGCCGCGCCCATTGCGCATCGACCTCGCGCCGGGCTTCGGGCCAATCATACATCGGCAGGGCCGCAACGAACTTGTTCATGTCGAACAGCTTTCAAAGGCAGGCGACCTTCGGCGCCTGCGTTCCGCCGCGAAAAAGCCGGGCGCGAAAAGTCGAAATTACTCTTTCGGCGGCTCGGCCGGAACCGGCGCCGTGCCAAGCCCGCTGACATTTCGAGCCCTGACGCGCGGCTTGAAGGCGCGGCCCGGCTCCGGCGCGCGACGCAGCACCGGATGGATCACCGGCTCCTTGGCGCTGAAGGCATAGGATTTTATCAGCGCCAGATAGTTCGGATAGACATAGCCGTTGTTCATCCGCAGCCATTCCTCGCGCCGGTCGCGAAACAGCTTGGGCAATCTGTACCAGGCAACCGTCGGGCTCTTGTGATGCACGAAATGCAGGTTGTTGTTGAGGAACAGGAACGACAGCGGCGAGCGTTCGACGATGATGGTGCGCCCTTCCGGATGCTCGGACCACTGATGCTCGGCATAGGTGCGCACCGAAATCAGCGACTGTCCGAGCCAGACCGGCACCAGCACATAGAGCCAGAGCGGGATGCAGAAGCCGAAGGTGACGATCGGCGCCACGACGGCAATGCCGATGGCATGCAGCAGCCAGGCCTTGCGGATCGCCTGGTCGCCGGCGGCGATCTGCCTGGCGTCGTCGATGAAGAAGCCGACCGACGACAGCCACGGTCCGAGGACGAGGCGGCCGACCATGGTGTTGTTGATCTTGAGCAGGAACTTCATAGCCTGCGGCAGTTCCTCATGCATCCAGAGCGCCTGGTAATAGCTCTCGGGATCGTCCAGCGGATCGGTCAGCCGCTCGTCTGCATGGTGGCGCAGGTGGATGGTCTTGAAACGCCGGAACGGCCAGACAAGCCCGATCGGCAGGAAGACAAAGGCTTCGTTGATCCTGGCACTGCGGGTCGGGTGGCCATGCAGCACCTCATGCATCAGCGAGGATTGGAGCGCCAGGATCAGCGCCAGCGCGATCAAAGCGATCAAGGGATAGGATGGCCAAAGCAACAAGCCGATTGCGAACCATGCGCCGTAGCAGAAGAGTGCGAGGAATACCGTCGGCCATTCGATTGCCGGTGCACTGCTGCGTCTCTTGCTGATGCCGGTATTCATGCTTGCCATGCTATCGACCACTGCCCTCCAGTCGCCGGAACCAATTCGATTCCTGACAACATTGTGTCAGGAGCCTGCTGTTACATCAACGCGAGAAAGCGCACAAACTGTTGCGAATGCGCATTTTTAGCCGCATATGTTATACATTGTAAACAAACTGGGGATTCGTTTCCGCCTGAGCCATGTTTAGACCGGCTCCGGCGCAAATTTATCCTCTCTGAAGCAGGAGCAGCGTTTTGGACAAGCGCGATCTTTCGACCCTGTTCAGGGAGCGGCTGAAATTGCTCTTGACACGCTCCGATTTGAACCAATCGGCCTTCGCGACGGCGGTCGGCATCGACCGCTCGGCGCTTTCGCAACTGCTTTCCGGCGCCTCGACCCGCCTGCCGCGCGCGGAGACGCTTCTCAACATCGCGGCCGAGTTCAAGGTGTCGCTCGACTGGCTGCTGGGCCTCTCCCACGACGAGGGCGTCACCGGCGAGATTAGAGAGAGCCTCGAGATCGAGGAGGCGCCGGACGGCTTCGACCGCACCTTGCTCGCCAAGTGGCATGCCGAGGCGGCAGGCACCAAAATCCGCTACGTGCCGGCGGGCATTCCTGACCTTCTGCGCACCGAGGCGCTGGTCGAATACGAAGCCGGCATCACCAACAAGAGCCGCGAGGCGCAGGCCGGCGAAACGCAATACCGCATCGACTATACAAGGCGGCCGGAGACCGACATGGAGGTCTGCATGCCGCGCCACACGCTGGAGATTTTCGCGCGCGGCCTGGGTGTCTGGGACCGTTTCCCGGAAGCCGAAAGGCGCAAGCAATTGCTGCACATGTCAGCCCTGCTCGACGACCTTTACCCGACTTTCCGGCTGTTCCTTTATGATGGCCGCATGCGTTATTCGATCCCCTACACCATCTTCGGCCCCTACCGCGCTGCGATCTATGTCGGCGACATGTATCTGGTGTTGAACGCCACCCAGCCGATCCGTACCCTCACCAGCCATTTCGACAATCTGATCCGCGCCGCCGACATCAACGCACACGAGGCGGCAAGCTTCGCGCAGAAGCTGGCCGCAATGTCCTTCCCGTCAGGCTCTATTTGATCACCTGCACCACTGCCGCAGCCGGACGGAACGCTCGTCGTCGAAGCTCCCTGCTTGTCGTCACCGCCTGCTCGGTCCACCACCCGACCAACGCCCGCACCGAGATCGAGGTCGAGATCACGCCGGCGGCGTGAGGTCCCTCTCGACTGCAAGCTCGTTGACTAGACATAAAGACTTCTTTATATCGTTATTTGAATTTCAAATACGAAAGCTATGGCCATGACCGCGACCAATCCCATCCACGCATTGCTGGCCGAAAAGGGCGTGCTTCTGGCCGACGGCGCCACCGGCACCAATCTGTTCGCGATGGGTCTGCCGGCCGGCGAGGCGCCCGAGCTGCTCAACGAGACGGCGCCCGAGACCATTGCCAGCCTGCATCAGAATTTCGTCGATGCCGGCGCTGATATCATTCTCACCAACTCCTTCGGCGGCACCCGCCACCGGCTCAAGCTGCATCACGCGCAGGACCGTGTGCACGAGCTGAACAAGCGCGCCGCCGAGATCGCCCGTTCGGTCGCCGATAAGGCCGGCCGCAAGGTGATCGTCGCCGGCTCCGTCGGCCCGACCGGCGAGCTGCTGGTGCCGCTCGGCGCCCTGACCTATGACGACGCCGTCGATGCCTTTGCCGAGCAGATCGAGGGTCTGAAGGCCGGCGGCGCCGAAGTCGCCTGGATCGAGACCATGTCGGCGCCCGACGAGATCCGCGCCGCGGCCGAGGCCGCCATCCGCGTCGGTCTGCCCTATACCTACACCGGTTCCTTCGACACCGCCGGCCGCACCATGATGGGGCTGCTGCCGAAGGACATCCACGCCGTCGCCGACGGGCTGCCGCAGGCCCCGCTCGGCGTAGGCGCCAATTGCGGCGTCGGCGCTTCCGATATCCTCGCCTCGCTGCTTGATATGACCGAGGCGAAGCCGGAGGCGACCGTGATCGTCAAGGGCAATTGCGGCATTCCGGAATTCCGCGGCAGTGAGATCCACTATTCCGGCACGCCCGAGCTGATGTCCGATTATGTGCGGCTGGCGGTCGATGCCGGCGCGAAGATCGTCGGCGGCTGCTGCGGCACGTCGTTTGCCCACCTTGCCGCCATGCGCAAGGCGCTCGACAGCCACACCAAGGCTGAGCGCCCGACCGTAGAGACGATCGTCGAACGCATCGGCCCGATGCGCAACAAAATGGCGACGGCAAACATTGCCGAAACCAGCGAAGGCAGGCGCGAACGCAGGCGCAGCCGCGCCTGATAGGCCTGCTTATTTGCTGTTTTCGGCGTAGCGCGACAGCGCCGTATTGAAATCGACGACGTTCTGGCTGTCGGAGTTCATCGTCGCCAGTGCGCCCGATGCGCCTGGATCGCTGATCTGCTCCAGCATCACGCGAAACCGGTCGTTATTGAGCGCCGAAAGCGCCGTGTTGCGGGCCGCATCGACATCGCTCCTGATGCGAGTGGATTCGGCGGACGATCCCCGCGCCGGCGCACTGGCCGCCGTCGAGTTCGCGTTCCCGATTGTCGTGATATGCACTGCTGATCCCTCAAATCTCTATCGGCATTGACTAACAGAAGTTCGGTTGCGGCGAAGTTCCCGAAAAGCTGCACAATTTAACGATCGCAAAAAGGCCGGCAGGATTTTGTCCCGCCGGCCCTCAGTCAATCGCAATGGCCTACTTATTGCCGTCCAGCGATGAGGCCAGGCGCACCAGCGACAGGAACTCCGCCCTGTAGCCGAACGGATCGGCGCCGCGCGCTGCGTTGGCGATCTCCGCGATCCGGTCATAGCTGAAATTCGCCGTCTGATCCTCGTCGCGCAGCTTCTGCCCGAAGGCCGCGACCGCGATCGAGAAGCGCTGGTCGGTGCCAGCCGCGTCGAAGGACTTGACCTCGTTGGCGGCGGTCACCGGCGTGGTGATGAGCTTCGAGACGTTCTCGTCCGGCAGCTTGTAGCGGATCTTGACGAAGGCATATTCGTCGGCATTGGCGACGCCGCCATTGTCGACCTTGGCCTGGCCGTAGCGCAGCGGATCGACCTGCTCGCCGCCGCTCCCCTTCGGCGTGATCTCGTAGACCGCCGTCACGGAGTGACCGGAGCCGATATCGCCGGCGTCGACGCGGTCGTTGTTGAAATCCTCCCGCTTCAGCGCGCGGGTCTCATAACCGACGAGACGATATTCGGAGACCTTGGCCGGGTTGAACTCGACCTGGATCTTGACGTCCTTGGCGATGGGGAACAGCGTCGAGGAAGCATCCTCGACCAGCACCTTCTGGGCTTCGGCCAGCGTGTCAATATAGGCCGCCGTGCCATTGCCGTTCTGGGCGATGGTCTGCATCATCTGGTCGTTGAGATTGCCGCGCCCGAAGCCGAACACCGACAGGAACACACCTGTCTTGCGCTCCTTCTCGATCAGCCGCTTGAGATCGTCGTCATCGGTCTGGCCGACATTGAAGTCGCCGTCGGTGGCCAGCATCACCCGGTTGACGCCATCCTTGACGAAGGATTGCTGCGCAAGCTTGTAGGCTTCGCGGATGCCTTCCTCGCCGGCCGTCGACCCGCCGGGCGCGAGATTGTCGATGGCCGCAAGGATCTTCTGCTTCTCGGCCGCCTTGGTCGGCATCAGCGCCGTCCCGGCATTGCCGGCATAGGTGACGATGGAGACGGTGTCGTCTGGCTTGAGCTTGCTCACCAGCAGCCTGAACGCGGATTTGAGCAGCGGCAGCTTGTCCGGCTCGTCCATCGAACCCGAGACGTCAATCAGGAAGACCAGGTTGGCCTTGGGCTGCTCGGCCGGCTTCACGTCGAAACCCTTGATCGCGACATGCATCAGCTTGGTGTGCTCGTTCCACGGCGTCGGCATGACGGTTACGGTCGAGTTGAACGGCGTCGCGGCCGAATCCGGTCCCTTCCAGTCATAGGGGAAGTAGTTGATCATCTCCTCGACACGGACAGTGTCCGGGTCGGGCAGACTGCCTTCCTTCAGCGAACGCCGCACGAAGGAATAGGAGGCCGTGTCGACGTCGATCGAGAAGGTCGAGACCGGATCCTGCGCCGTTTCATGCACCGGATTGGTCTTGAACGTCTCGATGCGATCGCGATTTTCCTCTTGCGGCTGCATCTGGTCGGATGGCATGGGCGCGGGCTGCACCATCAGCTTGGAATCAGCCATTGCCGGGGGAGACGCCGGAATAGCGGCCGCGCTGCTTGCCGGCGCCTGATCGGCTCTCGCGGCAGGCTGCAGGGCGCGCTTGGCCTGCGGCGCAGCCTCCTGCTTGAGCAGGCCGTCGACCTCTGTCGCCGGCTTCGGCACCGCCGGCGCCATTTGTGAGTTGGCCCGGGTCTCGGCGTCCGCGTCAGTCTTCTTTTCTTTAGCCCGCGCCGCTGCCCGCGCTTCGTTGATCGCGGGCTGTTCCGGCGCAGGCGTCTGCGCCGCCGGCTTGTCGGCCAGGCTCTCGGTGACCGTGCCGTTGCCGCCGACGACGGGCGGGTGGTCCTTCAGCATCTCGAAAGTGGCATAGCCGGCGATAGGCAGCGCGACCAGCGTGGTGATGGCCGGCGTGGCAATGAGTTTCCGTTGCATGACGTCTCTCCAGAGCATTCTTGCTCGCTCGGTGAGACGAAGGCCTGCCGGTGATCCTTGGGTGGCGGTGGAAAATTTTTCGTCCAAGTCGAAGGCCTGCATTGCGGCGGCCAGCGCGCGCGTCTTCGCCTCGCCGCCAGGCGCCGGTACCGCGAGATCGCGCAGCCTTTCGAGTTCGTTGTCGTCGACCATGGTCACACTTCCCCGGCTGAACGCATCAGCAGCTTCAGCCGTTTCTTCGCTTCATGGATGTGCCAGGAAACTGTCGTCTCCGAAATCGCCATCACCTCCGCCGCCGCTGCGTGGTTGAGACCTTCGCCATAGACCAGCAGCACCGCGTCGCGCTGCTTGTCGGGCAGCATCCGCACCGCCGCCCACAGCGCCTCGGCCGGATCGTCGCTCTCCGCCGACGCTTCGCCGGCGATCAGCGCATGGGCGCCATAGGCATCGGTCTTGGCGACGTCGCGGGCGCGCTTGCGCACCATGTCGCGCGCCGCGTTCAGCGTCATGGCATAGAGCCATGTCGTGAAGGCGCCGTTGCCCTGATAGTCGCGGATCGCGCGGCCGAGCCGCACACAGACGTCCTGGGCTATGTCCTCGGCGTCGGCCTTGCGCCCGCACCAGCGATAGGCGGCGCGATAGACGAAGCCATAGTGCCTTTCGAGCAGTTTGCCGAAAGCCCCCCTGTCTCCGCCCCTCGCCCGCCCGATCAGTTCGGCATCGGAGGCTTCGCCGTCGTCCAGCATCATCGCCATCATTTGCCTGTTGGACGAAGGCTAATGACCAATCCTTGGGGCGATGGAAAGATTTTTTGAGAAGGCAATTAGGCGCGATGGACGAGGTGTGTCGAGATTCGGGTCAGGCCGAGCCGGAGTCGAAGACGGGCGCGAAGCGACCAAACTGGGCGGTTTCCGAGAACCGGCCTACGCCGGCCGTAGCCGCCATGGAGCGGAGACACTTATGAGGGCTTCAGCCGGCGAAGAGCGTACTTGAAGTACGTGAGCACCGGAAGCGCAGGAAACCGCCATTTGCAGGCCGGCCTCACCCGAATATCGGCACACCTTATCCCAGCGTCTCTTTGAAGAACGTCGTCAGCCGCTTCCAATGCCTCTCGGCGCCCGCCTCGTCATAGACGCTGTGATCCTTGACGCACCAGCCATGGCCGACGCCGACATAGTTCTCGATGACGTGGTCGACCTCTGCCACCCTGAGCGCCTCCGCCAGCCGCGCCGACTGCTCGGGCGGGAAGCTGCGGTCGACGCCGGCGACGCCGACATAGACGCGCGCCTTGATGGAGGCCGCCTTGCGGTGCGGACTGTCAGGCGCGTCGCTGGCGAGATTGCCGCCATGGAAGCTCGCCGCGGCGGCGATACGGTCGGGATAGCTCGCCGCCGCGTTCAGCGCCCGCGCGCCGCCCATGCAATAGCCGACGACGCCAACAGGTCCGGCGATCCCCTCGGCGGCCAGAGCATCGAGGAAGGCGCTGCCGTCGCGGATGGTCATGCCCTGCGTCGTGCCGCCGCTCAGGATCAACAGCAGGGCCTTGGTCTTTTCCTCGGCAAAGGCGGTTTTGGGATCGAACGGACCATAGGGCGCATAGCGGTAGAAGAGATCAGGCACCAGCACGGCATAGCCATGCTCCGCGAGGCGCTCGGCCATCTGGTCGAGCGCCGGGCGCGGACCGAAAATATCCATGTAGAGGATGACGCCAGCCTTGGCCGGCGCGGCTGGACGAAACAGCCGTGCCTTCGCCGTGCCGTCCAGGGTCTTGATCCCGATGTCCTGCTTCGTCATTGCGCGCTCCGCCGGTTGCCAGGCGATAGATATCCGCGCCCCCCGGCAGGGCAAGCCGCAACCTCTCGATCGCGGTCAAGTTTCCGTGCGGTTCGGAAGAATGCCTACAGTCCGGCGAACGCCGCCATATGAAAAGCCTGGACATGGGCCGGATAGCGATACTTAGCGCCATAAGGACAAGCGTTGCGGTCGAGGCAGCCCCCGGCGCGGCAGGGTGCACCATCCGTGCCACGCACATGCACCAGGCACGCCTGGTGCGCGAAGCCATCCACCGAATAAGCGTCCACCGGACAGGATTTCAGGCAGGGTTTTGCGACACATGTGTCGCAAAGATGAATCGCTTCGTGAGCTTCCGGGGGAGAAATGTCGTCCTCGAACAGCAAGGCCCCGCGATAGGCATGCCAGAGTCCATAGGTCGGATGCATGAGGATGCCGAGCGGCGACGGTTTCAGCCCCTCAGCCCGCATCGCCCATTGCTGGAACGGCAGATAGGGCCGGTCTGAAGGCGACACGGCGCGGACGCCGAATTCTTGCGCCACCGCGCCGATCAGCTCGCGCGACCAGCTGTCGAGCGGGTTGGCAATGTCCCTCGCCTGTCGTTCCCGCCAGCGCCGGAAATGCGCCCATGGCGCCGCGCCCGCCTGCCCGATGACCAGCACCGATTTGGCTGGAGCGCCGGAAAGACCGGCCGGCGCCATCTCATCGTCGCCGAAGCTGAAACCGCCGCGCAGGATCAGGCCGTCGGCCGCGAGCGCGGCCGCAATCTCCTCGACCGTGCCGCGGGAAAAAGTCATCCTTTCCGGTCCGGATCGGAGAACGCGCTCCGCCAGACTTCCTTGTGAATGATGTTGGCGACTTTAGCCCGGCCTGACTCGGGCTCCTTTCACGTGAAGGCGTCGGGCATCGAGCCCTTCCTCTTGGCGATGAAGTCCTTCAGCGCCTCGTCGATGGCCGGATCGAGATGCGGCGCCTCGTAGCTTTCAAGCCAGCGGCGGGCAAGCTCATTGGCCCGCTGCGGGGCGGTCTTCTCGCCTTCGGCCAGCCACTGTTCGTAGGAATTGTTGTCGGCGATGCTGGAGCGGTAGAAGGCCGTCTGGAAATTCGCCTGGGTGTGGTCGCAGCCGAGATAATGGCTGCCCGGGCCAACCTGGCGGATGGCGTCCATCGCCTGGCCGTTTTCGGACAGGTCGACGCCCTCGGCAAACTTCTGCTGCATGCCGAGCTGGTCGATGTCCATCATGAATTTTTCGTAGCAGGAGGCGAGCCCCCCCTCGAGCCAGCCCGCCGAATGGAGCACGAAATTGGTGCCGGCGAGGATGGTCGAGTTGAGCGTGTTGGCGCTCTCATAGGCTGCCTGCGCGTCCGGGACCTTCGAGGCGCAGAGCGAACCGCCGGTGCGGAATGGCAGGCCGAGCCGTCGCGCGAGCTGTGCCGCACCATAGGAGACCAGCGACGGCTCGGGCGTGCCGAAGGTCGGCGCGCCGGACTGCATCGAGATCGACGAGGCGAAGGTGCCGAACAGCACAGGCGCGCCGGGCCGGATCAGCTGGGTGAACGAGGCGCCGGCGAGCACTTCGGCCAGCACCTGCGTCAGCGTGCCGGCAACCGTCACCGGGCTCATCGCGCCGGCCAGGATGAAGGGCGTGACGATGCAGGCCTGGTTGTGGCGCGAATAGACTTTCAGCGCCCCGAGCATGGTCTCGTCAAACACCATCGGCGAGTTGGCATTGATCAGGCTGGTCAGCACCGTGTTGTTCTCGACGAAGTCGTCGCCGAACACGAGCTTGGCCATCGCCACCGTGTCCTCGGCCCGCTCCGGCGCCGTCACCGAGCCCATGAACGGCTTGTCCGAGTAGCGAATATGCGCGTAGATCATGTCGAGATGGCGCTTGTTGACCGGCACGTCGACCGGCTCGCACACCGTGCCGCCCGAATGGTGGATCGACGGCGCCATATAGGCGAGCTTCACGAAATTCTGGAAATCCTCGATCGTCGCGTAGCGGCGGTTGCCGTCGAGGTCGCGCACGAAGGGCGGGCCGTAAACCGGCGCAAACACGGTTGCATTGCCGCCGATCTGCACCGAGCGCTCCGGATTGCGCGCATGCTGGGTGTAGATCGAAGGGGCTGTCTTCAACAGCGAGCGGCAAAGGCCCTTGGGAAAGTGCACGCGCTCGCCCTTGACGTCGGCGCCTGCCTCTTTCCACAGCGCCAGCGCCTCGGCGTCATCGCGGAAGATGATGCCGGTTTCTTCCAGCACGGTGTCGGTGTTCTTCTCGATCAGCGCCAGCCCCTCCTCGTTGAGGACCTCATAGACGTTGATCTTGCGCTTGATGTAGGTGAGCTGGGTGCCCGGGCCGCCGCCCGATCGGGCCGCCCGGCGTGCCGCCGCGCCGCCGCTGGCGCCGCGTCCGCGCCGTCCACCTGACGCTTCCTGCTCGACTGCCGCGTTATCGCTCATGATCGTCTTCCTATAACTTGGCCTGAATTGGCTGGGGCGGCCCATCGTCACCGCTTCTTGCCGGATCGTAGCCATGCACCCTATTGGAAACGGCCAGCCAGCGCCAACGCCTGTCGCAAAATCGACAAGAAAAGCGCCAATTTTTCAGTCGCTTTCCTTTTGCGGGAAGTCGCAAATCAGCTATGGCTAGCTTGCCCTCGCGGGTTAGGTATTGGCGCATCGATTTTTAGGCTGCCGCAGTCATTCCGAGCAGCAAGGAGCCCGAGAAAAATGTCCGACGACGAGATCATCCTTTCCGAGCTTTCCGACGAGGAACTCGTGCAGCAGATGCATGACGACCTCTATGACGGGCTTAAGGAGGAAATCGAGGAAGGCACCAACATCCTTCTCGAGCGTAATTGGGCGCCCTACAAGGTGCTTACCGAAGCGCTGGTCGAAGGCATGCGCATCGTCGGCGAAGACTTCCGCGACGGCATCCTGTTCGTGCCGGAAGTGCTGCTCTCGGCCAACGCCATGAAGGCCGGCATGGCCATCCTGCGTCCGCTGCTCGCCGCCACCGGCGCGCCGAAGCAAGGCAAGATGGTGATCGGCACCGTCAAGGGCGACATCCACGACATCGGCAAGAACCTCGTCGGCATGATGATGGAAGGCGCCGGCTTCGACGTCATCGATCTCGGCATCAACAACGCGGTCGAGAAGTATCTCGACGCCATCGAGCAGCACCAGCCCGACATCATCGGCATGTCGGCCCTGCTCACCACCACCATGCCCTATATGAAGGTCGTCATCGACACGATGAAGGAAAAGGGCATCCGCGACGACTATGTCGTGCTGGTCGGTGGCGCGCCGCTCAATGAGGAATTCGGCAAGGCCGTCGGCGCCGACGCTTATTGCCGCGACGCCGCGGTGGCGGTGGAGACGGCCAAGGATTACATGAAGCGCAAGCACAACGTTCGCGCTTCCGCCTGACCCAGGGCATCAGGATGGACCGACAAGAAAAGCCGCGCCTTGCAGCGCGGCTTTTTTGTTCCCAGATGATAGGCGAGGCTGCCGATCAGTTGACGGTGTCTTTGACCGCCCTTGCCGTCGATTTGACATCCTTGCCGACGCCCCGGATGGTGTTGGCGCAGGCGGTGAGTGCAAGCGCGCAGGCCAGGATGGCAATCGGCGCGATGCGTAGCAGTTTCATGGACGGTGTCTCCCTCGACAGATATTAAGCCCCGCAGCGAAAGCCGGCCCGACTTGGTCAAGACGCAAAAAACGGAACCGAATCAAACAGACAGGCTGCTCGTCATCGCCTGCGGGATGATTGCGCGCGAAGTTTTGGCCGTCAAGCAACGGCTAAAGCTCGACCATCTCGAGCTGACCTGCCTGCCGGCCGAGTTCCATTTCTATCCGGACCGCATCGCCCCGGCGATGGACAAGGCGATCGAGAAAGCCAAGGCCGAAGGCTACCAGCGCATCTTCGTCGGCTACGCCGATTGCGGAACCGGCGGCCTGCTCGACCGCGTCATCGAGAAGCACGGCGTCGAGCGCATGGCCGGACCGCATTGCTTTGCCTTCTACCAGGGCATGGACGCCTATGCGAAGGTGGCCGATGACGACATGATGTCGTTCTACATGACCGACTTCCTCTGTCGCCAGTTCGAGGCCTTCTTCATCAAGCCGCTCGGCCTCGACCGGCATCCCGAGCTGATCAAGGATTATTTCGGCAACTACGAGAAGCTGATCTATCTCGCCCAGACCGACGACCCGGAGCTCGATAAGGTCGCCGAGAAAGCCGCCGTCATGCTCGGCCTCACCTATGAGCGCCGCTCGACCGGCTATGGCGACCTGACCGGCGAACTGGCGCGGGCGGCGCAGGGCGCTGCACGAGACGCCTAACCTTCAGGCCTGCTCCAGCGCCGCAAGCACGTCAGCAAAGCTGGTCCTGCAGACGAAGCCCAGCCTCTCCCTCGCCCGCGACGGGTCGTAGACGCGGTCGATCGAAGAGAACATCGTCCAGCCCTGCTTGGCAAAAAGGCGCGGATATTCCGGAAAATAGCGCGCCACCACGGCCGGCGCGTCGGCGATCAGCTCGGCGCAATCCTGCGGCCGGAACGGCGTCGGCGCCGAGACGATGAAGATATCGAAGCCCAAGCTCGGCGCCTTGTCCAACGCCGCGACATGGGCCTCGGCCGCATCCTCCACCGTCAGCCGCCGGAACAGCAATTCGTTGGCCTTGGTGTTGGCGTCCGATTGCTCGATCGCATGCGGGTCGTCCGCTTCGGGAAAGAAGCGCGCCGTGCGCAGCACCACGACCGGCAGTCCATGCTGAAGATTGTAAAGGCGGCACAGATGCTCGGCGGAAAGTTTGGTCACGCCGTAGATGTTGCGCGGCTCCGGCGACATCTCCTCCGTAAGCCAGGCGGCCTTGCGCGCGCCGCCCTGGAAACCGGCGCGGATCGCCTGCGAGATCATCAGCGACGTCGTCGAGGTGAAGACGAAGCGCTCGACCCGCAGGCAACCGCCGCGTCGAGCAGGTTCAGCGTCCCCTGGATGTTGGCCGCGACGAAGGCCGTATTCTCATTATGCTCGATGTTCGGCTTGTGCAGCGCGCCGCTGTGAATGATGGCCTCGATGCGATTGTCGCGGACAGTTCCGAAGACCAGCTCGCGATCGGCGATCGAGCCGACGACTTGCGTACGCGCCGAGGCAACCGGATCGAGACCGACCACCTCATGGCCGAGCGCTTCGAGCCTCGGCTTGAGCGCGCCGCCGAGCCAGCTGGACGATCCCGTGAGCAATATCCGCATCGATCAAACCGCCATTTTTCGAGCTCACGCTGTTAAGCATGGATGACAGGCGATGGCGAACCGGTAAGTTGTGCGCCAGCGATGGAAAAACTGTTCCAGCCATTGATTGAGGAAACACATTTCATGACGCCTCGCCTGCTTTTTGCCGCCCTCGGCCTCATCGCCCTCACCTTGCCCGCCCATGCCGACGGCGAAGTGCAGAAGCTGATCACCGCCGCCGACAAGACGCGACTGGATAGATACGGCGAGACGCGCAAGGCGGCCCTCGAGGAGGCAAAAGCCGGCAATCCGTCGGAGGTCAAGCAGTTGGATGACCTGCTCGCCAAGCCACTTGTCGCCTTCTCCGGCAAGGACCTCACGGGAAACTGGAAGTGCCGCACCATCAAGGCAGGCGGCCTGAGCCCGCTCGTCATCTATGGTTGGTTCAAGTGCAAGGTGACCGACGACGGCTCCGGCTGGCGGCTTACCAAGGTCAGCGGCTCGCAGCGCACAACCGGCCGCTTCTTCGACGACAACGAGAAACGCGCCATCTATCTCGGCTCGTTCTCGGTCAATGACGACAAGGCCAAGCCCTATGGCAGCGGCCCCGAAAGCGACCAGGTCGGCTACGCCTTTCGCAACAGCGCCAGCGAATGGCGCATCGAATTCCCCGCGCCCTATTACGAATCGAAGCTCGATATCATGGAATTCAAGCGCTGAACCGGGCGCTGAAACACCTGACTGAGGGTCTTGGGCACACCAAGGATTAACCCGCTCCGCATAGCATGCGCCCGATTTTCATAGCGGGTGCTTGCCGTGGCAGCGTCGGAATCGAGTACGCGACCGATCGTGGTCGTCACTGAAGGTGGCCCGCATATCTGGGCCATCGTCAATGCGCTTGCCGACCGCGTCGGTCCTGTCAGCGTCATCCTCGAATCCGCTGAATCCAAAAAGCGCCTGCTCATCGGCCGCGCGCGACGCCAGGGCTGGATCTCGGCCATCGGCCAGCTCGGCACGATGGTGCTGACGAGACTCGGCAAGCGGTTCCTGGCCGGTCATGCCGAGAGACTGATCACCGAGGAGAAGCTTGCGACCGAGCCGCGGCAGGGCCAGACGATCATCCATGTGCCTTCAGCCAACGCGCCTGAATGCCTGAAAGAAATCAACAGCATCAAACCTGGCGTCGTGCTGCTTGCCGGCTGCAGGCTGCTGTCGAAGGATACGCTGGCAAAGATGCCTTGCCCGGTGCTCAACTATCACGCCGGCATCGCGCCGAAATATCGCGGCATGAATGGCGGCTACTGGGCGCTGGCCTGCGGCGATCGAGGGAATTTCGGCACCACCGTTCACCTGGTCGATGCCGGCGTCGACACCGGCGGCGTGCTGAAGCAGGCACGCGGCAGGCCAAAGACCGGCGACACGATCGCCAGCTATGCGCTGCGGCAGGCCGCCTTTTCGCGCGATATATGCGTCGAGGCGGTCGGCAATGCGCTGGCCGGCAGACTGGAAACGATCGATCCGGGCCTACCGTCGAAGCAATGGTATCACCCGACGATCTGGTTCTACCTCTGGACCGGCCTGACCAAGCGCGTCTGGTGATCAGCCGGCAACCGAATCCAGCATTCGCTTTGCGTCATGGCCAGCGTCGCTTTTGAAGGCGCGCGCGTCGTCCCATAACAAGCGGCTCAACCACGCATGCGGCAATGCTCCATGACTTCGAGGAGTTGAGAATTCATGGCCGATCTGATCGTCGTCTACTGGCGCGACATCCCAGCCCAGGTCATCGTCAAGAAGGGCCGGCAGAACGCCAAGCGCGAATTGCCGCTGCGCTTCACTGAGGCGATCGACATGTGCGCCATGCGCACCGGCGCTGGCGGCACCGACGACTATCTGGCGGAATGGCGCAAGGCCGACCCGGTTCCGGTCGGCGACGACATCGAGGCCGAGGTCGAGAAAGCCTCTCAGGAACTCGACGCGAAATATGACCGCGAGCGGCTGGTCGCTCTGGTCAAGGCTGGCGGGAAAGAAAATGTCTGACGAGCAGCCGACGGTTACCCAGGCCACCTTGGTCAAAAAGGCAGCGCCGAAATCCGACTACAAGCCCGCCGACGTGTCGCCGCAGCGGCGCGTCCAGCGCACTTTTGCCGTCAGACTCTGGTCCATCCGGCACTCGCGACTGCTCGAATGGTTCTACAGCCGGTTCGCCGATGCCTTCCTGCTCCTGCATCCTCTGTGGAAGGGCATCGGCTACAGCCGGGTCGAAGCCCCGGTGAAATTCATCGAGAAGCGCGTCAAGGGCTTCATGTTTGACTGCCGTATGTGCGGTCAATGCATCCTGTCGTCGACCGGCATGTCGTGCCCGATGAACTGCCCGAAGCAGCTTCGCAACGGCCCCTGCGGCGGCGTGCGCGCCAACGGCAATTGCGAGGTCGAGCCAGACATGCCTTGCGTCTGGGTCAAGGCCTGGGAGGGCTCGCGCAACATGGTGCATGGCGACAAGATCCTGGCCGTGCAGAAGCCGGTCGATCAGTCGCTGCGCGAAACCTCGGCATGGCTTAGGGTGACGGCGCAGGCCGCCGCAGCGCGTGAAGCCGCCCAGAACCAGCAGAACACCGGAGCTTCAGCATGAGCGTCCGCCACCAGCGCGACGAGAACCCGGCCGGCATCCACCTGCCGCTTGAGCCCCTGCCCGGCCACACCTCGCGCGGCCGGCTGGAGCGCGTGCTGCGCCGCGGCGAGTTCGCGGTGACGACCGAGCTCAACCCGCCCGACAGCGCCGATCCGGAAGACGTCTACAACCGCGCCAAGATCTTCGACGGCTGGGTCGACGCCATCAACGCGGTCGATGCCTCGGGCGCCAACTGCCACATGTCCTCGGTCGGCATCTGCGCGCTGCTCACCCGCATGGGCTACGCGCCGATCATGCAGATCGCCTGCCGCGACAAGAACCGCATCGCCATCCAGGGCGACGTGCTGGGCGGCGCCGCGATGGGCGTCGCCAATATGCTCTGCCTCACCGGCGACGGCGTGCAGGCCGGCGACCAGCCCGGCGCCAAGCCGGTGTTCGACCTTGATTCCATGTCGCTGCTCGAAACCATCCGCATCATGCGCGACAACGGCAAGTTCCTGTCCGGCCGCAAGCTGACGACGCCACCGCAGGTTTTCCTCGGTTGCGCGGTCAATCCCTTCGCGCCGCCCTACGACTTCCGCCCGATCCATCTCGGCAAGAAGATCGCCGCCGGCGCGCAGTTCGCGCAGACGCAGTATTGCTTCGACGTGCCGATGTTCAAAGCCTTCATGCAGAAGGCGCGCGACCTCGGCCACACAGAAAAGCTCTTCCTGCTCTGCGGCGTCGGCCCGCTCGCTTCCGCCAAGACCGCGAAATGGATCCGTTCCAACGTGCCGGGTATCCACATCCCCGATGCGGTGATCAAGCGGCTGGAAGGCGCGCAGGATCAGAAGAAGGAAGGCAAGCAGCTCTGCATCGACATCATCAACGAGGTGAAGGAAATCCCGGGCGTCGCCGGCGTCCATGTGATGGCCTATCGCCAGGAGGAATATGTCGCCGAGATCGTCGATGAATCCGGCGTGCTGAAAGGCCGCCAGCCCTGGAAACGGGAGATCCGCCGCGACGATCAGATCGTCGCCGAACGGCTCGACCACATACTGCATGACGAGATTACCGAAACCCAGGTGGATATGGTGAAGACCGCGCACTGATGTATGTCGCCCAAAGCGGGAACCGGTTTGGTGCAACGACACACATGAACTTAAAATCTAAGAGCGCGGACGGCACGCATTCACTTGAACCAAATCAGATAACGATATAAAGAAGTCTTTATATCCCGACGGAGAGATTGCATGACCCGCACCATCGTCGCCTCGGCGACCCGAGAAATCGTCATCGGCTTCGACCAGCCCTTCTGCGTGATTGGCGAGCGCATCAACCCGACCGGCCGCAAGAAGCTGGCCGCCGAAATGGTGGCCGGCAATTTCGAGACCGTCATCAAGGACGCGCTGGAGCAGGCCGCCTGCGGCGCCACCATGCTCGACGTCAATGCCGGCGTCACAGCCGTCGACCCCAATGCCACCGAGCCGGCGCTTCTCGTGCAAACGTTGGAAATCGTGCAGGGCCTCGTCGACCTGCCGCTGTCGATCGATAGCTCGGTCAGCGCCGCGATCGAGGCCGCGCTGAAGGTCGCCAAGGGCCGTCCGCTGGTCAACTCCGTCACCGGCGAGGAAGAAAAGCTCGAGGCCATCCTGCCGCTGGTCAAGAAATACAACGTCCCGGTCGTCGCCATCTCCAACGACGAGACCGGCATCTCGATGGATCCGGACGTCCGCTTCGCCGTCGCCAAGAAGATCGTCGAGCGCTGCGCCGATTTCGGCATCCCGGCGCATGACGTCGTCGTCGACCCGCTGGTGATGCCGATCGGCGCGCTGGGCGATGCCGGACGCCAAGTGTTCGCGCTGCTGCGGCGGCTCCGCGAAGAACTCAAGGTCAACACCACCTGCGGTCTCTCCAACATCTCCTTCGGCCTGCCGCACCGCCACGGCATCAACGCCGCTTTCATCCCGATGGTGATCGGCGCCGGCATGACCTCGGCAATCATGAACCCGGTCCGGCCGCAGGAGATGGAAGCCGTGCGCGGCGCCAATGTGCTCAACGGCACCGACGAGAACTGCACCAACTGGATCCGCACCTACAAGGATTACAAGCCGGCCGAAGGCGGCCAAGCGGTTGCGGCTCCAACAGCCGTCAATGCGCCCGGCGAAGGCAACGGCAATGGCGGCCGTCGCCGCGGCGGCCGCGAAGCCCGCATGGCCAGGGGGTAAGCGCGCAACCGTGAGCCCCACCGCAAACAATGCTGGTCCGATCGCATCGCGGATGCGCTCGGACAGCTCTGCTTTGCGTTCAGACCACGCCCGATATGGCGTCGAACAACGCCATTCCCGCCCACGATCCGAAGATGCCCGTCACGCCGCCGACGATGAAATCATCGTCATGGGCGGGCCAGTACGCGTGCAGCAGCAGCGCACCGACAATCGCGCCGACAATCCCGGTGGCGAGGTATTGCGGATTGCGCAGCCACGAGCCCTTGATCACGCGCACCATGGTGAACGCGGTGAAGATGGCGGAGAGCAGCAGATCCGACATGGTTGGCCCCTGGACCAACGGACTCTCCGCCCAATAGTAAAACGATCCGTTAAACGGCATCGGCAATTGCCATCGAGACACATGCCAGCATGAATCCTCCCCCCAACATCACCGATCCGCTCGTCCTGTTCATGCCGTCGGGCAAGCGCGGCCGGTTCCCGGTCGGCACGCCGGTCCTCGATGCGGCGCGCCAGCTCGGCGTCTATGTCGAAAGCGTGTGCGGTGGCCGCGCCACTTGTGGGCGCTGCCAGATCGAAGTGCAGGAAGGCAATTTCGCCAAGCACAAGATCGTCTCGTCCAATGACCACATCTCGCCCAAGGGCGCCAAGGAAGAACGCTACGAGCGCGTGCGCGGTCTGCCCGAGCGGCGTCGCCTCTCCTGCTCGACGCAGATCCTCGGCGACCTCGTCATCGATGTGCCGCAGGACACGGTCATCAACGCGCAGACCATCCGCAAGGACGCCGACACCAGGGTGATCGCCCGCGATACGGCGATCCGCATGTGCTATGTCGAGATTGAGGAGCCCGACATGCACAAGCCCCTCGGCGATCTCGACCGGCTCAAGATCGCCCTGATGAAGGACTGGGGCTTCAAGAATCTCGAATTCGACTTCTATCTCATGCCGCAGGTGCAGGGCATCCTGCGCAAGGGCAACTGGACGGCCACCGCTGCCATCCACAAGGATGCCGACAGCGACATCGCGCGCGTCATCGCGCTGTGGCCCGGCCTGAAGAACGAAGCCTACGGCCTTGCCTGCGACATTGGCTCGACCACCATCGCCATGCATCTGGTGTCGCTGCTGTCGGGCCGCGTCGCCGCATCTTCCGGCACGTCCAATCCGCAGATCCGCTTCGGCGAGGATCTGATGAGCCGCGTCTCTTATGTGATGATGAACCCGGACGGCCGCGAAGGCATGACGGTCGCGGTGCGCGAGGCGGTATCCGGCCTCGTCGACAAGGTCTGCGCCGAAGGCAACGTCCAGCGCGCCGACATCCTGGATTCCGTCTTCGTCGGCAATCCGATCATGCATCATCTGTTCCTCGGCATCGATCCGACCGAGCTCGGCGGCGCGCCCTTCGCGCTTGCCGTCTCCGGCGCCGTGCGCATCAAGGCGTCCGACATCGGCCTGAAGCTCAACCAGGGCGCGCGCCTCTATATGCTGCCCTGCATTGCCGGCCATGTCGGCGCCGATGCTGCCGCCGTAACCCTTTCGGAAGGGCCGCATCGCCAGGACGAAATGATGCTGATCGTCGACGTCGGCACCAACGCCGAGATCGTGCTCGGCAACTCGGCGCGCGTCGTCGCGGCCTCCTCGCCTACCGGCCCGGCCTTCGAGGGTGCTGAGATCTCCGGCGGCCAGCGCGCGGCGCCCGGCGCTATCGAGCGCGTGCGCATCGATCCGGACACGCTCGAGCCGCGCTACCGCGTCATCGGCTCGGAGCTGTGGTCGGATCAGCCGGGCTTCGCCGAAAGCGTGCAGGCGACCGGCGTCACCGGCATTTGCGGTTCGGGCATCATCGAAGTGATCGCCGAGATGTACCTGTCGGGCATCATTTCCGAGGACGGCGTCGTCGACGGATCGCTCGGCATGCGTTCGCCGCGCATTGTGCCGAACGGCCGCACCTTCTCCTACGTGCTGAAGGAGGGCGAGCCGAAGATCACCATCACCCAGAACGATGTGCGTGCCATCCAGCTTGCCAAGGCGGCGCTCTATGCCGGCACCAAGCTGTTGATGGAAAAGCAGCACACCGACCATGTCGACCGCATCCATTTCGCCGGTGCCTTCGGCTCCTTCATCGATCCGAAATACGCCATGGTGCTCGGCCTCATCCCGGATTGCGACCTCGACAAGGTCTCGGCCGTCGGCAACGCCGCCGGCGCCGGCGCGCGCATGGCGCTGCTCAATCGCGGCTATCGGCGCGAGATCGAGGAGACGGTGAGCAGGATCGAGAAGATCGAGACGGCGCTTGAGCCGAAATTCCAGGAGCACTTCGTCTACGCCATGGCGTTGCCGAACAAGGTCGACCCCTTCCCCAAGCTGGCGGCCGCGGTGAAGCTGCCGCCGCGCAAGACGGTGGGCGAGGACGGCGCCGCCGGCGATGCCGCCCCTCGCCGGCGTTCGCGCGAGGAACGCGCGGCACGGCGCGGCCGCGGCTAGAGCATGATCCCGAAAAGTGGAAACCGGTTTTCGGAGAAGATCCTGCTCCAACAAAGAGTTAGATCAGGATGGCGAGTCAACGAAACGTCATCCCGATCTAACGTTTCAGCTCATTCCGCGGCCCCTGCGGCCGCGGCGTTGGTTGCCTTGACGGCGCTCTTGGGACGTTGCGGATGCAGCAGCCCGATCAATGGTTTTTCAACGATCAGATAGAGCATCGCCGAGAGGGCAAGCGTGGCGACCAGGATCGACGCCGGCTGCAACGCTGCCGGCAGGCCGGTCCTCAAGACGACGCCAGTCGTCAGGACGCCGACCACGACATGCCACAGATAGATCGAATAGGACGCATCGCCGAGAAATGTGGGCAAGGCAGCCGGCTTGAACGGCCGCGCCCGCTCGGCAAAAACCGCGCCCGCCACGATCAATGCGGCCGGAAGTCCCCAGCGCAAGGCACGCGGCAAATCGGCATCGAATAGTGGGCCGGCCGCAAGGAGAAGAAATCCCGCGCCAGCCATCGCCAGCCCCACCCCGAGCGGCAGCCTGGCACCTTGCAACCACAAGCGCCCGACAACGACGCCGGCCGCGAACTCGATCACGACGGGATCGGTGAAGGCATGCGCATATCCGGCCGGAAGGACGAAATGCAGCGCGACGATGGCGACAAGCGCGCCGGTGAGAACGCCGAACCGCCACCGCTCGCCCAGGAACAGGACAAGCGTGAAAACGAGATAGAACATCATTTCATAGCAAAGCGTCCAACCCTGTATGACGATGGGATGCAGCGCGCCCTCCTGCAGGACCGGCAGGAAGAACAGCGAGCCCAGGAAATTCGGGACACTGAAGAAATGGCCGTAGAAGAATTGCGGCTTGAGCACGATGCCCGCCGCGGTCAGCAGCGTGACGATCCAGTAGAGAGGCACGATGCGGGTGATCCGGCGTCCCATGAAACGCCAGGGATCGGCCGGCCTGCCGGCCGTCGTCACCCACATGATGAAGCCGCTGATGACAAAGAAGATGTCGACGCCGGCCGCCCCGACGTCGAGCGGACCGCCGAACTGCTCGCTGACGTGAAAGCAAACGACCGCGCAGGCGGCGAGGCCGCGCAGATATTGGATACTATGTATGCTCGTCACGATGCCCTGACCCGTATCGCATCATGCTGCGATGCACATACCCCACGCCGCATTGCACAATAACAATGCAGCCGCTCGCCTCTGTCAACCACCGATGGCAGCTATTCGGATTGAAACGGGCGCGCCGGTCTGCCCAATCATTTGAATGCAATGTTTCCGGATCCGCGGGATCTCGAAACCGAAACGCTGTTTTCGCGAAATCGACCCGATACATGCGTGACGCATTTAGCGGCCATCGCATGGCGGCTGAAGATTATGCACATCGCCCAAAAGCGCTTCGCGGCTTTGGGACAAAGACATGCAACTTCGGCTGCCACGCTCTTCAAGGGAGATGAAAATGTCGATGTTTGGAAATCTCAGCCGCTTCGGTGTCACCATCAGGCAGGCTCATGCCAGGAACAAGGCGATCCGCGCGCTCAACGATCTGCCGGCGCATGTCCAGAAGGATATCGGCTGGCCGGCCTCGCCGCCGAGCGACCCGCAGGCAGCCCTTCACGCGCTGCTTCTAGGCACGCCGCGCTGATGACCTTCGCCGACAAATGCAAGCTGCTCGGCAAGCGCCGGGGCCGCAATACGGCCCTGGCTGCCGGCGACAACAAACTGCGCGCGGCGCTGCGCTGGAGCAATGCCGGGAGAAGTGCGCAGCGGTTGGGCTCGGCGACGCAGCCGTAGCCTTCCGTTCGAATCGCGCAAACAAGGAACTCCCACCGTCGCAACGCCGATGCGCCAGCGGCTAAACCTTGACATTTTTAACTGAGGTACAATCTTGGAATAGCGGGGGAACTCTCTTAGTCGGCTCTGCCGAAATGCGTGTATCCGCATGCCCAGCTTGAAAAGCCGTCTCGTTTCGTTCGTTCTCAGGCACAGCCGCAAGAAGGCGTTTTCCAGTCCCGAGAACCTGCACCGTTGGATCGCCTACGCCCGCAAGACCGAAGACCATCATCCGCCGGCCTTGCTCAAGGCGCGGGTAGACATCACCGAGACCGAAATCGACGGCTTTCCCGTCTATGAGATCGCGCCGAAGGCGGGCGAGCGCCGGCGCATCCTCTACATGCATGGCGGCGCTTACGTTTTTCAGATCACCTCCTACCATTGGGGGCTGATCGCCGAGATGGCCGAGCGTCTCGGTTTCGGCATCACCGTGCCGATCTACCCAATAGCGCCCGAGCACGATTTCCATGACATGTTCGGCATGGTCGGCAACGTCTACCGCCGCATGCTCGATGAGACCGAGGCCGAGGACATCATCTTCATGGGCGATTCCGCCGGCGGCAACATGGCGGTCGTGCTGACCATGATGGCGGCCGAGGAAGGCCTGCCGGCACCGTCGCATCATGTACTGATCTCGCCCGGTCTCGACGTTTCGCTTGCAAATCCCGAAGTCTTCGAGGCCGAGCGGCAGGATCCATGGCTGGGCATTCCGGGTGGGCTGGAAGCGGTGCGGCTCTACAGCGCCGGTTTCGACCGCAACGACTGGCACATCAGCCCGCTTTACGGCGACTTGTCCGTGCTGCCGAAGACGCTGCTGCTGACCGGTTCACGCGACATGCTGACACCAGATAATCTCATCTTCGCCGAACGCGCGCGCGCTGCCGGCGTCGAGGTGGACGTGGTCTATGAGGAAGGCATGTTCCACGTCTGGCCGCTGATCGAGATGCCCGAGGCGCGCCGCGCGCGCGACAGCATCGTCGACTTTCTCAGCGTTCCCGCAGCCCTCCGGACTCGCGCCCGGCGCAGGACAAAGGCTGATTTCGCAGCCCGGCCCGCACCGGCGGCTGAATAGCTCAGAACTTGCCGGTCTCGCGGAACAGTTCGAACGTCGCCCGGATGTGGTCGGCCACGGCCTTCACCGGCGCGCTCGCATCGGGCGCCACCACCATGGCAAGGTTGTAGGTGCCGATCTCGGGCATGCCGTCCTTGGCGCCCAGCGAGACCATCTCGTCGCCGAGGAAGGACTTCGGCAGCGGCGCCACCGCGAGGTCGGCCATGATCGCGGCACGCTGGCCGGCCGTGTGGGCGCTCATATAAGCGATGCGGTAGTTGCGGCCCTCGCGTCCAAGCGCTTCCAGGGCGCCGGCCCGCCAGGCGCAGCCTTCTTCCCACAGCGACACCGGCAGCGGTTCGCGCAGATGCGCGCAGCCGCCCTTGGCCCCGGCCCACACGATCGGCTCGGTCAAAAGCACCTCCGCGCCGACCGCACTGGTCTTGTAGGAATTGGTGAGCAGCGTGATGTCGAGCGCGCGGTCGTCCATGCGCCGGCGCAGATTGATGCTCTGGTCGATGGTGACGTCGACGGCGATCGACGGATGCGACTGGGCGAAGCGCTTCAGCACATGCGGCAGCACACGCTCGCCGTAATCGTCGGGGGAACCGAGCCGTACCACGCCCACGATGTCGGGGATGATGAACTTCGACACCACCTCGCGGTTGATCGACAAAAGCCGGCGCGCGTAGCCGAGCAGCATCTCGCCATCCGTGGTCAGCGTCACCGAACGCGCGTCGCGCGCGAAGACGGAACGGCCGAGGATATCCTCCAGCTTCTTGATCTGCATGGAGACGGCCGATGGCGTGCGGAACACCGCATTGGCGGCGGTGGTGAAGCTGCCGGTCTCGGCAATCGCCACGAAGGTGCGCAGCACATCGAGGTCAAGCAGCGGCAAAGGATGATTGAGCGGGGCGTTCATGGCAGCCTGCCTTCAAATTTTCTGATGCAATCCATCATTCCATTTCGTTTGATTGAACATCACTCCAGGCGCATAGTCAACTCGATCGATACAGGATGCTGCCAAAAGCAGCCATGAAACGACCCTGACACAGTCCTGCAATCGACGTGAAATGAAGCTGAAACAGACTTGGTTTAACGCAATGACGGGCGCCCTCCCTGCCCGCATAGAGGAGAAAGAAATGTCTATCTTGTCTTCCATCGGTCGGCTTGCGACCGAATTCAGCGCGGCACGCGCCCGCTACCAGACCGAACGCGCCATCCATGCGCTGCCGATCGAACTGCAGAAGGATATCGGCTGGCCGGAAGCCGCCGATGCCAAGACCGGCTTGCGCCTCGGTGTCGGAAGTTGGGCCGGAGCAAAGTAATCGAGTGTGTATGAAGTTCTGAAGGCCTGCCGCGTCAGCTCGGCAGGCCTTTTTGTTTACGGCTTTTTGTTTGTATTCAAACCACTTTTCCGGCCATGCGGCTGCTGCATGACGCATATGAGCCATCCGCATAGCGGGTTAACAGACCTATTAACCCCCCGAAAATAATGGAAAATTTTGGGCACGCTGCCCAAGGATGTCGCAAGCCATGTCGCTTTTCATATCAAGCGCTTCGCTTTTGCGATTTAGATTTTGCTGAACTGAGCCTATATCACCGTCAGCCAAAACGAGCTGCCCCACTCCATTAAGCGAAGGCGACCCGTCTGAGCAACCAAATGGAGACGATGATGAAGCTCTTTGCCCGCCTGTTCACCCGCCGTGAAATGAACCTGACAACCGCTATGGAACGTCAGCGTCTTGCCAAGACCATGCCCGGCCAGACCGGCGCCATGGCTGCTGCCCGCCTCGGCTTCGTCGCCTGAGACAATTCGGCATGCTGAATTCCAACGCCGCCCGGCTTGCCGAGGCGGCGTTTTCATTTGGGCATTGCCACCTGACGTCGGCGAAGAGCCGCCCTGCAGTTGCACGAATTGCCCATTTGCGACCCGTGTCGCAAATTTAATCTTCACTTAGCCGCCTACCCGATTGACAGGAATGATTTTTCCTGTTGTCGCTATGCTGTTCGCGACATCCTGTTCGCGTCATGGCTGCGTGAGGTTTCCCCGTGAATGCCGTAAAGCATCCGATCAAGAGATCGTTTGTATTCTTCCTCATTCCCGATTTTACGATGATCGCCTTCGCGACGGCGCTGGATCCGCTGCGCTCGGCCAACAGAATGCTCGGCTATGAAGCTTATCGCTGGCGGCTGGCCAGCATAGACGGCAAGCCGGTGCGCGCCTCGAACGGCGTCGAATGCGCCGTCAACACCTCGCTCGAGGAAGAGCGCAAAAAGATGGCCGGGCCGGATCGGCCGAACATGGCGATCGTCTGCAGCGGCATCAATGTCGAGCGCTACCACAACAAATCGGCCTTCGCCTGGCTGCGCGAGGAATACAACCGCGGCGTCGCCGTCGGCGGCCTGTGCACCGGCGCCCATATCCTGGCCGCCGCCGGCCTGTTGTCCAACAAGCGCTGCGCCATCCATTGGGAGAACCTGCCGGGCTTTTCCGAGGCATTCCCGAAGGCCAATGTCTTTGCCGACCTCTTCGAGGTCGACCAGAACGTCTACACCTGTGCCGGCGGCACCGCCGCGCTCGACATGATGCTGAAGCTGATCGGCGACGATTTCGACGAGAGCCTCGTCAATCGCGTCTGCGAGCAGGTGCTGACCGACCGTGTGCGCAGCCCGACCGACCGCCAGCGCCTGCCGCTGCGCGCCCGCCTCGGCGTTCAGAACTCGAAGGTGCTCACCATTATCGAGCTGATGGAAGCCAATCTTGCCGAGCCGTTGTCGCTGATCGAGATCGCCGACCATGTCGATCTGTCCCGCCGGCAGATCGAGCGCCTGTTCCGCACCGAAATGGGCCGCTCGCCTGCCCGCTACTACCTGGAGATCCGGCTCGACCGCGCCAGGCACCTGCTCATCCAGTCGTCGATGCCGGTGGTCGAAGTGGCCGTCGCCTGCGGCTTTGTCTCCGCCTCGCATTTCTCCAAATGCTACCGCGAGCTCTATGCGCGCTCGCCGCAGCAGGAGCGCGTCGACCGCAAGCAACTGCTGGCGGCTTAAGCAGGCAGAGGCGCAGTCGTCTAGGCGGACTGCGTCTGCGCTGTCCGCATCGCCTCGATGCGGATGTCTTCGGTGAGTTGCGCCTTCAGCGCGGAGAATTCCGGGCTGGTCTTCAGCGTGTAGTAGCGCGGATGCGGCAGGTCGACCGGCACGTCCGATTTGATGCGGCCGGGCCGGGCGCTCATCACGATCACCCGCGACGCCATGAAGATCGCCTCCTCGATGTCGTGGGTGACGAACAGCACGGTCTTCTTGCGCCGCTCCCAGATGCCGAGCAGCAGTTCCTGCATCAGCCCGCGCGTCTGGTTGTCCAGCGCGCCGAACGGTTCGTCGAGCAGCAGGATTTCGGGATCGTTGGCCAGTGCCCGCGCGATCGCCGTGCGCTGCTGCATGCCGCCCGACAGCTGCTTGGGCCAATGGTTCTCGAAACCCCTCAGACCGACGAGATCGATATAAGAGGCGACGATCTCGTTGCGCTCGCGCTCGGGCCGGCCTTGCTCGCGCAGGCCGAAACCGATGTTTTCGGCAACCGTGAGCCAGGGAAACAGGGTGTAGGACTGGAACACCATGCCGCGGTCCGGGCCCGGCCTTGTGACCGCCTTACCGTCGAGCAGCACGCGGCCGGTACTCGGCGCCTCCAGTCCCGCGACGATCCTGAGCAGTGTCGACTTTCCGCAGCCGGATGGCCCGAGGATGGTGATGAAGTCATTGGCCGCGACCGCGAGGTCTACTGGCTGCAGCGCCTGCACCGGTTGCCCGCCCCCGACCCCGGCAAAGGTCCGCGAGACGCGCTCGATCAGAAGCTTGCTCATGCCAGGCTCCAAGGATAGAGCCAGCGGTTGAGCGCCTTGAAGGCAAAATCGGACAGAAGCCCGATCAGCCCGATGACGATGATGCCGAAGATGATCTGCCCCGTCGCCAACCGCGACTGGCTGTTGATGATCATGTAGCCGATGCCTGACGACGAGCCGATCAGCTCGGCGACGATCACATAAGTCCAGGCCCAGCCCAGCACCAGCCGCAGCGTTTCGGCGATCTCCGGCGCGTTGGCCGGCATGATGACGCGCTTGACGATGCCGTTGTCGGTCGCACCCAGCGTATAGGCTGCCTCGACCAAGTCCCGCCTCGTGCTGCCGACCTTGACCGCGACGATCAGGATGATCTGGAACACCGAGCCGACAAAGATAACCAGGAGCTTTTCGAGTTCGCCGATGCCGGCCCACAGGATGAGCAGCGGAATGAATGCCGACGCCGGCAGGTAGCGCGCAAAGGAAACGAACGGTTCGAGGAAGGCTTCGACCGGCTTCCAGGCGCCCATAGCGATGCCGATCGGCACCGCGAAGATCGACGCAAGCACGAAGCCGCCGAAGACGCGCCAGATCGTGATCAGGATATCGAGCCAGAACCGGTCTTCGACGAGCAGCCGCCAGCCGTCCTTCAGCATCGACAGCGGATCGGCGAGAAAGATCCGGTTCACGTGGCCGCCTAGCGTGATCCACGCCCAGAACGCGACGAACAGCACAAAGAAGGCGATGCCGAGCGCGGTTCGCGTGCCCGGCGCAACGGGATGCAAGGGACGCAGCATCAGGAAAAGTCCATGAGAGGAGGGATCGGCGGCCGGGCGCCACCGATCCGGCGATGCGCGATCAGTTGGCGACCGCGCTGGTGTCGGCGAGCGTCGTCACGTCGGGCGCTTCCTTGATCAGCCCCATCTGCAGCAGGAGCTCGGCGGCCGTTTTGGAGAAGTCCTGGAACTCCTTGGTGAAGAACTGCTTGTTCTCCGCCTTGTCGGCCCATTTCAGATACTTGGCCGAAGCCTCGAACTCCTTGGCCGACTGCTTCACGTCGGCGCCCATGATCTCATAGGATTTCTGCGGATCCTTCTTGATCATGTCGAGCGCGTCGAAATAGCTGTCGGCGAGGGCCTTGGCGGCATCGGGATTGGCCTTAAGGAAGTCCGGCGTGCAGCCGACCGTATCCATCACCATCGGATAATCGAGCGTGGTCGCCAGGATGTGGCCCTGGTCGGCCTTGTCGCGCACGGCGGAGATGAAGGGCTCGTAAGTGACTGCGGCATCGTTTTGGCCGGCGAGAAAGGCTTGCGCCGCCGCATCCGGCTCCAGGTTGACGATGGTGACGTCCTTGGTCGACATGCCGTTCTTATTCAGCACCCAGGCAAGCAGGAAATAGGGCGAGGTTCCAGGCGCGGACGAAGCGACGTTCTTGCCCTTGAGATCGGCGACGCTCTTGATGTCGTTGCGCACGACGATGCCGTCGGCGCCGTAGGATTTGTCGAGCTGGAAAATCTGCTTAGTGGTGACGCCGCTGGCGTTCCACACCATCCAGGTCTCGACGGTGGTCGCCGCGCATTGCAGGTCACCGCTTGCGATGGCCAGTGGACGGCTCGCCTGCGGCACTTTCTTGAGCGTGACGTCGAGCCCGTGCTTTTCGAAAAGCCCGGCCTGCTTGGCCAAAGTCAGCGGCGCGAAACCGGTCCAGCCGCTGATGCCGATGGTCAACGACGTCGCCGCCATCGCCGGCGCGCTAAGCACGGCGGCCGCGGTCAGCGCCGCCGCGAAAATGGAGGTTCTTTTCATTGTGGTTCCCCTTTTATGGTGAGCCCGAATTGTCTCACAGACCCCAAAAGGCTTGTCAATGAAGCAGAAGCCGCACCGGACGATGGTTCTCCTTGAGGGGCTTCTCGATTGCTCACGGCGTGCCCCAGCCGCGGTTGCGCCACATCTTCTCGCCCACCAGGCAGTCTGCTGCCGGCCCGTCGTCGGCGAGTACGACCGGCGGGTGCGCTGCCTCTTCGGCCGCCCATTGCGGTGAAGCCGGGCCGGCAAGCTCCAGCACCAGCTTGCGGCGGATCGCTTCGGGAAACTGCGTCCAGTCATTGACTGGGATCATGAAGGCGCCTGGTCCGCCGATGACGCAGTCGCTGTAATAGCGGTCGAGATTTTCGACGTCGAAGGCGCCGCTGAACCCGCCACGCGTCATCAACGGCAGCCCGTTGATGGTGATGCCTTGCTTGACCACCTCGTCGCGCGTGAGATTGACCGGCGCGCCCTGGTTGTTGGGCCCGTCGCCGGAAACGTCGATGACCCGCTTCGTACCCTGGAAACCGCTCTCGGCGAACAGATCGCTGCCGAAGCTCAGCGCGCCGGAGATCGAGGTCCGCCGGGCGCTGTCCGGCGGCCGGGCATTGAGATGCGCCACCACCTTCTCGGCATCGTCGCGATTGGCGATCACCGTCCACGGCACGATGACGCGCTGCCAGGTCGTGCCCGCCCATTCGACATAGGTGACAGCGATCTTGCCATAGGCGCCGTCGGCGATGGCCTTCAGCACGTTGTCATGCGTCAGCGCCGCGGCGTAGCCGTGACGCTGGATCTCCAGCTCGGCCGGCGACATCGAAAGCGAGACATCGACCGCCAGCACCAGCTCGACATCGACCGGTTCGGCGGGAGAAGCTGCCGGCGTCAGCCAAAGCGCCAGCGCCAGGGCGGCGGCACCGGCTGAGACGATATGCCTTGCGCGGGCATAGGCGGACATGGAGGAAGGTTAGGCGAAAATCGCCGCGCGCAAAAGCCGGGAATTTCCCGGCGTTGGATTTCCGCCGGCGTGGATCTTTTAAAAATATCGCGCGAGATTCGAACGGATGCGCTCCAGCACCGTATCTCCCGAAAGGTCGGGCACGAATTTGGCGCCCGTGATCGCTTCATAGGCCTGGATGTAGATCGCCGAGGCCTGGTTGACGATCTCGTCCGGAATTTGCGGGATCGGATCGTTGTAGGGATCGCACCGCGCTGACACCCATGAGCGGACGAAATCCTTGTCGAAACTCTGCGGCCGCCCGCCGCTTGCGAACGCCTCGTTATAGCTCTGCGCGATCCAGTAGCGGCTGCTGTCAGGCGTGTGGATTTCGTCCGCAAGTACGATGGCGCCGTCCGGCGCGGTGCCGAATTCATATTTGGTGTCGGCCAGGATCAGGCCGCGCTCGGCGGCGCGCTGCTGGCCGCGAGCGAACAGTTGCAGCGCATAACGCGATACGGTGTCCCACTGCGCCTGCGTAAGCAGCCGCTGTTCGATGATCTCGGCCTCCGACAGCGGCTCGTCATGGCCGCCGCTGGCGGCCTTGCTGGTCGGGGTGATGATCGCTTGGGGCAGCTTTTCATTGTCGCGCAGCCCATCGGGAAAGGTGTGACCGTAGAAGCTCCGTTCGCCCTTCCTGTATTTGGTCAGGATCGAGGTGCTGGTGGTCCCCGCCAGATAGCCGCGCACCACGATCTCGACCGGCAGCATGTCGAGCCGCCTGCCGACGACGACATTGGGGTCGGGATATTCCAGCACATGGTTGGGGCAGATGTCGGCGGTTTCCTCGAACCAGTAGCGCGCCGTCTGCGTGAGGACCTGCCCCTTGAATGGGATCGAGGCCAGGATCGTGTCGAACGCGCTCAGACGATCGGTGGCGATGATGATGCGGCGCCCGTCCGGCAGATCGTAATTTTCGCGCACCTTGCCATTGTAGCGATTGGGCAGTTCGGGAATGAAAGCGTCGGAGAGGATGCGCATGGGACACGTAGCTTTCGCGGGCTTCTGATCGGGCCACATAAGCCGCTGGCCGCCTGTACATCAAGCCAAGCACGAAGGCCTTCCGAGCAACGCCAAGGCTTTTCCGATCAGTTGCCGCTATCGCCGGTCGTCAGCTCCTTGGCTTGAGGTTCTCCGGGTCGTAGAGCGGCTTGTAACCGACACCGGCCACCTTGACCGGATAGGTCTCACCAAAATACTCGACCTGCAGCTTGCGGCCTTCCTGGCAGAAGGCCCAGGGCAGATAGGCAAGCGCGATATTCTTGCCGATGGTTGGGCCGTAGGCGACCGAAGTGGTGAAGGAGCGGCGGCCGAGCTCGTCGACCAGCGTCTCGCCGGTCGCGGGATCCTGCACCGGCATGGTGCCGACCGGATAGCGCGCGACGCCCTTGGAATCGGTGTTCTCAGTCATCACCAGCGTGCACAGCATCGCCGGCTGATGCGCGCGGGCACGATATTCCAGGTGCTTGGCCTTGCCGCAGAAATCGTTCTCCTTGACCTTCGGACGGGCGAGGTCGGCCTCGATAAGGTTGTACTCGGTCAAGAGATCGGCGTTCTGCAGCCTGAGGCTCTTTTCCATGCGGCGCGTGTTGGCGTAGGTCTCGACGCCGAACGGCATGACGCCGGTGGAGCGCAGCGCGTCCCAGACGGCCAGCCCATCCTCGTAGCGCATATGCAGTTCCCAGCCCTGTTCGCCGACATAGGAGATGCGGAACGCAGTGACGTCCTTGCCGCCGATCTTGATCGGCTTGATCGCGGCGAAGGGGAAATTCTCCGGCGTCAGCCCGTTCGGATCCTCGACCACCTTCTGCAGGGTCGTGCGCGCATTCGGTCCCCAGATACCGATGGTGACGTATTTCTCCGTCACATCGGTGACGGTGGCATCGAAACCTTTGTCCTGCGCGGTGCGCTGCATGTAGCGGAAGTCGCGCGGGCCGGCGTCGGCGCCGTCGATAACCCGGCAGCGATCGGCCATGCGGATCACCGTGAAGTCGGCGCGCACCATGCCCTCCTCGTCGAGGAAATGGGTGTAGATGCCCTTGCCGATATTGTTGTCGCCGCCGATCTTGGCCGCGCACAGCCACTCGAGTAGCGCGACATGGTCGGGCCCTTCGACGTCGTACATGGAGAAATGCGAGAGGTTGACGATGCCGCAGTCTTCGCTCATCGCCAGATGCTCGGCATTGGAGACGCGCCAGAAATGGCGGTTGTCCCACTCGTTCTCGCGCACCGGCACGCGGTTGCCATACTTCTCCAGCAGATGCTCGTTGGCCGCGTAGCCATGAGCGCGCTCCCAGCCGCCCAGTTCCATGAAATAGCCGCCGAGCTCCTTCTCGCGCTCATAGAACGGCGAGCGGCGGACATTGCGGCCCTTGGAGAAGGGTTCGCGCGGATGCACCGCCGGATTGTACACCTTCATCGCCGTCTCGGTGCAGCGATCCCAGATGAATTGTTCCTGCATCTGGTGCGGATAGAAGCGCGAATAGTCGATCGCGTGATGGTCGATCGACGTGCGGCCGTCGGTCATCCAGTCGGCGATCAACTTGCCCATGCCCGGGCCGTCCTTGACCCAGATGGCGACGGCGTACCACAGCCCCCTCACCTTCTGGCTTTCGCCAATGGACGGGCCGCCGTCGGTGGTCACCTGCAACAGGCCGTTGAAGGAATGGCCTTCATTGTAGCCGAGTTCGCCGAGAATCGGCGTCAGTTCCATGGCGCGCTCCAGCGGCGCCATGATCTGCTCCATGTCGAGGTCGCGCTGCGAGGGCGACAGCCGCGCCTGGTCTTTTTCCAGAAGATCGCGCGGGTGGCACAGGCGCGGATTAGTCTCCTCGTAATAGCCCCATTCGATCTGACCGCCCTCGGCGGTCTTCGGGTCGCCGGTGTCGCGCATATAGGCCGAGTTGCCCTGGTCGCGCAGCAGCGGCCAGCCGATCTCCTTGCCGGTGCCGGCAAACTCGTTGTAGGGGCCAAAGAACGTCAGCGGATGATCGATCGGCATGACCGGCAGGTCCTCGCCGACCAGCGCCGCGGTGAGCCGGCCCCAGATGCCGGTACAGACCACGACATAATCGGCCTCGATCGTGCCGCGCTCGGTCACCACGCCCTTGATGCGGCCGTTCTCGACGACCAGTTCCTTGGCCGAGGTGTTCGCGAAAGCCTGCAGCTTGCCCGCGGCAACCCCTTGGTCGACCAGCTTGCCGGCGACCGTCTGCGAGCGCGGGATGACGAGGCCGGCGTCGGGGTCCCAGAGGCCGCCTTGCACCAGATGCTCCTCGATCAGCGGGAACTTTTCCTTGATCTCGGCCGGCTCGATCAGCCGCGCGCGGGTGCCGAAGGATTTTGCCGAGGCGATCTTGCGCTTGATCTCGTCCATGCGGGCGTCGTCGCCGACGCGAGCGACCTCAAGGCCACCGACGCGGGCGTAGTGGCCCATCTTCTCGTAGAAATCGATCGAGTAGAGCGTCGTCCAGCACGACAGGAAATCGTGGCTGGTCGTGTAGCAGAAGTCCGAGGCGTGTGCCGTCGAACCGATATCGGTCGGGATACCCGACTTGTCGATGCCGACGATATCCTCCCAACCGCGCTCGATCAGGTGATGGGCGACGGACGCGCCGACAATACCGCCCAGACCGACGATGACGGCCTTCGCCTTTTTCGGAAACTCTGCCATTGCCCGCGACTCCAAAGGGATAAAGCGGGCGGGACTATAGGGCGGAGCGGTAGGGTGATTGAAGCCTGTTTGCGACATTAGAAAAATGCCGAGCGACCCTGACAGCCGAACGCGCCTGGCTCGGGCTGTTACAGGGTGAGGAATTCCTCATGCGCCGGGACTGGCTTCGTGCTGGGTACATCGCAGGAATTCCTCGAAGACGAGCCGCTTGCCTTCGCGCACGCTGTCCTCGAGCGGCTTCGCACCGGCCAGATACGCGGCGATCGCGCTCGCCAGCATGCAGCCGGTCCCGCGCATCGATCCGGCAAGCCTGGGCATATCGAGGCGCACAGGCTCTTGTCCGCCTTCCAACAGGACATCCGTCGATCTGGGCCCCGCTGCATGGCCGCCTTTGATGAGCAGCGCGTGCAGTCCTTCCGCAAGCAATTGCCTTCCCTGCCGCAGCGCATCGTCGTCGTCCGAAACCAAATCCGATCCGGTCAGCATCGCCATCTCGACAAGATTCGGCGTCATGAGACGGCAAAGCGGCATGAGGTCGCGCTTCAATGCCCCGATCGCCTCCGGTTCCAGCAATTGCCTGCCCGACGAGGAAGCCAGCACCGGGTCGAGAACCGCCGGTATCTGCGGATTTTCGCGCAGCACGGCGGCAACCGCCTCGACAACGCGTGCCGTTGAAAGCATGCCCATCTTTATCGCCAGCACTTTGTTGGCGCGCAGCGCTGCGCGCATCTGATCGGCGACCAGGCCGGGCTGAATATGGCGGACTGCCGTAACGGATTGGTGTGTCTGCACCGTCACCGCGGTAACGGCAAGACAGGTCCGCAGGCCGATCGAGGAGATCGTCTCGATGTCGCGCGCAATCCCGGCGCCCCCGCTGGAATCCGATCCGCCGACAACAAGCACATGCGGGTCCCGGTTCAGCGCCATTGATCCGTCTTTTCGATCCATTCTCTGGTGCGCGCTTCGGGATCGGAATTCAAAGTTATGTCCGTGACCACCGCCGCACTGTCGGCGCCGGCTTCGAAAACACCATCGAGCCGCCCGGGGTTGAGGCCGCCGATAGCGACCAGTGGCAGAGGCGCGATCCGTTCCTTCCATGCTCGGACCCGTTCCAGCCCCTGCGGAGCCCATTTCATCTGCTTCAGGATGGTGGGATAGATCGGGCCGAGCGCAACGTAGTGGGGCTTCGCCGCAACAGCCGTTTCCAGCTCGGCACCATCATGCGTGCTCAGTCCGAGCCTGACGCCGGCGGCCTGTATCGCCCGAAGATCGGCAGTTTGCAGATCCTCCTGACCGAGATGGACGAAGTCGCAGCCCTCCTCGATCGCCAGGCGCCAATGATCGTTGATGACAAGCTGGCAATGGTGTCGAGCGCACAAGGCCTTTGCCTTGCGGATCTCCATGCGCAGCCCGTCCTCGTCCATGTCCTTGATGCGGAGCTGCACCAGCCTGACGCCGAGCGGCACCAGCCGCTCGATCCAGGCGGCGCTGTCGACAATCAGGTAGAAGGGATCGAACTTCATGAGAAAACCGCCCTGCCGATCATAGGCGTTGACGGCACGGCGACGTCGCGCGGATCGAGCAGGCCCGAACCATACGCTTCGCGGCCGGCATCGACCGCTTTGCTGAAAGCGCGCGCCATTCCGACCGGATCGGCAGCCTTGGCGACCGCCGTGTTGAGAAGCACGGCGTCGAAGCCGAGCTCCATCACGGTTGCCGCATGCGACGGCCGTCCGAGCCCGGCATCGACGATCAATGGAACATCGGGGAAATGCTCGCGCATCGAGCGCAGCGCCATGATGTTGACCGGTCCCAGCGCCGAACCGATCGGCGCGCACCACGGCATCAGAACCTTGCAGCCCGACTCAAGCAGCCGCTCGGCGACCACAAGGTCGTCAGTGGTGTAGGGGAACACCATGAAACCGTCCTCGCACAGGATGCGGGCGGCTTCGACCAAGCCGAACACGTCCGGCTGAAGCGTGTCATGGTTGCCGATGACCTCCAGCTTGATCCAGGACGTGCCAAAAACCTCGCGCGCCATCTTCGCGGTCGTGACGGCTTCCTTGACGGAGTGACAGCCGGCGGTGTTGGGCAGGATCCTCACGCCGAGCGAGTTGACCAGCGACCAGAATTGTTGGCCACCCCTGCCGCCAGCCATTTCCCGGCGCAGCGAGACCGTCACCACCGAGGTGCCCGACCCCTTGACCGCTTCGGCCAGTATGGCCGGCGATGGATATTGGGCGGTGCCGAGGAGCAGCCGTGAGGCAAGCTTCGTTCCGAGGAGATCGAACATGGCTAGCCTCCTTGCATGGGCGAAAGGATTTCGATCCGGTCGCCATCGGCCAATCGAAATTCCGCCCGGTTGGCCGCGGGCACGACATCGCCGTTGAGCGCGATGGCCAGCCAGTTGCCCTCATAGTCGAGCTCCTTCAAAAGGGCGTCGAGCGTCGCCGCCCTGGCCTCAAGCGCTTCGCCGTTGACGATCAGCTTCATTTTCAGACTCTAGCTCGGTGGTTGAATTGAAGAGAAGGCCGGCAGCCTGCTCCGCCATGGCCGGTGAAAGCAGGAAACCGTGCCGGTAGAGGCCGTTTACCGTGATCGCGCCGCCCTTCTGCCGTTTCACTCGTGGCAGATTGTCGGGATAGGCCGGGCGAACGCCCACCCCTGTCTCGACGATTTCGGCCTCACCGAACGCCGGATGAAGTGCGTAGGCTGCGTTGAGGAGCTCCATGAGCGAACGGGCGGTGATCGGCCCATCATGATCACTTTCGATCATGGTCGCGCCGACCATGAAGTGATGATCGGCCCGCGGCACGATGTAGATCGGGTGACGCGGATGGAGGAGACGCACGGGCCGGGCGAGCGAGACCTCGCGCGTGTGGAGGATCAGCATTTCGCCGCGCACACCGCGCAAATCGTCGTCGGCCCGCGCCATGCCCGTGCAATCGATCACCCGATCAAAGGCGGAAGGGGCGATATCGCCCGCCCCGAAGAGGAAGACGACTCCCATTGCGCGCAATTTGCAGCCCAGCGCTTCGAGGACCCGGCGGGGATCGAGATGAGCTTCGCCGGCAAAAAACAGGCCCTTGCGGAATCGGCCGGCAAGGTCGGGTTCAAGCGCGGCAATCGCCTCTTCATCGACGGCCTGATGGTTATGCGTGCGAGCCGCAAAGCGGGCAAGCTCCAAGGTGTCCCGCGCATGGGCGACGACGAGAGTGCCGGCCTTCGTCACGAGCCCGGGCAGTGTCCTTTCCCACCACTCGGCCGAAGTTTTGCCGAGAGTGACAACCGCCTCTTCGGCACTTTCGCGCTCGCACCAGGGGGCCAGCATGCCGCCGGCAAGCCAGGAGGCCTTGCCGCCTATCTGGCTGCGAATTTCGGCAACGGTGACAGACGCACCCCGTGCGGCTAATTCATAGGCGACGGTGAGGCCTGCCACACCGGCGCCTTTGACAAGGACCCGGCGCATGACTCAGCGCGCGCCCCGATCATCCTGCGCCGAAGCCTGTTCTTCCGCTCCGGGCGTTTCGACCAGCATATAGAGATCGCCGCCGGCACGATATTTCTCCGCCATCGCCGCCATCCCCTCCTTTTGCGCTTCCGCGCGAATGTCGTGGGAGATGCGCATGGAGCAGAATCTCGGCCCGCACATCGAGCAGAAATGCGCGACCTTATGCGCCTCCTTGGGCAACGTTTCGTCGTGGAACGAGCGCGCCGTCTCGGGATCGAGCGACAGGTTGAACTGGTCTTCCCAGCGGAACTCGAACCGCGCCCGCGACAGCGCGTCGTCGCGGACCTTCGCGGCCGGATGACCCTTGGCAAGGTCTGCGGCATGAGCGGCGATCTTGTAGGTGATCACGCCGGTCTTAACGTCGTTGCGGTCCGGCAAGCCAAGATGTTCCTTCGGCGTGACGTAGCAAAGCATCGCCGTACCGAACCAGCCGATCATGGCGGCGCCGATGCCGGAGGTGATGTGATCGTAGCCCGGTGCGATGTCCGTGGTCAGCGGCCCGAGCGTGTAGAACGGCGCCTCGCCGCAGACGGCAAGCTGCTTGTCCATGTTCTGCTTGATTTTGTGCATGGGAACATGGCCGGGACCCTCGATCATCACCTGGCAGTCTTTCGCCCAGGCGATTTTGGTCAATTCGCCGAGCGTCTCCAGCTCGGCGAATTGCGCTTTGTCGTTGGCATCCGCGATCGAGCCGGGGCGTAGGCCGTCGCCGAGCGAGAAGGAAACGTCATAGGCCCTGGCGATATCGCAGATCTCATCGAAATGCTCATAGAGGAAGCTCTCGCGATGATGGTGCAGGCACCATTTGGCCATGATCGAGCCGCCCCGAGAAACGATGCCGGTGACCCGGTCGACGGTCAGCGGGATGTAATGCAGCCGCACGCCGGCGTGGATGGTGAAATAGTCGACCCCCTGCTCGGCCTGCTCGATCAGTGTGTCGCGATAGACCTCCCAACTCAGATCCTCGGCGATGCCGCCCACCTTCTCGAGCGCCTGGTAGAGCGGCACGGTGCCGATCGGCACCGGCGCGTTGCGTACGATCCATTCGCGGATGTTGTGGATGTTGCGGCCGGTCGAGAGGTCCATCACGGTATCGGCGCCCCAGCGGATCGCCCAGACCATCTTTTCGACCTCTTCGGCCATCGACGAGGTGACGGCGGAGTTGCCGATATTGGCGTTGATTTTCACCAGAAAATTGCGGCCGATGATCATCGGCTCGCTCTCGGGATGGTTGATGTTGGCGGGGATGATCGCGCGGCCCCGCGCCACCTCGTCGCGCACGAATTCCGGCGTGACGAAGTCCGGTATCGATGCGCCGAACGCTTCCCCATCCTGTTGCAACCTGCTTCGCAGCATCTCGCGGCCAAGGTTCTCGCGGATGGCCACGAATTCCATCTCAGGCGTGATTATGCCGGCGCGCGCATAGGCAAGCTGTGTCACCGCCTTGCCGGCTTTTGCCCGCACCGGACGATTGCGGACTGGAAATTCAGGCGTCAGCCGTTCGCCCGTCGCAAATCCGTTGTCCTCGGGCCTGACGTGGCGGCCGTCATAGGCTTCGACATCGCCGCGCGCGGCGATCCAGTCCTGCCGAAGACGGGCAAGACCCTTTTCGATATCCGTCTCGATCGCGGGGTCGGTATAGGGGCCTGACGGATCGTAGACCGTCACCGGCGGTTCCCCGGCTGTCGGGTGCACGCTGATCTCGCGCATCGGCACCCTGATCTGCGGATGGATGATGCCGTTCTTGTGGATTTTTCGCGACGCCGGCAATGGCCCGGTCGATACGGTGGGTGTCAAGGCATTCATTTGAGGCTCCTTTGCTCGTTGCATTGGAGACCCAGTTCTGTGCCGGAAGGATGAAAAGACGCCTTTGCCTGCCTGCTTGAGACAGGTCTACGGGCACCAAGTCCCGCAAAAGCGCTTGCACCGTCCCTACGCCAGTATGAACTGGATCAGGTTCAACGGGTCACTGCGCCGCAAAGCCAGCAGTATCTCAGCCCCTTGCCGGGACTCCCCTGGTGAATGGCTGAAGTTGAGCGAGCCGACGCCGTTTTGTCAAGCACGTCCGGCCCGGGTAGTGGGTCACGCTGGCGTGACTGACAAGCTATGGGGGATCGCGGACATCGTTGCGCTTATCGAAGCGAAAGAAGCAGAGCAGCCGACGGTGCGCGGCTCTTACAAAAAAGGGATCGCATGATGCGCAGGAACATGAGCGGTCCGACCAGCTTATCAAGGTGACACAGGATTTCTGGCCGGGCCGCCCAGTAAGGCCGGGGTTGCCTATCCCAGCCTACCCCGCCCAAGTTCTTCCGAAAGCTGGTCGGGGTCAATTACGCCCCGCCTGAAAAGCCACATGACCTTCATGGCTATCTCTTCGCGCTCATTCTCGCGAACAATTCGATATTTTGCGCAGTAATCGTTGAGAGCTTTTGTGAGGATTGGGAGTTCGTCGGAATCCGCCACCCCGCACGACAACATGCCTGCCTCCCCATATATGGGCGGAAGCATACCGCTTCCAATGTCCGCCTGCCTCTACCCCGTTGCGGACGACTTGAAAAAGATACACCCGGAAAAAGGTCAGCTTCGAGTCAATTCGATGCGACTGAGGTCGGACGCCCGTCAGGGCTTCTTGAGGAGACGCGCCTCGCGAATGCGCGAATTGGCCCGGACGGCAATTGGGTTCGATTGCCGTTGCAGCGATTGGTGGTGATGCAGGCTAGACGAAGGCCCAGATATCTTCGGCCTGGAAGCCGACCTGGTAGCCGGCGGTCTTCAGCTTGACAACGACCTGGCCGATCTCGGCGGCCGGAAGCGCGCCGACCTCGATCTTGATCATGCCGGGGCGGTAGCGCTCAAGGTCGAGCTGGTCGAACACCATCCAGTCGGCGCCTTCGCAGTCGACCAGGAACGCGTCTACGTGGGTGATACCGTTGCGGTCGAGCAGCGTCTGCAAGGTCTCTGACGGCACCTCGATGTCCTTCAGATGCGGCGCGAACCTGTTGAAGTTGGCGTCAACCTCGCCCCAGGCGTTCTTGCCCGACATCAGATTGGTGTCGGTGACCGATGAGCAGCCGATGAACTCGATCGGCAACGTGCCGGCCTCGAGCGCCGCGGCATCGAAGGTATGGACCGTGATCGTGCCCTTGGTCCTTGTCACCGCCACCGGCTCTATGATGAAGCGGCTGGCATCCGGGTAATTAGCGCGCAGCCGCTTCTGATTATACGGGATCGGCTCGACCAGCATCGCGCGCGCCCCGGGGATGCGGTGCAGCCAGGGCGTCACGTCGTCGAAGAGCGCGCCGTCGCAGGCGCCGACATTGACCATCTGGAACGGCCGGCCACCGCCGCCGAAACGTGCCCGGAGCGCCGCCTTGGCCAGGAACTTCGTGCCGTGCAACGCCGGCCCGCGATCGAGCAGGCCTGCCGGAAGACCTAGCGACAGCAGAACGCGCGCAAAGCTGGACACAGAGTTCATGACTTGCCTCCGGGAATGACCTGCAGCGCAGCACGGCCGCCGCCCTGGCTTGCCGCCGCCCAGAGAGCGATCAGCGGCGCTGCCAGCAGCAGGAAGGGCGGCAGAAGATTGGGGAAATAGATGCGGGTGTCGTGGATCGGGAAGACGGCGAATTTCGCCAGCGCGCCGAGCTCCAGCGCCGCCAGCAGGATGCCGGCGCGGCGGTCGAGCCGGAAACCGGCGCGGCTCAAGCTGTACCATCCGGCCAGTGCCAGGACCGATACGCCGACCCAGCTGTTGAGGTTTATGGCACGCACCACCGAGGCGGCGAGGGCCTTGAGGTAGGCCGTCAGCGAAAACGGCGGCTCGAACCCATCCATATTGTAATGCTGCTCGATGCTGGAGAACCAAAGATGCGGCCACCAGCCGGGATGCTGCGCCCAATGCGAAATGGCGAAATAGGCGATGAAGGAGGCGGCGAAGCCTGCCAGCGCGCCCCATGCCCTCTCGCGGAAAGCGATAAGCAGCACGGCGAAGATGGCGAGGAAGACGATGTTGTCTGGCCTGGCCATGAAAGCGAGGAAGAGCAGGGCCGCCGTCGCCGCCTCGCGCTTGCGCACATAGGCGAAGACACCGCCGAGGAACAGCGCCGAGCACAGAAGGTCCGGCGTCGAGGCCCGCGCCGCATCGCCGAACTCAGCCATGATCAGCACGGCGCCGACGACCGGCGCCAGCGCCAGCGCGCCTTCCTCGCGCAGCCAGGCGAGCGTGATGGCGCCGAACAGCAGCACCGAGAACACTTGCACCAGCCGCATCGCCTCGACCGGCGAGACGACATGGCTGAGGCCGGAAAGTATTTCGGCATAGAGGAACTTGATCCGGTACATGCCGAGCAGCGAATGGAAGTCGGCGGCATTCTGCGCCATATGACTGCGGAAGCCACCGCCATCGTCCGTCAGCGTCTTGTATTCACCCGCCGGCACGCCAGCCTTCACCGTGCTGTAGGCATAGTCATGCAGCGCCTGCGCATCCGGATAGGTGCCCTCCTCGGCGATCCCCAGATAGGGCAGCATGTCCCAGTTTGCGTCGGGCATGAACCAGGCGGTCGCGGCGGTGAGCAGGACATAGAGCGAGAAGGCGATCGCCCCGATCGATGCTGCCCATTTCGCGTAAGCCCCCTCGCCCCATGCCAGGCCGGCACCGGTCAAGCGTTCCAGCGGATTGGTTGGCGCGGACGGCCTGGTCAGCATCCTCAGCGGCCCCTATCTGCCGACCTGGCTTTTCACGAAATCCTTCACGATCGACACGATGCCGCGCGACAAAAGGCTGTCGAAGGCGTCGACGAAGCGGTCGACATGCTCGGGCTGGCAGATTAGCGGCGGCTCGAGCCGGATGACGTTGCGGTTGTATTCGGTGAAGGCGACGAGCACGTCGTAGTCGCGCAGCAGCAGCGAACCGACAAAGCCCGAGAGCGAGCCCTTCAGCTTGTCGTCGAGCACGCTCACCACCGGACGCAGCACAATCGGCAAGGTCTGCGAGAAATCATGGAACTCGAGCCCGATCATGAAGCCCTTGCCGCGCACATCCTTGATGATCTTCGGATATTTTTCCTTCAGCGCCTGCAGCCGCTGCAGAAGGTAGTCGCCCGTCGAGGCGGCATTGTCTATCAGCCCCTCGTCATAGAGCACGTTGATGCCCTCGATCGCGGTGACGCAGGCCTCGCCCATGCCGCCGAAAGTCGCCATGGCATGGATCATCGCCGTCTTCGGCGTGCCGTAGGCCTTCATGTAAACGTCGCGCCTAGCGATCATCGCCCCGACCGCCGCCTTGCCGGCGCCCAGCGATTTTGCCAGCGCCGTCACATCCGGTACCACGCCGTAATGCTCGAAAGCATAAAAGCGGCCCGAGCGGCCATAACCGCACTGCACTTCGTCGGCGACCCACAGCACGCCATATTGGTCGCAAAGCGCGCGCAGCTTCTGCCAGTGCTCGGCCTTTGCCTGGATGATGCCGCCGCCGCCCTGGATGGTTTCCAAGACGATGACGCCGATCTCCGGATCGCTCTTGAACAGCCGCTCGACGGCGTCGATGTCGGCGAAGGGAACGCGCACGACATTGTCGGCGACCTTGAAGTCGGCGCGGTAGAGCTGGCCGTCGGTGATCGCCAATACGCCCTTGGTCTTGCCGTGGAAGGAATTCTCGGCATAGACGATTTTCGGCCGCTTCGGGCCGGCGGCGCGTTCGGCGAGCTTCACCGCCGCTTCCATGGCCTCAGAACCCGACGAGCCCAGGAACACCATGTCGAGATCGCCGGGCGAGCACTTGGCGATGTTGTGCGCAAGCGCCGCCGCATATTGCGACATGAAGGCGATGGCGATCTCCTGGCGCTTCTCCTCCTGGAATTTCTTCCGCGCTTCCAGGATGCGCGGATGGTTATGGCCGAAGGCCAGCGACCCGAAGCCGCCGAAGAAGTCGAGGATCTTGCGGCCGTTCTGGTCGATATAGAACATGCCCTCGGCGCGCTCGATCTTGACCTTGTGGAAGCCGAGCAGCTTCATGAAATGAAGCTGTCCGGGGTTGAGATGCGCCTTAAACAAGTCGGTGATGCGGGCGATATCCATCGCCTTGGCCTGCTCGACGCCGATCAGGTCGGGCTTGGCGATTGCTGCAGGCGAAAGCGCCGGCGCATCGACCAGCGTGCGCGAGCCTGTTTGTTCCGGCTTGGCCATGACGGTCATCTGAAAAATCTCCCTTCGCGCCTTATTCGGCAGGCACATGTCTGGTGGCGACGGCGTGGCCGTCCTTCTTGGCGCGGTATTCGCTATAGGCGGCGATCAGCATGTCCTCGTCGCGATATTGCGGCACCCAGCCGAGCTGGCGCTCGGCCTTGGATACGTCGAGCACGCATTCCTCGTCGGCGATCAGATACTGCTCCGGATCCATGATCGGCATGTTCAACCAGTCGAGCAGGTCGAGCGTGCGCTTGACCGCCCAACCGGGGGTCGGCAGCAGGAGCGACTTCGAGCCGGCATGGCGGATCAGGTCGCCGAGCAGTTCTTTGACCGGCGGCGGATTGAGCGAGCCGAGATTATAGGCCTCGTTCGGCACGCCGGCTTTCCAGGCCGCGCGGGCGGCTTCGGCGCAATCGAACACAGAGATGAACTGGTAGGGATTCCGGCCCGAACCGATCATCGGAACCGGCAGGTTCCAGTCGATCAGCTTGAAGAGCTTTTGCAGGATGCCGAGGCGTCCAGGGCCGATGATCAGGCGCGGCCTGAACAGCGAGATCGACATGCCGCGCCTGCGCCATTCGGCGGCAAGCTCCTCGGTCTTGAGCTTCGACAACCCGTACTCGCCGAGCGGCGAGACGGGATGGTCTTCGGTCATCGGCAGCACCACCGTGTGGCCGTAGATCATGTCGGTCGTATAGTGGACGAGCCTCTGCGCGCCGGCCTTGTCCATCGCCTGGATGATATTCTCGGTGCCGTGGAAATTCACCGGAAAGAAGAAGTCGTGCCGCTTGGCGCGCACGTGGATGGGCGACAGCATCTTGGCCGACAGATTGTAGACCATGTCGTCGGCCTTGAGCCCGACCGCCGCCACCGAGGCCGGATCGGTGACATCGCAGGTGATGAAGCGCACCGAGCGGTAATGTGGCAGGTCGCTCTTGACGATGTCGGCGACGACGACGGTCTCGCCATCGGCGACGAGCTTGGGCGCAAGGTGACGGCCGACGAAGCCGTCGCCGCCGAAAATCACATGTCTCATCGAACGATCTCGCTTGTGCCGATCTTGTCGGGATTGATGGATACGGTTTGGTCCTCATGCCTCCGCCCACTCTGCGCGATCAGCACCGTGCCGACGCAGATGCAGGCGATGCCGGCAATGCGCCAGCCATTGAGGTCCTCACGGAAGACGAAATAGGCAAAGACCGCCACGGCGACATAGGCGAGGCTGAGGAACGGATAGGCGAAGCTGAGCTCGACTTTGGACAGCACATAAAGATGCGACGCCATCGAGATGACGAAGGTGCACAGGCCGAGGAACACCCAGGGACTGAACACGACCTGCGACAGCTTGACGAACGGATTGACGCCCTCGAAGGAGATCGGCCCCATCGACATCATGCCTTGCTTCAGCATCAGCTGCGCCGCGGCATTGGTCATGACCGTGAAGAGAATGAAGATTATGTATTTCATTGTTGCCACCCCCGCCCCTTGGGCGGTCCTATTAAAAACCCACAAATATTTCGTGAAGCGTGATATTGTTGAGTAAACCCTGACGTAACGATTTATTTACCGTGATTTATTCGACCTTTATCTATTCGGCGGCTTCAGCGCTCCCTTGTCGGATCTCCAGTCTCTTGGCGGTACGCGCCCAGAAATTTGATATGAACGCCGGGTCGCGAAGCGCCTCCAGCCGTTGCCATTGCGGGAACGACGCGGCGAATGTCTCAGGCCCCATCCGGGCGTCCTTGTAGGGGTTCACCGCCCCGCCCGCGCCAACAGCAATGCGGTCGAGCTCGGCGAGCAGCCGCAACGTCCCTTCGCCCCGGTTGGCGAAATCGAGCGTCAGCGTGTAGCCGGGCCGCGGGAACGACAGCAGCGCCGGCGAGCGGACGTCGCCGAAGCGCTTGAGCACGGTCAGGAACGATCCCTGCCCTGCCCGCCGTGCGGCGTCGAGAAGCACAGGTACGACGCGGCGCGCATTCGCCTCCGGCACCACGCTTTGGTGCTGGAAAAGTCCCTGCGGCCCGTAGAGCCGGTTCCAGTCGCGGACCCCGTCAAGCGGAAAGAAGAAGCCCTGATGGCCGGCCTGGTGCGGAGCCTGGGACTTGCCCTTTTTCCAACGGTAGGCCGCGTTGAAGACGGTGAGGAAGGGCCGATTGAGGACGTTGAATGGTGGCTGCACCGGCACGGAAAACCGGCTGCCGGCGCGCGCCGCCGCGTGCGATCCGTGTTCGGCATGGTTGCCGGTGAACAACAGCCCGCGACCGCGCCCGTGGCCGCTGGCAAGCTGATCGATCCAGGCGACGGCATATTCATTGGCCTGGTCGGCAGCCTCGGCAAGATCGAAGAATTCGCCGAGATCGCGAAACCGCGTCACGCTTTCGATGATATCGAGCGATGGCACCCGCATCAGCTTGATCGATGCCGACAGGATCAGCCCCGTCAGCCCCATGCCGCCGATCGTCGCCCCGAACAGTCGGACATTGTCGGTTTGCGAGCAGCGATAGGCCCGGCCGTCGGACCGAAGCAGCGTCAAAGCCTCGACATGGCAGCCGAAGGTGCCTCGCCGATGATGGTTCTTGCCGTGGACGTCATTGGCGATCGCGCCGCCCAGCGTCACGAATTGCGTGCCTGGAACCACGGCCGGAAAGAAGCCGTAGGGCGCGGCATGAGCGATGATATCGCAAAGCAGCGTGCCGGCATCTGCCTCGATCACGCCCGTTTCGGCGTTGAAGGAACGGATGCGGTTGAGCGGCCGCATGTCGACCACCATGCCTGCATCGTTCTGGCAACTGTCGCCATAGGACCGGCCATTGCCGTATCCGAGCAGCGATCCGGTCTTCGCCTCGCCGCGTTTAAGCAAGGCGATCGCCTCGTCCGCCGCGATCGCCTTGCGCGCCGGCGGCGTCGCCAGTCCGAAGCTGCCGAAGCGCTCGTGCCTCATCACCAGCCTCCGGCGACGAGGAAGACCGCGCCGATGGCGACGACGATCTGGCTGCGCCAGTCGCGGATGATGAAGACGACCGGGTCGTCATGCATCTCGTCGCGGCGGGCCAGGATCCAGACGCGCATCGTGAGATAAAGCACGATCGGAGCCAGCGGCCATATCAGCCACGGATGCGGATAGAGCTCGCGCACCGCCGGGCTGTCCATATAAAGCGCCAGGACCAGCGCCGACGAGAAAGCCGACGCCATGCCGGCCTGCGCGACGATCTCCTGGTCCTCGGTGCGATAGCCGCGGCCAGCGATGCGCTCGCCGGGCGGGATCGCAGTGGTGCGCAACTCGACGAAGCGCTTCACCAGCGCCAGCGACAGGAAGAAGAAGATCGAGAAGGCAAGCAGCCAGAAGGAGACATCGACACCGGTGGCGGCTGCGCCCGCAAGCACGCGGATCGTGTAGAGGCCCGCAAGCGTCAGCACATCGATCAGAAGCATGCGCTTGAACGACAGCGAATAGGCTGTGGTGACGACCAGATAGCCGGCAAGCACGCCAAGAAATTCGATCGGCAGGAACAAGCCGGCGGCAATGCCGACCGCAAGCAGCGCGACGATCGCGCCGAGACCGAATGGGATCGACAATACGCCGCTGGCGAAAGGCCGGTTGCGTTTTGTCGGATGCTTGCGGTCGAGCGCGAGGTCGAAGAAATCATTGAGGATATAGATGGCGGACGCCACGGCGCTGAAGGAAATGAACGCCAGCAGGCATTCCCAGATCATGTTCGGGTTGAAATATTCGTGCGACAGCACCATCGGCACGGCGATCAGGGCGTTCTTCAGCCACTGATGGATGCGCAGCATCTTGACGTAGGTCCTCAGCGTCGGCTTCGGCGCGAGCATGGCCTCGGCTTGATGCGCCGCCTGCCAGCGCCGGGCGCTGCGGTCGGGCGCCACCACGAGCGCGCTGCGCGCGGCATCGAACACTTTGAGGTCGTGGCGGCTGTTGCCGGCATAGTCGAAGCCTGCATCGCCATAGGCGGCGACAAGTGCCGCGCATTTCCTGCCGGAGGTCATGTTGTGCGGACCGTCGGTCGCCAGCACATGATCGAAAATGCCGAGATGCGCCGCGATCGCTTCCGCGAACTTGCGCGGCGTTCCCGTCGTCAGCACGATCTTGCGGCTCTCCCGGTGCTCGGCGCACAGCCGGTCGAGCAGATCCCGACGGTAAGGCAGCGAGGCCGGGTCAATGTCGACGCGGCTGGCGATTTCCTGCTTCAGCCGGGCCAGGCCGCCGATCAACCAAAACGGCAGGAGAAAGACATAGAGCGGATTCTTCTTGAGGAGGATGAACAGGCCTTCCCACAGAAGGTCGGTTGCGATCAGCGTACCGTCGAGATCGACCGCAAGCGGAATTGCGTTCCTGTCCGACCTCGCGTCCATTGCCCTGCCCCGATCGAGCGCAGAATCCCGAAACTCCCATCTCGGAAGGGAACCATGCGCCAACTCAACCCACGCCGTGTGCCGGCGTCCTCGGGGCAGATATAGCCGGAGATGACGCAGCGAACGTTAAAACGTCCGGTTGCAATGCATTGTCATGCCGGTTTTTCGGCGTCGTCGTTAAGCGACAGCTACCGGAAACGATAAAAGGCCGGACATCGGTCCGGCCTTTGCCAATCTTGCGGCGCCACTCTCTGTGGCGAGAGTTACTTGATGCGCGCCGCGCCGCCCGAGATTTCGACCGTTTCCGAGCCGGTCAGGGCTTCGAGGTCACCATTGGGCAGAGTGACGAAGCAGCCGTTCGAGCAGAATTCCACCGTCTCGCCGGCGGCAAGCGTCAGCTCGCTCTTGGCGCCGCCTTCGGTCACGACCAAGGTCCGCGTCTGAGCGTCCCGGTTGATCGCGCTGGCGGCGAAAGCCGAACCGCCCAGTGCCAGCAACGCGATGGCGGCAACGACAGACTTCCACATTGAAATTTCGGTGTTTCACACACCGCCTCTGTTCAAATTTGCAAGGCATTCTCGCCCTTTGCATCGAAGCTTATATGAGATGTTATCTGAACCGCAACTGAATGCCGCATTCATGCCACAATCGATTTCGCTGTCGGATGAACGCAGTGTGCGGCCGGCCTCACCCGAATGTCGACACACCTCAGCCCGGGTCGGGCTTGCGGCCCCTCCGCTTCATCTTGGCCAGCCGTTCCCGCTCGGCCGCGGCTTCCGCCTCCAGCCTCTCGCGCTCCGCGAATTCGGCTTCGATCTTGTCGTCGTCGATCGGCCAGGCTTCGTGCTTCTTGCTCTCGACCACGGCGCGCGGCGTCGATGGTATCTCGATCTGCTCCTGCTCGAAGATATCGAAGATGGCGAAGCGGATGTCGTTCTGCACGACGCTGCCGTTCATGATGTCGGCGACGAACACGCGGATTTCGAATTCGAGCGCGGCCGAGCCGAAATTGGCGAAGAGGACGAACGGTTCAGGGTTCTTCAGCACCATCGGATGAGCGCGGGCAATGTCCGTCAGGACGGCATGGACGCGCTTGACGTCGCTGCCATAGGCGACGCCGACCTTGATGTCGATGCGCCCGAGCTTGTTGCGATGCGTCCAGTTGCCGACAGCGTTGTTGATCAGGTTCGAGTTGGGCAGGATCACCGCCTGCCGCTGGAAGGTCTCGATCTCGGTGGCGCGTACGCTGATCTTCCGCACCGTGCCGCTGACATCGCCCGCGACGATCCAGTCGCCGACCTTGAACGGCCGTTCGGCAAGCAGGATGAGGCCTGAGACGAAATTGGACACGACGTTCTGCAGGCCGAAGCCGATACCCAGCGAAAGCGCGCCGGCAACCAGCGCCAGATTGGAAAGATCGATGCCCGCGGCCGAGATGCCGACCAGCGCGGCGACCGCCACGCCGGCATAGCCGACACCGAGCCGGATCGAGTTGCGTACGCCGGCATCCACCTTGCCGCGCGCCATCACCGAGCCGTCCAGCCAGCCCTGGAACCAGCGCGTCAGGAAATAGCCGATGCCGAAGACGACGATGCCGCTGAGGATGCCGAGGAAGGAGATGGTCACCGAACCGATCGTGACGCCGGTCGCCAGCTTGTAGGCCCAGGCCTCGATATCGCCGGGCTGGAAGCCCCACATCAACAGGATCAGCGGCAGGAACACCACCACGATCATCAGGTTGATGGCGATGCTGACGGCCAGGCCGAGCTGGTCGAGGGCGGTATCCTCGTAGCTGGAGTTTTCCGAAAGCCATCGCCCGACCGAAGTGTCGGCGAAGCCGCCCTCCTCCCCGATCGCGCGTGCCGACAGGAAGCCGATATAGGCCGTCACCAGCACTGTGCCGGTCACCACGACCTGGAACGAGACGAAAAGCGCCAGGCCGATATAGCCAAGCAGCGCCGCCGCAATGGTGAACAGGCCGAGGGCGATGGCCATGAAGCGAAGCCATGCCGGCCAGGGCCGCCATGAGCCGTCAGCCGTCCTGAAAGGCCGCAGCAGTCCCATCAGGATCAGAATGACGCCGACGATGATCGCGGCGACAAAGCCCCTGGCGATCGTCAGCGAAAGTGGCGATCCCATCTTCTCGTTGACGACCGACAGGAAGTAATTGAACCCGAGCACCAGCGCCATGGCGGTCGTCAGACAAACCAGCCAACGCGCCCGGCCGGTCGCGACCGGGATCAGGCGCCAGTTGGGCAGGCGCGGTTCGAGCGCCGCGTTGGTCAGCCGGTTGACGCAGAACACCATGGCGATCACCGTCAGCAAGGCATTGAGGAACGTGCCGATATCGCCACGCAGCACATTGTAATAGTTGAAGAAGAACACGGCCGAGGCGAAGAAGACGCCGAGCGCCAGGGTCGGCAGCAGCGTCGACCAGAAGGCCACCGACAGCCTGCTGAGATAGGACGGATCCTCGACCGTCGGGTCGGCCTCGAATATGCGGCCGAACAGGCGCCTGCCGCCGATCAACAGAACGGCCGCCAGGGCGAGCGCCATCAGCGTCGCCGCAAGGATCGCCTGGAACTTGAACCTGACGGCGAAGCTCGCCCAGGACGAAACTGCCTTGTAGAGGCCCGTGAACTGATCATGCGCGTCGGAAAAGGCCTGCGGGCTCAACGCGTCGGTCAGATCATAATGCTTGGTGATGACGCTGCGGAAAAGCTCGCTGCGCATGACGGCGATCTTGTCGACCAGCCCGTTGACGCGGATCGACAGGTTTTGCGCGCTGGCGACGACCGCGTTGATCTGAGCTTTTTCCGTGGCGAGCGCACTGCGCTCGCTGCTGACGATCACCGGCTCGGTAGGTTGCCCCTGCGCCGGCGGCGGGCCGAGAACCTCGGCGCGATTGTTGATGTCGGTGAGGCGCTGCCGGAACGCCAGCGCGCTGTTCAGCGCCGCGCGCGAAATATCCTCCAGCTGCAACCGGATGTCGACAAGCCCCGCATCGTCCTGGTCGGGGTCGCTCAGTTTCTTTTCCAGGCCGTCGGTCCTGGCCGTCAGGTCCTGGATGACCTTGGTCTGATCGGCGATGAGCTGCGACGAACCATGGCCGATCGCCTGCGCCGACGCCTCGAGCGCCGGCTGCCCGAAGACAGCGACGATGACGATCAGAAGCAGGCGAAGCAGGCGGAAGAACATGACTTTGTTGGCGACTCGCGGCCGAAAAATTCTCGAAATTTCCGCCTTTGATAAAGACCGGCCTATCGGGCGGCAAGCCGTCCGATCGCATCGGCGAGAGTCGGCCTGGCGAAAAGCGATGGCGTAATCTTGGCTTTACGCTTCCCGCCTGCTCTATAGTCTGCCGCCTCGCATCATAAGGACGATAGGAAGAATGGCGGAATATTCAGCCTTTTCGCTGCTCAAGAACGCGCTGACCGGCAACAAGGATTGGAAGCCCGCCTGGCGCAAGCCGGACCCCAAGGCTTCCTATGACGTGATCGTCATCGGTGGCGGCGGCCACGGTCTTTCGACCGCCTATTACCTTGCCAAGGAACACGGCATCACCAATGTCGCGGTGCTGGAAAAAGGCTGGCTGGGCTCCGGCAATGTCGGCCGCAACACCACCGCCGTGCGCTCCAACTATCTCTTGCCGCAAAACACCCGCTTCTACGAACATTCGATGAAGCTGTGGGAGAACCTCTCGCACGACCTCAATTACAATGTCATGTTCTCGCAGCGCGGCTGCCTGAACCTCGCGCACACGCCTGCCCAGCTCGACGACTACGCCAGGCGCGGCAACGCCATGCGCCATCTCGGCGTCGACGCCGAGCTGATGAGCGTCGATCAGATCAAGCGGCTTGTGCCGGCGCTGGATGTCTCCGGTTCCGCGCGCTTCCCTGTCGTCGGCGGCTTGATGCAACGCCGTGCCGGCAGCGCCCGTCACGACGCCGTCGCCTGGGGCTATGCGCGCGGCGCCGACCGGCGCGGCGTCGATATCATCGAGAATTGCGAGGTCACCGGTTTCCTGCGCGACGGCGACCGCGTCACCGGCGTTTCGACGACGCGCGGCGAAATCCGCGCCAAGAAGGTCGCGCTTGCGGTTGCCGGCAGCACCGGCCGCGTCATGCAGCTTGCCGGCATTTCGCACATGCCGATCGAAAGCCACGTGCTGCAGGCCTTCGTCTCGGAATCGCTGAAGCCGATCATCGATACGATCCTGACCTTCGGCATGGGCCATTTCTACATTTCGCAATCCGACAAGGGCGGCCTCGTCTATGGCGGCGACCTCGACGGCTACAACAGCTACGCCCAGCGCGGCAGCCTGCCGATCGTCGATGAGGTGATGAGCGAGATGCTGGCGCTGTTCCCCGGCCTGGCGCGCGTGCGCATGCTGCGCTCCTGGGGCGGGCTGTGCGACATGACGATGGACGGCTCGCCGATCATCACCACTGGCCCACTGCCGGGCATGTACCTCAATTGCGGCTGGTGCTATGGCGGCTTCAAGGCGACGCCTGCCTCCGGCTGGTGCTTTGCCTACACCATTGCCAAGGACGAGCCGCACGATTTCAACGCGCCCTTCACACTCGACCGCTTTTATCGGGGCCTCATCATCGACGACAAAGGCCAGGGCGCGACGCCCAGATTGCACTAGGGTTTGGATTGAAAAATGCTGATCACCTGTCCCTATTGCGGCCCGCGCGACGTCATCGAATTCACCTACCAGGGCGACGGCAACCGCCAGCGGCCGCAGCCCGCCTCGCAGAACCTCGACGCCTGGAACGCCTATGTCTACGACCGCCTGAACCCGGCCGGCGATCACAACGAGATCTGGCAGCATTCCGGGGGTTGTCGCGCGCACCTTAGGGTCGTGCGCAACACCATCACGCACGAAATCCTGAGCACCGAGTTCGCCCGTGGCGGCCACAAGACGGAGAGCCGCTCGTGAGCCCGCGCCGCGCCGAGACCGGCGGCCGGATCGACCGGCTGCGCACCATCCGCTTCACCTTCGACGGCGCGGCTTACACCGGCCATGCGGGCGACACGCTGGCCTCGGCGCTGCTCGCCAATGGCGTGACGCTGTTCGGCCGCTCCTTCAAATATCATCGCCCGCGCGGCCTGCTTGCCGCCGGCGTCGAGGAGCCGAACGCGCTGGTGACGGTGCTGCGCGGCGAAGTGCGCGAGCCGAACATTCCGGCCACCATGGTCGAGATCTATGACGGGCTGGTCGCCGTCAGCCAGAACCGCACGCCTTCGCTCGCCTGGGATATCGGCGCCCTCAACCAGCTCGGCGGCAAGCTCCTGTCGGCCGGCTTCTACTACAAGACCTTCATGGGTCCGGTGATCGGTCCGCTGAAGGGCACGCGCTTCTGGATGTTCTGCGAGCATTTCATTCGTCGCGCCGCTGGCCTCGGCAAGGCCGGCACCGCTCCCGACCCGGCGCGCTACGAGCGCATGAACGCATTTTGCGACGTGCTGGTCGTCGGTTCCGGCCCGGCCGGCCTGATGGCGGCGAAGGCCGCCGCCGACCAGGGCGTCCGCGTCATCCTTGCCGACCTCGAAGCCCACTTCGGCGGTTCCGCAAACTGGTCGGACGAAATCATCGACGGCATGCCCGCCGCCGACTGGGCCCAACGCGCAGTCGGGCAGCTCGAAGGCAACGACAATGTCCGCCTGCTGCCGCGCACGACCGTGTGGGGTTACTATGATGGCAACACGCTTGCCGCGCTGGAACGGGTGACCGACCACAAGGAAACACCCGCCAAGGGCGAACCGCGCCAGCGCTACTGGGCGATCCGCGCGGGCACAGTGGTGCTCGCCACTGGCTCCTTCGAACGGCCGCTGGTGTTTCCGGGCAACGATCGGCCCGGCGTCATGCTGGCGCATGCGGCGGAACGCTACGCAGTTGAATATGGCGTGCTGCCAGGACAGCGCATCGCGCTCTTCACCAATAACGACAGCGCCTACCGCTCCGCCGTCGCCTTGAAGAAGGCCGGCGCGACCATCGTTGCCATCGTCGATGTCCGTGCTGACATCTCGAACGACATGCGCCGGCTCGCCGGCGAGGCCGAGGCCGAGCTTCTGGACGGCCATGCCGTGATTGCGACCGAAGGCGGCAAGGCCCTCACCGGCCTCAAGGTGCAGCGCTTCGACGCCCTGAGCGGTGCGTTGAGCGGCGACGAACGAAGCATCCATGCCGACAGCCTTTTGATGTCGGGCGGCTGGTCGCCGACCATCCATCTCGCCAGCCAGGCTGGCGCCAAGGCTGAATGGGACCCGGCCAGGCAGGCCTTCCTGCCGCCCAAGCCGACGCAGCGTTGGCTCGGCGCCGGCGCCTTCACCGGCAGCTTCTCCACCGCCGAAGCCATCGCCGAGGGTCGCGCGGCCGGCGTTTCGGCTGCCGGCGGAACGGCCGCGCCCGCCGCCCTGCCGACCGTCGAGGCCGCACCGGGCGATCCCGATCCGGCTCCGGTCTTCGAAATCAAGGCCAAGGGCAAGAGCTTTGTCGACTTCCAGCACGATGTGACCGCCGAGGACGTGCGGCTTGCGCATCGCGAAGGCTTCGTATCGGTCGAGCATCTGAAGCGCTACACCACGCTCGGCATGGCGACCGACCAGGGCAAGAACTCCAATGTGCCTGGCCTTGCGATCATGGCCGAGGCGCTCGGCAAGCCGATCCCCGAAGTCGGCACGACGCGCTTTCGCCCGCCCTACACCGCAGTGTCGATCGGCTCGCTGGCCGCCGAACGCTTTGGCGATCTCAAGCCCGAGCGGCTGACGCCGATGCATGACTGGCACATCGCCAATGGCGCGACCATGTATTCGGCCGGCCTCTGGTACCGGCCGATGATCTACGGCCTGCCCGGCGAGACGGTCGAGCAGGCCTATGTCCGCGAAGCGAAGGCCACGCGCGAAAGCGCCGGCATCGTCGATGTCTCGACGCTGGGGAAGATCGCGGTGCAGGGACCCGACGCGGCCGAGTTCCTCGACCGCGTCTACACCAACATGTTTTCCACTTTGGCCGTCGGCAAGGCCCGCTACGGCCTCATGCTGCGCGAGGACGGGCTTGCCTTCGACGACGGCACCACCTGGCGGCTCGGCGAGCAGGAATTCCTGATGACCACCACCACCGCCAATGCCGGCAAGGTGATGCAGCATCTGGAGTATTTTCTCGACGTCATCTGGCCGGAGCTGAAGGTCACCGTGACCTCCGTCACGGACGAATGGGCGGGCGCGGCGATCGGCGGGCCAAACGCGCGTTCCATCCTCGCTTCCTGCGTCACCGGCACCGCCGTCGACAACGCCACCCTGCCCTTCATGGGCATCGTCCATGGCCGGATCGCCGGCGTGCCGGTGATGATCTGCCGCCTGTCCTTTTCCGGCGAAATGGCGTTCGAGGTTTATTCCGGCGCCGGCTACGGCACCCATGTCTGGCAGGCCCTGATCGAGGCCGGCAAGCCGTTCGGCTTGGTCACCTACGGGCTCGAGGCGCTGGGCACGATGCGCATCGAGAAGGGCCATGTCACCGGCGCCGAGATCGACGGCCGCACCACGGCGCGCGACCTCCATCTCGACTGGATGCTGTCGAAGAAGAAGCCCTTCATCGGCTCGGCCATGATGGACCGCGAAGGCCTGATCGCCCCTGACCGGCTCGAGCTGGTCGGGCTGATCGCCCTCGACAACCGGCCGCTCAACGGCGGCGGCCATGTCGTCGAGGAACTGGACGAGGACAATCCGCACGACTCGCTCGGTCACATCACCGCCTGCTGCTATTCACCGGCGCTCGGCAAATATATCGCCCTGGCACTGGTCAAGGACGGCAAGGCACGTCACGGGACCCGCGCCTTCGTCTCCGACCCGCTGCGCAACCGGTTCGGGCCGGTCGAGATCGTCTCCAACCATTTCTACGATCCGGACGGGAGCCGCATGCATGGCTGAGCAGCATTTGCCCGAACGCCAATCGCCGCTCGAGCCGGAGTATCATCCAGGTTCGCACGGCAACTTCGAACATGGCGTCGATGTTATCCTGTCCGAGATGCGGCCGGGCACGATCCTGCAGCTCGCCGCCTGGCCGGGCGAAGAGAAGCAGCTGATCGAAATTATCGGCAAGGTCACCGGTCTCGCTCTGCCCGATGGCGCCGGCGGCGGCGTGAGCAGCGGCGCCCGCGCCGCCTTCGGCTTCGCGCCGGGAAAGTTCACCGTGGTCGACGAAGCGGAGGGGCTTGCTCAAGCCTTCGCCGGCGCCATCACGCCAGCCGTCGGTACGCTGACCGATCTCTCGCATGGCCGCACCGCGATCCGCATCGCCGGCCCGAAGGCCGAGTGGGTGATGGCGAAGTTCTTTGCTATCGACTTCGCCTTGCCGGCCTTCCCGCTGGGCGCTGGACGTTCGACCAACCACCATGACGTGTTCGCCCAGATCCAGCGCACCGGCGCCGACCAGTTCGACATCTACGTCTTCCGCTCTTTCGCGCGCTCGTTCTGGAAGGCCTTGTGCCACGCCTCCGAGGAAGTCGGTTACGAGGTGCAGTAGCGCGGCGTTGCTGGCTCGGGATTGGTCCAGGCACTATCTGGCACTATCGACGGCCACAACTGCGGCTTGAGCCTTGGGCCAGCAGGCGCGATAGGTAGGGAATCACGGGCGTTTGCTGGGCAAACATCCGCACAGGCAACCAGTTCGACCATACCCTTCCATGACTGTTGAGACTTCGGCGACGGCCACGACCCGCTTTGCTCCGGCGGAGGGTCCGTCGATGCTGTTGCCGGCAACCGTCGCTTGCGGCGTGTTCATGACCAGTCTTGACCAGAACGTCGTGGTCACCGCGCTGGCCGGCATCGGCGAGAGCCTCGACCGACCGCCAAGCCAGCTTGGGCTTTTGATCACCGTCTATGTCGCCAGCCTCATCGTCACCATGCCGCTCGGCGGCTGGCTGGCCGACCGTTTTGGGCTGCGCAACGTCTATTGCTTCGCCCTGCTCGTCTTCGCCAGCGCCTCGGCCCTGTGCGGCCTTTCGGAAAACATCTGGATGCTAGTCGGCTCGCGCGCCTTGCAGGGCTGCGGCGGCGCGCTGATGGGCACGCTTGGCCAGGTCGTGATCTTGTCGAGCTTCCCGCGCGCCCGTACGCTGAAGATCAACATGTATATTTCGCTCGCCGGCCAATCCGGGCCGCTGGTCGGGCCGCTCGTCGGCGGCGCGCTCACCACCTACGTCTCCTGGCGCTGGATCTTCTACATCAATATCCCGATCGCCCTGACCGCGGCGCTTCTGGCCGTCTCCCTGTTTCCGACGACGACCAAGCCGGTGCGCACGCCATTCGATCTGCCTGGCTTCCTGCTCGTCGGCAGCGGCATGGGATTGCTGGTCTTCGGCATGGATTCGCTTGCCGCCAAGGATGCCGCGAACAGCCTGATCGGCATCGAGCTTGGCCTGGCGATCGTCATCCTGACGGTTGCCGCCTTCTATTGCCTGCGCGCCCGCAACCCGCTGCTCGATCTCAACCTGCTGCGCATCCGCACCTTCCGCATCTCCTTCCTGACCGGCGGGGGACTGGACACGATCGGCCTGAGCTCGGTGGTCTTCCTGCTGCCGCTGATGTTTCAGCTCGGCTTCGGGATGAGCGCGGTGCAGGCCGGATCGCTGACCTTCGTCGCCGCGATCGGATCATTGCTGATGCGCTTCTTCATGCCGCGCCTGTTGAACCGCTTCGGCTTCAGGCGCGTGCTGGTCGTCAACACGCCGATCGTCGCCCTGTTGGTTGCCGGTTTCGCCCTGATGCAGGAAAGCCTGCCGGCCTGGATCGTTTTGGTCTACATCTTTACCTTCGGCGTCTTCCGCTCGGTGCAATGGGCCTCCACCGGCAATCTTGCCTATTCGGACATCGCGCCGGAGCAACTCGCCCCGTTCAGCGCGCTGTATTACATCCTGTGGCAGCTTGCGGTGGCGATCAGCGTCGGCCTCGCGTCGGCGCTCCTGTCGCTGCTAGCCGGCGGCGGCAAGGCCAGCGTCAACGACTATCGCATCCTGTTCGTCATCGAAGGCCTGATCACGCTTTGCGCGCTATTGGCCTATCTGAGGCTGACCCCGAAGGACGGCGCCCATGTCAGCGGCCATGGCGCGCCTATGAGCACGGACTGACGGTCCGCGTCGCGGTCTGCGCCGACGCTATTCCGCAAAGGTCACCCAGTCCTCGATCGGCGCGCGGTCGGTGCGGAACTCGTTTTCGGGCTTCGAGATGTCCTCGTAGCCGAGCGCCATGCCGCAGACGACGACCTCCTCGTCGGGGATGTTGAGCACCGGCCGGATCTGCCGGTGATAGGGCGCGAAGGCAGCCTGGGGACAGGTATGCAGTCCCCGGCCCCGCGCCGCGACCATGATGTTCTGCAGGAACATGCCATAGTCGATCCAGGAGCCCTGGTTCAGTCTCCGGTCGATCGTGAAGATCATGCCGACCGGCGCATCGAAGAAGATGAAGTTGCGGTCGTGCTGCGCTCGCATCTTGTCGACCTCGCGGCGGCCGATGCCCAGCGCACCGTAAAGCCCGAAGCCGTTGGCGCGGCGACGCGTCAGGTAAGGTTCGAAGAACTGGTCGGGATAGTAGCGGTACTCGTCCCACTCGGCCTTTTCGGCGCGGATGCCGGAGTTGAGGATGGCGTCGCTGATGCGCTGCTTGACCTCGCCCTTGGTCACATAGACCCGCCAGGGCTGCATGTTGGTGCCGGACGGCGCACGCGCAGCGACCGCCAGGATCGCGCGGATCGTCTCGTCATCAACCATGTCGGGCAGGAAAGCGCGCACGGACCGGCGCGAGGTGATCGCCTCGTCGACGATCGCCGCTTCCGATGCAATCCGGATGTTCTTCTCAAGCATGGGCCGTCCCTTTGCGCATGGCCAGAAACCGTAAACACGGTTTCCCTTGACGACCATCCGCAGACTCTAAGCTAACCTGGTCCCGACCGGGCGCCCCACTCCGCCGCTCGTCCGCGAGCCTTTGCATCAACGGCCGAAATCGCGCAAGCAAATCTTGTGGCCTATGAAAATCCCCTTGATTTTTTCATGATTTTACTCTCTCATGAAATTTATCGAGATTTTTTCACGAGCAATCTTTGGCCCCCACCGCGACCAAATCGGAGCAGGACAATGGCGACCGGCTGCTGGCCGGCGACATACGCGCGCTCCGCAGGGCGCGCGGCCTCACGCTCGCTGAAATTGCGCTTAAGTTAGGTCGCTCGGTCGGCTGGGTCAGTCAGGTCGAGCGCGGTCTTTCTATCCCTTCGCTCGGCGATCTCAGGGCATTCGCCAGCCTCTTTGACGTTCCGATCAGCCTGTTCTTCAGCCATGATGTGCCTGTCGAGCAGGAACGCGGCGTGGTCGTGCGCGCCGGCAGCCGCCGTTCGCTTGGCACAAGTGAATCCGGCCTGGTGGAGGAGCTTCTGTCGCCCGACCTCGGCGGTAGCTTCGAGATGCTGCGCTCGGTCTTCGCGCCGGGCGCGGAGCTGAAGACGGAAGCGCGCCGTCCGACGGAAGAAGCGGGCTATGTCGCGTCGGGCACGTTCGAGATCGAGATCGACGGTGTCTGGCATCGTCTCGGCGAAGGCGACTCGTTCCGCTTCGAGGGCAAGCCGTTCCGCTGGCGCAATCCTGGCGCCGAGGCTGCGGTTGTCATCTGGGTGGTTTCACCGCCTGTCTATTGATCAATGCATGTCGCCCAGAGCGCAAAGCGGTTTTGGGATAACGACATGCATCAAAACAAAAATCGAAGCGCGAAGCGCTTAGGCTTTGGAGGAAGAACATGGCGGGTTTGCCGGCCACGGCACGTGTGGTGATCATCGGAGGCGGCGTCGTCGGCTGCTCATCGCTCTATCATCTGTGCAAGGCGGGCTGGACCGACTGCGTGCTTCTGGAAAAGAACGAGCTGACTTCCGGCTCGACCTGGCATGCCGCCGGCAACGTGCCGACCTTCTCCTCGTCATGGTCGCTGATGAACATGCAGCGCTACTCGACCGAGCTTTACCGGGGTCTGGCCGAAGCGGTCGACTATCCGATGAACTACCATGTAACCGGCTCGCTCCGGCTCGCCCATACCAAGGAGCGCATGCAGGAATTCCAGCGCGCCAAGGGCATGGGCCGCTACCAGGGAATGAATATCGACGTCGTCGGACGGGACGAGATCAAGCGCCGCTACCCCTTCATCGAGACGCATGAGTTGAAGGGCGCGCTCTATGACCCGAGCGACGGCGACATCGACCCGGCGCAGTTGACCCAGGCGCTGGCCAAAGGCGCGCGTGACATGGGCGCGAAAATCATCCGCTTCTGCCCAGTCACCGGCGTGCGCCGCGAGAACGGCGAATGGGTGGTCGAAACACCGCAGGGCGAGATCCGCTGCGAGATCGTCGTCAACGCGGCCGGCTATCGCGCCGCCGAAGTCGGCAAAATGTTCGGCCGCGATGTGCCGATGATGGTGATGAGCCATCAGTACATATTGTTCGAGGAAATCCCCGAGCTTGCCGCCTGGACGAAGGAACAGGGTCACAAGCTGCCGCTGCTACGCGACGTCGACACGTCCTATTATCTTCGGCAGGAAAAGAGTGGCATGAATCTCGGCCCCTATGAGCGCAATTGCCGCGCGCATTGGGCGACCCATAACGATCCGATGCCGGAGGATTTTTCCTTCCAGCTCTTCCCCGACGATCTCGACCGCCTCGAGCATTACCTCGCCGACGCTGTCGCCCGCGTGCCGATCCTCGGCACCGCCGGCCTCTCCAAGGTGATCAACGGACCGATTCCCTACGCGCCGGACGGCAACCCGCTAATCGGGCCGATGCCCGGCGTGCCGAACGCCTTCGAGGCCTGCGTCTTCACCTTCGGCATCGCGCAAGGCGGCGGCGCCGGCAAGGTGCTGGCCGAATGCGTCACCGAAGGCCAGACCGAATGGGATATGTGGTCCTGCGATCCGCGCCGTTTCACCAGCTTCGCCTCGGCGCCCGACTATTGCGTTGCCAAGGGCATGGAGATCTACGGCAACGAATACGCCATCCAGTTCCCGCGCCATGCCTGGCCGGAGGGGCGCAACCGCAAGCTGTCGCCGCTGCATGATCGCATCAAGGCGCTGGGCGGCCAGTTCGATGCCTATAATGGCTGGGAGCGCGCCACCTGGTATGCGAAGCCCGGTGACGATACCTCCGAGGAGTCCACCCTCACCTTTCGCCGCGACGGACCGTGGCAGCAGCGTGTGCGCGAGGAATGCCTCGCTGTGCGCGACGCCGCCGGTATCCTCGACTTGCCCGGCTTCTCGCGCTTCAACCTCGAAGGTCCGGGCGCGGCCGACTGGTTGGCGCTACAGGTCACCGGTCTTGTGCCGAAACCCGGCCGCATCGGCCTCGTCTATTTCGCCGACGACAAGGGCCGCATCGTCACCGAGATGTCGGTGGTGCGCCATGGCGAGGACCAGATGACGCTGATCACTGCCGCCGTGGCGCAGTGGCATGATTTCGAATGGCTGAAGTCGCGCATGCCGGCCGACGCGGCCTTCACGCTGACCGACCGGACGGAGGAATACTCAACGCAAATCCTTGCCGGCCCGAACTCGCGCAAGATCCTTGCCGAAGTCTGCGACGCCGACCTGACACTGCCCTGGCTGACGCATCAGGAGACGACCATCGCCGGACGCTGGGCGAAGCTGGTGCGCGTCTCCTTCGCCGGCGAGCTTGGCTGGGAGATCCACACCAAGGTCGCGGACACGGCGACCGTCTTCGACGCCGTCTGGGCCGACGGCCGGAAACACGGGCTAAAACCTTTCGGCATGTATGCGCTGGATTCGCTGCGGCTGGAAAAAGGCTACCGCGCCTGGAAGGGCGATCTGTCGACCGACTATTCGATCCTGCAGGGCGGGCTGGAGCGCTTCGTCAAATGGGACAAGCCTGACTTCCGCGGCAAGGCGGCTTTGCTCAATGAGAAGCAGCAGGGCGTAAAGAAGCGCTTCGTCACTTTGATCGTCGAGAACCCCGGCGACTGCGACGCGCCCTATATGTCGACGCTCTGGCACGACGGCACGATCGTCGGCGAGACGACGTCGGGCGGTTGGGGCCACCGGGTCGGCAAGTCGATTGCGCTCGGCATGCTGCGCGCCGATCTCACTCAACCGGGCACCTCGATCGAGGTCGAGATTTTTGGCGATCGCTTCAAAGCCATCGTCCAGAACGACGAGCCGCTGTGGGATCCGAAGAATGAAAGGTTGCGGGCATGACCTCCGTCATCCTCACTGACGGCGGCATGGGACAGGAACTGGTCCGGCGCAGCAAGTCCGAGCCGACGCCGCTGTGGTCGGCCAGGGTGCTGATCGACGAGCCGGAACTTGTGCGCGACCTGCATGCGGAATTCATCCGTGCCGGCGCCCGCGTCATCACCATCAACACCTATTCGGCAACGCCGGAGCGCCTGGCGCGCGAGGGCGCCGAAGATCTGTTCAAACCGTTGCAGAAGCGCGGCATCGAACTGGCGAGGCAGGCCCGCGACGAAGCGGGCGACGCAGCCATCGCCGGTTGCCTGTCGCCTCTGTTCGGCAGCTACGCGCCGGCGCTGACCATCTCATTCGAGGACACGCTCGATATCTATCGCCGCATCGTTGCCGAGCAGGCCGACGGCGTCGATCTGTTCCTGTGCGAGACGATGGCTTCCGCCGAGGAGGCGCGCGCAGCGGTCACCGCGGCCTCGGAAATCGGCAAGCCCGTATGGGTGTCTTGGACGCTCGCCGATCATGGCAGGCCGCGCCTGCGCAGCGGCGAAACCATTGCTGCCGCCGCCAACGCTCTCGATGACCTGCCGGTCGCGGCCCGGCTGCTCAACTGCTGCCGGCCCGAAGCCATCGCCGCCGCCTTGCCCGAACTCGTTGCCCTGGGTGGACCGGTCGGTGCCTATGCCAACGGCTTCACTTCGGTCGAGGCATTGAAGCATGGCGGGACGGTGGACGTGCTGCATGCCCGCCATGATCTCGATCCGCAAGCCTATGCGGACCAGGCCATCGGCTGGGTCGATGCCGGCGCCGGCATTGTCGGCGGCTGTTGCGAAGTCGGCCCCGCCCATATCGCCGCCCTGCGCGACAAGCTCACGCGAGCCGGCCACCAGATTTCGGGAGTTTCCTGATGCCAAAGCCATCAAAGCGCATTACCGGTATCGTGCCTTCGGGCAAGGACGGCTGGGAGGTCCATTTCGCCGCCTGGAATCGCAAGCAGGCCGGCGAGGACATCATTGTGCTCTCGGTCGGCGACCATGATTTCGACACGCCATCGGAAACCATCGAAGCCTGCGTGAGCGCCGTGCGCGGCAGCAACCATCACTACACGCCGCTGCCCGGCCTGCCGCGCCTGCGCAAGGCGATGGCCGCCGCCGCGACCGCTTGCGCCGGCATCCTCACGGAACCCGACGAGGTCATCGCCACGCCTGGCGGCCAGGCAGCGCTTTACGCCGCGGTGCAGGGCGTGCTCGACCCGGGCGACCACGCCATCGTCGTCGCGCCCTATTACGCCACCTACCCCAACACCTTCAGCGCCGCGGGCGCCAGCTTCACGGTGGTCGAGACACCGGCCGAAGACGGGTTTCAACCTCGCGCGGACATGATCCGCGCCGCGATCAAGCCCAACACCCGCGCCATCCTGATCAACACGCCGAACAACCCGACCGGTGCCGTCTATTCGCGCGAACGGCTCGAACAGCTGGCCGAAATCTGCAAGGAGCACGATCTCTGGCTGCTGTCGGACGAGGTCTACTGGACGCTCGGCGGCGGCGAGCACATCTCGCCGCGCTCGCTGCCGGGCATGGCCGAGCGCACGCTGGTCATCAACTCCATGTCGAAGAGCCACGGCATGACTGGCTGGCGCATGGGCTGGCTGACCGGCCCCAGGGCGATGATCGCGCTGATGGCCGATCTCAATCTGGTCACGACCTACGGCTTGCCGGCCTTCATCTCCATCGCCTGCGCCGAGGCGCTCGAAAACCACTATGGCGTGAAGGACATCGCCGAGCGTTACGCCGCGCGGCGCACGATCTTCCTCGATGCCATACGCGGCGCCAATGAAGTCACCGTGCGCGGCTCCGAAGGCGGCATGTACATCATGCTCGATGTCTCCGCAGTCGAACCCGACGACGAGAAATTTGCCTGGGCGCTGCTCGACAAGGAAAAGGTCGGCGTCATGCCCGGATCGAGCTTCGGCGAGGCCGCCGCCGGCCACATCCGCATCAGCCTCTGCCAGCCCGAACCCATCCTCAAGGAAGCCGCGCTTCGCGTTCGCCGCTTCGCTTCCAACTATCGCCGCGAGGCCGCATGACCAGGACGATTCCCGCCAAGGCCCGCGCCGTCATCATCGGCGGCGGCGTCTCCGGCTGCTCGGTCGCCTATCATCTGGCCAAGCTCGGCTGGACCGACATCGTGCTCTTGGAGCGCAAGCAGCTCACCTCGGGCACCACCTGGCATGCGGCCGGGCTGATCGGCCAGTTGCGCGGCTCGCAGAACATGACGCGGCTGGCGAAATATTCGGCCGACCTCTACGTCAAGCTCGAGGCCGAGACCGATGTCGGCACCGGCATGCGCCAGGTCGGCTCGATCACTGTCGCGCTGACGGAAGAGCGCAAGCACGAGATCTATCGGCAGGCTTCGCTCGCCCGCGCCTTCGATGTCGACGTGCGCGAGATTTCGCCGCGCGAGGTCAAGGAGATGTACCCGCATCTCAACGTCTCGGATGTGGTCGGCGCCGTGCATCTGCCGCTCGACGGCCAGTGCGATCCCGCCAACATCGCCATGGCGCTGGCCAAGGGCGCGCGCCAGCGGGGTGCTGCGATTATGGAGAACGTCAAAGTCACCATGGTCCACACCAAGAACGGTCGTGTCTCCGGCGTCTCCTGGGCGCAAGGTGAAGAGCAAGGCACGATCGAGACCGACATCGTCGTCAACTGCGCCGGCATGTGGGCGCGCGAGCTTGGGCGGCAGAACGGCGTCACCATCCCGCTGCATGCCTGCGAGCATTTCTACCTGGTCACCGAGCCGATCCCCGGCCTCTCTCGCCTGCCGGTGCTGCGCGTGCCGGACGAGTGCGCCTACTACAAGGAGGATGCCGGCAAGATGATGCTCGGTGCCTTCGAGCCGGTGGCGAAGCCCTGGGGCATGGACGGCATCCGCGAGGATTTCTGCTTCGACCAGTTGCCCGAGGACATGGACCATTTCGAGCCCATCCTCGAAATGGGCGTCAACCGCATGCCGATGCTGGGCACCGCCGGCATCCATACCTTCTTCAACGGCCCCGAGAGTTTTACCCCCGACGACCGGTATTATCTCGGCGAAGCGCCCGAGCTTTCCGGCTATTGGATGGCGACCGGCTATAATTCGATCGGCATCGTTTCCTCCGGCGGCGCCGGCATGGTCCTGGCGCAGTGGATCAATGACGGCGAGGCGCCCTTCGACCTCTGGGAGGTCGATATACGCCGCGCCCAGCCTTTCCAGAAGAACCGCCGCTATCTCAAGGAGCGTGTCTCCGAAACGCTCGGTTTGCTCTATGCCGACCACTTCCCCTACCGCCAGATGGCGACCTCGCGCGGCGTGCGCCGCTCGCCTTTGCACGAGCATTTGAAGGCGCGCGGCGCCGTCTTCGGCGAAGTGGCCGGCTGGGAGCGCGCCAACTGGTTCGCCCGCGAAGGCCAGGAGCGCGAATACCGCTATTCCTGGAAGCGGCAGAACTGGTTCGACAACCAGCGCGAGGAACATCTCGCGGTGCGCAACGGCGTCGGCCTGTTCGACATGACCTCCTTCGGCAAGATCCGCGTCGACGGCCGCGATGCCTGCGCCTTCCTGCAGCGGCTCTGCGCCAACGACATGGACGTCGCGCCGGGCAAGATTGTCTACACGCAGATGCTGAACCAGCGCGGCGGTATCGAGAGCGACCTCACCGTGACCCGGCTTTCGGACACGGCCTATTTTCTGGTCGTGCCTGGCGCCACGCTGCAGCGCGACCTCGCCTGGCTGAGAAAACACGTCGCCGACGAGTTCGTCGTCATCACCGACGTCACCGCCGCCGAAGCGGTCATCTGCGTGATGGGCCCCGAGGCGCGAAAATTGATCCGGAAGGTCAGCCCGAACGATTTCTCCAACGAGGCCAATCCGTTCGGCACTTTCCAGGAGATCGAGATCGGCATGGGTCTCGCCCGCGCCCACCGCGTCACCTATGTCGGCGAGCTTGGCTGGGAACTCTACGTCTCGACCGAACAGGCGGCCCATGTCTTCGAGGCGATCACCGAAGCCGGCGCAGATGTCGGCCTGAAACTCTGCGGCCTGCATACGCTCGATTCCTGCCGTATCGAAAAGGCTTTCCGCCATTTCGGCCACGACATCACCGACGAGGACAATGTGCTGGAGGCGGGCCTCGGCTTTGCGGTGAAGACAAGCAAAGCCGGCTTCATCGGCCGCGACGCGGTTCTCAGGAAGAAGGAAGCCGGCCTGTCACGCCGGCTGGTGCAGTTCCGCCTCAAGGACCCGCAGCCGCTGCTCTTCCACAACGAGGCCATCCTGCGCGACGACAAGATCGTCGGCCCGATCACATCAGGCAATTACGGCCACCATCTCGGCGGCGCCATCGGCCTGGGTTACGTGCCTTGCAAAGGCGAGAGCGAAGCGGATGTGCTGGGCTCATCCTACGAGGTCGAGATCGCCGGCGAGCGCTTCGCGGCGGAAGCATCGCTGAAGCCGATGTATGATCCCAAGGCGGAGCGGGTGAGGATGTAGCCCGGTCTGCCCTTCTCCCCTTGTGGGAGAAGGTGTCGCCGAAGGCGACGGATGAGGGGTGTTCCAGGGAAAGCCAGCGTCTCGCTCCGCTGGAACACCCCTCATCCGTCTCGGCGCTGCGCGCCGATCCACCTTCTCCCACAAGGGGAGAAGGGAACTTGCGCTACCCTCAAAACCGCTCCAGCCTCGCCCTCGCCTTCGCCAGGAAAGCCGCCCTGCTCTTCGGCGTCGAGGCATCCATCAGGTAATGCGCCAGGAAAAAGGTCTTGCAGCGCGTGGCGCACAGCGCGCGCATGCCGCGTAAAATGGTCTTGCGTCCCGGCTGCCCGACGACCACGCTCCACCAGGTCGGCGCGCCGCAGGTGGTGATGACGCCGACCCTGGTGACGTGCCGCATCAGCGACGTGATCCGCCCCTTGCCGGCCGGCAGCTTGAAGGCGATGTCGGTGGCCCAGACCCGGTCGAACCAGCCCTTCAGCATCGCCGGCAACCCGTACCACCAGGTCGGATAGATGAAGAGGATCGCCTGCGCCCATTGCAGATGCTCGAAATGCGGCTTGAGTGCCGGATCTTCCGGCGCGTGGTCATTGTAGAAGCGCCGCTCCTCGCAGCTCATCACCGGATCGAAATTCTCGGCATAAAGGTCGAGCAGCCGCACGTCCCAGCCCCGTCCTTTCAGCACCTCCATCGCCATGTCGCGGATAGCCGCGCAATAGCTTTCAGGCACCGGATGGCAATAGACCACCAGCACGCGCATCAGAACGCGTCCATCGTGCCCGCGACCTTCGCCATGAAGGCGTTGCGCGTCTGGTCGGTGGAGAGGTTCATCGAATAATGCGCGAGATAGGAGACGGGAGCGCCTGGCTTGATGGTCGCCCGCAGCATGCGCTTGACGATCTTGCGCGGCGGGTCGCCCATCAGCATGGCGCGAAAGCGGCTGCCGCCATAGGTGGTGATGGCCGCGAGCTTGCGGATGTTGTGCAGTGTCGGCTGCACTTTGCCGTCGACCAGCTTGAATGACACGCCGGGCAGGAAGACGCGGTCGAAGAAACCTTTCAGGATCGCCGGATAGCCGTAATTCCAGACCGGGAAGGACAGCACCAGCGCTTCGGCATTCTTCAGCCTTTCGACGTAGCCGGCGACCGCGTCGTCCGGCCCGCGCGGGTCGTGGTAGCCGAGCCGCTCGGCGCGCGTCATCCGCGGATCGAAATCCTCGGCATAGAGGTCGCAGTCGTCGACCGCATGCCCGCCCGCGGCGAGGCGCTCGACGATCGTCTTGTGCAGGCCGGCATTGAAGCTGGTCTCCACCGGATGAGCGTAAAGCACGAGGATGTTCACGGTAGAATATCTCTGAGGTCAGCGCGAAGCACGCTCATCGCAAATCACCCCGCCTTTTGCAGCCCCTTGAACAGGAAAGACTTGCCGGAGCGATAATCATAGTCCGGGTTTTCCCAGGCGATCATCTTGCCGGGATTGAGCAGCCCTTGCGGATCGGTCTCACGCTTGAAGGCGAGCTGGATCTCGTCGGTCTGCTTCATACCGCCCTCTTCCAGCGTGTAGCGGTGCGGGTTGAAGATCCAGCAGCCATTGTCCTCATGGATGCGAATGATCTCGTCGAGCCGCTCTTCCGTGGTGTAGCGGACCAGTGGCAGGCCGGCGGCGCCGATCGCGCCATCGAAGCGGATGAATTCGAGATGCGCTGGCACCTCATCGCCGAAGCAGTCGACCATCGCCTTGACGTGCGCAAGGTGATCCGGCGATGGATAGCGCGCCTGCAGATAGGTGATCGTCGGATCGACCCTGATGGCGCGCAGCGTCGTGTGGTTCCAGGTCAGTTCATAGGCCGGCGGCAATCCCTTCAGGTCGGTCTCAAGGTCAGCCCTGAAGACAATTTCGCCTTTGCTGGCCCGGACAAATGCAAGGAATGCATCTATCGCATGCGGAGCAATCATGCACACCACGATGCTCTGTTCGCGCCGGAAGAACTTCTGATGCCGTTTGAAATAATCGTAAGGGATGGGCGCCGAAATCGGCGTGATCAGCTTCGCCAGAATGCCGTCCTGCATAGCCAGGTCGTTGCCGAAGCCGGCCGCGTCCATGAAATCGTCGAAACCGACGATGACGTCGATCCAGTCGTAGGAAGCCGTCAGCGGCATCTCGACCTCGGTGATGATACCGTTGGTACCATAGGCGTGCATGACCTTGAGCACATCCTCGCCGGTGAGTTCCATGACACGGGGCTCGGCCTCCATCGTCACGGTCCTCAGCCGGATGACGTTGCCCAGGTCGCGCAAGCCGCCCCAGCGGATCGAGCCGACGCCGCCTGAGCCGCCGGCCACGAAGCCGCCGACCGAAGCGGTATTGTAAGTCGATGGCGACATGCGCAGCTCCTGGCCGGAATGCGCCCGCGTCGCCCTATCGATCTCTGCCAGCACCGCGCCCGGCCCGGTCACCACGCGCCCCGGCGCGATTGTCTTGATCTCGTTCATCTCGGCAAGGTTGAGCACCACGCCGCCCGACAGCGGCATCGCCTGCCCGTAATTGCCGGTGCCGCTGCCGCGCGGCGTCACCGGGATGCCGTGGCGGTGGCAGGCGGCGAGCACGCGGATCACCTCGCTCTCATTCTTCGGCGTGACGATCAGGTCGCCCGTTATATGGTCGAGCTGCTTCTTGAGCACCGGACTGTACCAGTAGAAGTCGCGACTCTTCTGCTGGACGATCGCCGGATGGTCGTCGACCTTGATCCCGTCGAGATCGCGCTTCAGCGCTGCGATATCCATCATCACACCATCAATTCGTCGAGTTCAGCATAGTCGGGCAGTTGGCGTTCGATCGCCCTTCCCTCGCGCACCACGATGCGATCCGATTCGGGCCGCGACAGCAATTCCGTCCAGCTGCGTCCCTTGAAGACGATGAAATCGGCTGGGCCGCCGACGGCAAGCGTGCCGGCGCCTTCGAGCCGCATCACCTCGCCAGGCGTTGCCGCCACCGCCCTGGGCCAGTCACCGACCGGATGGTCGAAATGCAGGATGCGCGTCGCCATGCGGTAGACCTCCAGCATATCGAGATCGCCATAGGCGTAGAACGGATCGCGCGTGTTGTCGGAAGCGACCGCCACCTTGATGCCGCGCGCCTTCATCTCGTGCAGCAGCGTCACGCCGCGCCAGCGCGGGGTGGTGTGATTGTTGCGACGGTCCTGCAGATAGAGATTGCACATCGGCAGCGACACCACGGCAAGCCGCGCCTTCGCCACCTTATCCAGCGTGTCGAGAACCTCGAGGTCCGGCTGGCGCGATAGCGAGCAGCAATGGCCGACCAGGATGTTGCCCTCGAAACCGTTCCACAGCGACGCCTCGGCGATCTTCTTCAGCGAGATGGCCGCGACATCGTCGGTCTCGTCGGCATGGAAATCGAGGTCGAGCCCATGCTCGATCGCCTGGGCGAACACCTGGTCGAGCAGTTCCTCGAGGTCGGGCACCATGTAGGTGACGACGCCGAGCACGCCCTTGGCCGCGGCGACGCGCTTCGCCAACCGTTCGAACCAGGCCTTGTCGCGCACGCCTTCGATGCCGAGCAGGCAGGCTGCTTGCAGCTCGATGCGCCCGCGCCATTTTTCCCGCATCGCCTCGAACACCGGCCAGGAGATCTCCTCCTGCGGCGGCACGCTGTCGAGATGCGTGCGCACGGCCTTGGTGCCATGCGCGTAGGCTGAGCGCAGCGAGAAATCCATGCGGCGCGCCACATCCTCGGCGCTCCAGCGCGCGGCGCGGTCGGCGCCGGTGGCATTGAGCGCGCCCATGAAGGTGCCGTCTGGATTGGGTTTCCGCGGCCAGATATGGCCCTTGTCGATATGAGTGTGGCAATCGACGAAACACGGCAGCACGATGCGGCCGGCAAGATCGATCGCGTTGGGCTGCGACTTCGACTTGGCATGGGCGACGATGCTCGCGATCTTGCCGTCGGCGACGGCCAGCTCAGCCAGTGCGAAACCGTCCGCGTCGAACGGTGCTGCAAGGCCGGGCGTCAGCGACCGATGAACACGGGCATTGGCAAGCCGGTAGGAACCAGAGGCAGGTATCAAGATCTGGTCCTCTTCGCGATTTTCCCTGGTGCCAACCTAGCGCTCCTGTTTCAGCGCGCTCTCGTGCCAGCGGCGCAGGCTGAGATGTGACACCAGCGACAGCACCAGGAAGATCAGGATGCCGGTGAGCGAGATCAGGATCAGCGCCGCGAACAGGCGCGGCGCGTTGAGCCGGTAGCCGGCCTCGATGATGCGGGACGCGAGTCCCGACGACTGCCCTTGCGCGCCGGCGACGAATTCCGCCACCACCGCGCCGATCAGCGACAAGCCGCCGGCGATCTTCAGCCCGCCGAGGAAATAGGGCATCGCCGCCGGCAGGCGCAGATAGCGCAATTGCTGCCAGCGCGTCGCGCCGTTGAGCTTGAACAGGTCGCGCAGATTGCGGTCGACCGAGTTCAGGCCGAGCGTGGTGTTGGAGAGGATCGGAAAGAAGGCGACGATCCAGGCGCAGAGCAGCAGTTTGACGGTCTGGTTGTCCACATAGATGTTGATCAATGGGAAGATGGCGACGATCGGCGTCACCTGCAGCACGATGGCGAAGGGGAAGAACGACATCTCCACCCATTTCGACTGCGCGAACAGCACCGCCAGCCCGACGCCGCCGATGACGGCGAGAGCCAAGCTGAGGAAGGTGATCCTGAGCGTCACCAGCAGCGAGGAAAAGAGCAGCCCGGCGTCACTGTGCAGCGTCTGCAGCACCACACCCGGCCGCGGCAGGATATATTGCGGGATCTCGTTCCAGACGCAGATGCGGTCCCACAGCACGATCGCCACCACCATGATCGCGAGCGGCAGCACCCATTTGCCGATGCGCTCCAGCCGCTCCTGGCGGGCGCGGCGCGCCTCTTCCGGATCGAGCGTCAGGACATTGTCTTCAATGGCCGTCATGGTGGGACCCGGCGGTTGAGTTGATGGCGTCGACCAGCACGCCCGAGGCCTGCCGGCAAAGCGCGGCATAGCCCGGCGAGGTACGGAACGCCTCGTCGCGCGGATAGGACGCGTTGATGGGGAGTTCGCCATGGACGCGGCCCGGCCGTGCGGCCATGACGACGACGCGGCTGGACAGGAACACGCTTTCGAAGACGCTGTGGGTGACGAAGACGACGGTGAAGCGCTCGTCCTGCCACAGCTCCAGAAGGTCGTTGTTGAGCTTGAAGCGGGTGATCTCGTCAAGCGCGGCGAACGGCTCGTCCATCAGAAGGATGCGCGGCTTCGTCACCATGGCCCGCGCGATCGACACACGCATCTTCATGCCGCCCGAAAGCTCGCGCGGCACGGCGTTCTCGAAGCCGGTGAGATGGACGCGCGACAGCATCTCCATCACAGCCGGCTCCGCCTTGGCGCGTGACACGCCCTTCAGCCTCAGCGGCAGCCAGACATTGTCGAAGACGCTGGCCCAGGGCAGCAGCGTCGGCTCCTGGAAGACGAAGCCGATATTCGAGCGGTCGATCCCACCGCGCCAGTCAAGCTGGCCGGAGGTCGGCGTCGAGAGACCCGCGATCAGCCGCAGTGCCGTCGACTTGCCGCACCCCGACGGGCCGAGCAGGCTCAGGAAATCGCCCTCGCGGATCGCCAGGTCGACCTTGCTCAGCGCCGTCACGCCATTGGAAAAGACCTTGCCGACACTGCGCAATGCCAGCAGCATCGGAGCCTCGCCCGATGCCGCCGGCGTCTCAGCCACTTTCTCCTGGATCATCTCAGGCCGGCCGCCTTACTTCTTCAGCTCCAGCCCGACACCTTTGTTGATGAAGGCCAGCGTATAGGCTTTCTTGATGTCGAGGCCCGGCTGCGCGACCTTGGCCTTGACCATCTTGTCGTAGAAGCTCTGGATGCGGGCTTCGTTCATCGTGCCGATGCCGAGCTTTTCCGAATCGCCCGAATCGACAATGCCGAACTTCTTCAACTGCTCGATCGAGAAGGCGATCTGCTCATCCGTCATGTCGGGATTGTCCTTCTTGATCATGTCGTTGGCGGCCTTGTTGTCGCCATAGAGGTACTTGTACCAGCCCTTGGCGGAGCCATCGACAAAGCACTGCACCACCTCCGGCCGCTTGTCGATCGTATCCTGCATCACCTCGATGGTCGTCGCATAGGTGTCCCAGCCATTGTCGGCAAGCAGGAACTGGTTCGGCGTGAAGCCTCCCTGCTTCTGCACCGCGAACGGCTCGGAGGTCACATAGCCTTGCTGGATCGACTTCTTGTTGGCGATGAAGGGCGCCGGGTTGAACGTGTAGGGCACGCGCTTGGCGGCGTCGAAGCCGAGATCGGTGACCATCCACTGGAAGAAGGTCTGCGCGCCTTCGTCACCCATGATGTACTGGTCGGCGTTCTTCAGGTCTTCCCACTTGTCCAGCCCCTCTCCCGGATGGGACATGATGACCTGCGGGTCCTTCTGGAAATCGGCGGCAACAACGCGCATCGGAATACCCTGCTGCACGGCGTCGAAGGCCGACAGCAGGTTGCCGCCCATGTAGAAATCGATCTTGCCCGCAAGCAGCATCGGCCGGCCGCTGACCTGCGGGCCGCCCTGCATGATGGTCACATCGAGGCCGCAGGCGGCATAGGTGCCGTCGGCGATCGCCTGATAGTAGCCGCCATGTTCCGGCTCGGCCAGCCAGTTGGTGCCGAACGTCACCTTCTCGTTCGCAGCAGCAGTCAGCGTGCCCGCCACCAGCAGGACGGCGGCGCCCGCCAAAATCTTTCCTTGTCCGATCATAAACATCACCCTCTCTTGGCCCGGGCGCGCGACGCGCAGGGCTCAACACCATCGATTCAAGAAGCAAGACACATGCCACCGCCTGGGCCGCCTGCTTGTGCGGCAGTCATTGCCGAGACCGGACGGGTCATGCCGTACGCGAGGCATCGTGCCTATTTTTTGGACGCCTGTCCATAATCGCTCCTAGCGGCATCCACGGCATCTTGAATGTTTCATGAATCCGCCACTAGGCTGTCGGCGGACAGGAGAATGCCATGCTCAAATACCTCGCCCCCAAATCGATCAAGCCGCCTTTCGCCCGCTACAGCCACGGCGTCGAAATACCCGCCGGAAAGCGCCTGGTGCTGTGCTCGGGGCAGCTGGGCATCGGCCCCGACGATGCCGTGCCGGAGGATGCCGGGGCACAGACGGAGCTTTGCTTCAAGAACATCGCCGCGATCCTCAGCGAAGCCGGGCTGACCTTGAACGACACCGTGCGCATCAACGCCTTCGTCACCGATCGTGCGCATCTGCAGGCCTATATGGATGTCCGCAACCGGCTCTTTTCCGATCCGGCGCCGGCCTCCACATTGATCATCGTCGCAGGCTTCGCCCGCCCGGAATTCAAGGTCGAGGTCGAAGTTCTGGCAGCCGGCTAGCTGTTGCCGGGAATAGCCTCTAGACCTCGGGCCGGACAGCAGACCAATCGGGAGACGAAAAGTGACGACAAGACGTGTGTGGTGGGGCGACTACCGGACGACCGAATATGCCTCGATCGACGCCGAAGCGACTATCGCCGTACTGCCGGTGGCGGCGATCGAGCAGCATGGCCCTCACCTTCCGGTCTCGACCGACACCTCGATCATGATCGGCATGCTGGAGACGGTGATCGCGCGCCTGCCCGACGATCTCGACATCCGCATCCTGCCGGTGCAGGCGATCGGCAAGTCGAACGAGCACCTGCATGCGCCGGGAACGCTCACCTTGCCCGCCACCACCTTGGTCGACGCCTGGACCGAACTCGGCCTGTCGGTCGCCCGCGCCGGGGTGAGAAAGCTGATCGTCGTGAATTCGCATGGCGGCAATGAAGAGATCATGGGCATCATTTCGCGCGAATTGCGCGTGCGCGCCAAAATGCTGTCCGTGAAGACGAGCTGGCAGCGGTTCGGCCGCCCGGCCGGCATGTACACAGAGCTGGAGGACCGTCACGGCATCCATGGCGGCGATGTCGAGACATCGCTGATGCTGCACTTCCGGCCCGATCTCGTCGACATGAGCAAGGCGGAGAATTTCGTCTCCAATGTCGGCCGCGCCGAAAAGGAATTCGCCCTGCTGCGCCACACCGGAACGCACGCATTCGCCTGGATCGCCAGCGACCTCAATCCGAACGGCGTGGTCGGCGACGCTTCGATCGCCACGGCCGAGAAGGGCCGCCTGACGGCGGAAATGCAGGCCGACGGCTTTATCAGCCTGGTCAGGGATGTGCGCAAGGCGAGGCTTGCCGAGTGGCTGTCGTAGCGGCTGGTCCGCTTTGACTTACGCTTCGATTCCCAGTTCGAAGGGTATCCCTTCGAACGCGTCGGCGCCGCGCCCGATCGCCTCGATCGCCGCGATCATGCGGCCGTCGCGCTGAAGCAGCGTGTCGCCGACTGCGATCAGCCGTGGATTGGGCGTAGCCGTCGGCGAGAGGAAGCGCAGCGTCCGAGCGAGTTCCATCTCGTCACGCTTGGGCGCCAGCGCCGCGGCGATGATGTAGGCCGAGGCCGTCGAGCGGCTGACGCCGGCATAGCAATGCACCACCAGCGGCTTCAGGCGGTCCCAGCGATAGGCGAAATCGAGCAAGGCCCGCACATGCTCCTCGCCCGGGATGGTCATACCCTCCTGCGCCACGGCGATATCATGCATGACGAGATGCAGATGGTTTTCCGCCAGGATCGAGGCCGGTCGGGTCACCTCCGTCCCGGCGGCAAGCAACGACAGCAACCGCTGCGCACCGGTTCTTGCCACGGTTTCGTCGACCTTCGACAGCGAACAGACATGGATCATTGCCCGATCTCCTTCGGCGCATCTTTGCGCCGTGCGGCCCAGGCGGCAAGTGCGCCTTCAAGTCGCTGCCATTCCGCTTCGCTGCCCGGTAGACCGACACGCAGCACTTGAGGCCGCTCGGCAAAATGACGGACCAGCACACCGCGCCCACCAAGTGCCGAAAACAGGGTTGAGGCCTCGACAAACGACAAATAGCGGAACAGGCTGGTTCCGCCGGCGACCGGAACATCGAATCGGCCAAGCAGCGCGTCGAGCCGCCCGGCATCCCGCGCCAGACGTTGCCGCATATCGGCCTGCCACTTTGCATCCGACAAGGCGCGGATGCCATATTCGAGCGCCGGGCCGGCCACCGCCCAGGGCCCCAGTTGCGCGTCCAGCCGCTCGGCCGTCAGCGGATCCGCCAATGCGAAGCCGAGTCTCACACCCGCAAGGCCGAAGAACTTGCCGAACGAGCGCAGCACGACGATGCCGCCCGCCCCGAGGTCGCCGGCAAGGCTTTGCTCGATCGGGCCGACATCCATGAAGGCTTCGTCGACGACGAGCAGCCCGCCTTTGGCGCGAAGCCGCGCCGTGAGATCGAGCAGGCGCGGCTTTTCGATCACCCGCCCGTCCGGATTGTTGGGATTGACCAGCACCGCAAGGTCCGCCTCGGCCAGCGCGTCGAAATCGCTGACTTCCGCGACGGCATGGCCGGCGATAGCCGCGGCCCGGGCGTGTTCTGCATAGGTCGGCCCAAGCACCAGCGCCTTGCCCGGCCGCACCAGCGAGGCGACGCGCGGCAGGAGAATCTGCGTGCCGGGCGCCGCCGCCACATGCATCGCCGAAGGCGCGCCATAGGCCGAAGCCGCAATTTCGGCCAATTCGCGCAGTTGTCCTGCCTCCGGCAATCGGGACAGGGCGGTGGCGGGCAGGTCGAAAAGCGGGTAGGAGTGCGGATTGATACCTGTCGAGAGGTCCACGAAAGGTTGTGGCGCATGAGGAAAAAGCGTGCCTGCCCGGCCAAGGCTGCCGCCATGATCAACCGCTGCGATCGCGCCGCTTAGAAGCTTCATGTCTGTCCTGATCGCTTTCCTGTCACTCGCCGTCGAACGCGCCCTCGGCTATCCGGACTGGCTGTTCAACGCCATCGGCCATCCGGTAACCTGGATCGGCAGGCTGATATCCTTTCTCGATCGCCGGCTCAACCGCGCCACCGATTCCGACGAATTGCGTCGCCGCCGCGGCGTCCAGGCCTTGCTCGTCATTCTGCTGGTGCCTGGGCTCATCGGCCTGGCGCTGCACGTTCTGCTGTGGATGATGTTCCCGACAGGTCTCGTCATCGCCGCCATCCTCGGTTCCACGCTGCTGTCGCAAAAAAGCCTCGCCGAGCATGTCGAGGACGTCGCCGACGCGCTGGAGACCGGCGGCCTGACGCTCGCCCGCATCGCCGTGTCGCGCATTGTCGGCCGCGATCCGGAAAAATTGGACAAAGCAGGTGTCGCCCGCGCGGCGATCGAAAGCCTGGCCGAAAATTTTTCGGACGGCATCGTCGCGCCCGCCTTCTGGACCGGCATCGGCGGCCTTGGCGGAGGTGCTACCTACAAGGCCGCCAACACCGCCGATTCGATGATCGGCCACCGTACGCCGAAATACGAAGCCTTTGGCCGTGCGGCTGCCCGTTTCGACGATCTCATCAATCTGCCCGCATCGCGGCTCACCGGCCTGCTTATCGTGCTGGCGGCCTTTCTCGTCCCGGGCGCCGATCCGCGTGGCGCCTGGCAGGTGATGCGACGCGACGCGAGGAAACATCGTTCGCCAAACGCGGGCTGGCCGGAAGCTGCGATGGCCGGCGCGCTGGGACTGTCCCTCGCCGGACCGCGCAGCTATGGCGGCGAAGTCGTCGAGGATGCCTTCATGGGCGAAGGAGGCCGCCGCGAGGCCGAAAGCACCGACGTCCGACAAGCGTTGAAACTCTACCGCATCGCGGACTGGCTGCTGCTTGGCCTGTTTGCGGTCGTCTCGGCGATCGTGATCTATCTGACCATCTTGATCAGCGGCTGAGGCGCCTCAAAATTCAATTCCCTGCTGCGCCTTCACGCCGGCGGAGAAATGGTGCTTGGTCAGCCCCATTTCGGTGACGAGGTCGGCGGCCTCGACAAGCAGCGGCTTGGCGTTGCGGCCGGTGACGATCACATGCAGATCGTCCCGGCGTGCCTTCAGCGCCGCGACCACCTTTTCCAGATCGAGATAATCGTAGCGCAGCGCGATGTTGAGCTCGTCGAGCACCACGAGGCTGATCGAGGAATCGGCCATCAGCTCGAGCGCCTTGGCCCAGGCGGCCTCGGCGGCGGCGATGTCGCGCTTCAGATCCTGCGTTTCCCAGGTGAAGCCCTCGCCCATCGCGTGCCAGACGACGCGGTCGCCGAAAGCGCCGAAAGCGTTCTTTTCGCCGGTATGCCATTTGCCCTTGATGAATTGGACGACGCCGACACGCTTGCCATAACCCAGCATTCTCAGCGCCAGGCCGAAGGCGGCCGTGGTCTTGCCCTTGCCCGGCCCGGTGTTGACGATCAGCAGTCCTTTCTCGATCGTCTTGCCGGCCACCTCGGCATCCTGCACTGCCTTGCGCTTGGCCATCTTGGCGCGGTGGCGCTCGGCGTCCTTCTCCTCGATTTCAGCCATGTCATTTCACCTTGAGCGGCAGCCCCGCCACCATCATGAGAACGCTGTCGGCTGTCGCCGCGACCTGCTGGTTGAGCCTGCCCGCGGCGTCGCGGAACCGGCGCGCCAGCGCGTTGTCGGGCACGATGCCGAGCCCGACTTCGTTTGAGACCACGAACCACGGCCCGCGCGGCCGCGACATCGTATCCTTGAGCCGCCGGCATTCGGCCTCGACATCATGTCCGGCCAGCATGTGGTTGGTGAGCCACAGCGTCAGGCAATCGATCAGAACAGGCTGGTGATCCGGCAAAGCCTCGATTGCGCCGACCAGACCGAGCGGCGCATCGACGGTGACCCAACCTTCGCCGCGCCGCGACCGATGCAGCGCAATGCGCTCGCGCATCTCGTCGTCATAAGCCTGTGCCGTGGCAATGTAGGTCCAGGGCGACGGATTAGCGGTCGTCAGGCTCTCGGCATGCGAGCTCTTGCCCGAACGGGCACCGCCCAGGATGAAGGTCAGCTTCCGGTCGGAAGCTCTATTGCCGCTCCCAGCCGTCGCGCCGGTCATTCCTGCCTTCACCTTTGGATGAACATTGTCGTGGCCATCGGGCCGCCGGCGCGACTTTAGGCAGAAGCCCTGCTGCCGGCAAACCAAATTCCGCCACCCCGCAGCGCGATTGCGGCACTGCTCATGGCTGCTGCGGGCCGGCAATCCGGACGGCGACCAGCTGCTGCAACCGCCACAGATGCCCATCATGGATGCCGCGCTGCTCTAGATTCTTTACCGTATTGTAGAGATAGTCGGCGCCCGAGCCCCAATGGCCGCAGGATGTCGCAAGCCTCTCCACCACCTCGTCCTCGCTGAGGGGCCCCGCATAAGTTGTCCCGTTGCGATTGATGACGAAAGCCAGCGCACGCAACGGTCCCTTGTCGGTCGAGAGCTGCAGAAGGCGCGGCCAGTAGCTTGTCGGCTTCAATGTCATTTCGCGCCGGAAAAGCTTGTCCAGCCCTTGCCTTCGGTTATTCTCGGCCAGCCGGAAAGCAACCCCTTTGCACTGGCCTCCGCGATCGAGCGCCATCATAAGGCCGGGTTGCTCCTTGGTGCCGCGCCAGCGCGTCATCTTCATGCAGAACGAGCGGTGCCAGCCGCGCGCAAGCGCTACGCATTCCTCGGTGTGCTCGATCTCAGGCTTCCAGATGAGCGATCCATAGCCGAACAGCCAGAGCGGCTCCGTCGCCGGAAGCTCGGCCTCGAACGCATCGAGCATCGCCTCGTAGTCGCTGTCATCCAGATGCGCCGCATCGGGATCCGGTCCCGCATCCTCGACCGTGCGGAAGCAGCGGGCAACCAGTTCCTCGGTAAGCGACATGGTTCTTGGCAGCATGCGCGCGACCTTAAGGTTCCTGCGCGACCGAAACAATGCGGCCGCCTCGCGATTGACAACCCCTTGGCCTGGGTGTCGGCTGTCGCCGAAGCATTCCAGGAAAAGTGCGCGACAGTTTTCCGTCCGGAATTGCGTAAAAACAAAGAATTAGAGCAGGTCAGCGATCCCATCGAGCGCTGAACGGCTCGATCAGGGAGGAGCCGATGCAGCCCGATCCGAGCGAACGCGCCCCTTACAATTTCCATGATTGGGTGCGCGGCCGTCACGCAGCGTTCAGAACGCCTTCGGCAGATAGCGCCAGGTGACGAAGCCGCAGAAGGCGGCCAGGATGCCGAGCGTGACGAACACCGAGCCCAGCCCGAAGAAGGTGAGCACCACCGAATAGACCAGCGGCGGCGTCAGTTCGGAGAAATCGAGATAGGTGCGGTAGACCGCCGCCATCTGCGCCTTCTCGTAAGCGCGCACCGAGCGCATGAAGACGGTCGAGCCGAGCGCGTCGAGGGCGATGGTGAAGAGCGCGCCGCAGAGCAGCAGCGCGCCGGTGAAGAGCGGCGCGGCCTCGCCGACGCCGCCCGCGGCAAACAACATCGCCGCCATAGCGAAATAGGCGAAAGTCATGACCTTGCGCCCGCCGAAGCGCTTGCCGGCCCTGCCCCAGAAGATCGCCACGAACAGAAGCGCATTGCCGGCCGAAACCAGCAAGCCGCCGGCAAGCTCGCCCTGGCCGGTGATCACCATGAACAGCGGGCCATAGACGAAGAACGTCGTCCAGAAGCAGGAGCGGCCGAAGGCGATCAGCCAGGCAAGCCTGAGCCTTGGCTGCTTCACGAAGCGGCCGATATTGGCGAGCGGATTGGCCGGACGCGACTTGCCGGGCCGGATCGACTGGTTGTCGCTCAGCCGGTAGAACCAGAACAGGCAGAGCAGCGCGAAGGCAAACACGACGACCGCGCCATGTGCGGCATAGATGCCGAAATGCGTGTAAAGGAAAATGCCGAGCGTCGGCCCGCCCGTCCAAGCGAACATCGACCAGGCCATGCGCAGCGATTCCGCCTGCATGAAGTCGGTCTTGCGGATGTGATCCATGATGTAGAGGTTGAGCGTGATCGACAGCGCGCTCGCCCCCATCACGCGGCAGAGCATGCCGGCAATCTGTCCAGGCAGCGTGTGGGTGACGAAGAAGGCGGAGCCGATCGCCAGCAGCATGCAGCCGGCCGTGTAGACCCAGCGCCGCGCGAAGCGGCGGATGAGCATCGGCATGAACAGCGTGACCGAAAGACCCATCAGCGACACAATCGTGTAGAGGATCGAGACGATCCGCTCATTGTGCAGGATCTCGTAGGCCTGGATCGGGATCACGCTGGAGATCGTGGCGCGGGCGAAGGATTCCACTGCATAGAGCGAGGCGAAGGTACGCGCATCCGCCGGCCGCAAAGCCGGAAGCCAGATCGGATGGCGCACATGGGTGGACATCGGCCCTCCGGGACGTGAATCACGCGGTTAAATCTGGCCGGACCAGCTGCCGGCCAGTAGCAGGAAACCGACCCCGACGGGCCGAAAAGCGAAGCCTGCTAAAGGCTTTCCGCCTCTGGCCTAAGGGTGAATTTCATGACTACCATGAAATGCATTGATGGCCGCCTGCTTCTGTCGTCCACTTGAACCGTGATAGTCGTTTGGCAGGACTGAATCGGATCGAAATGATGAGCCTTCAAACGACGAGCGCCCCTGTTCAGGACGCGCCAAAGCACGGCCGCATCCAGGGCATCGACATCCTGCGCGGCATCGCGCTGATCGCGATGGCGAGCTACCACTTCACCTGGGATCTCGAAAATTTCGGCTACACCGCGCCCGGCCTCACCGCTTTCGGCTGGTGGAAACTTTACGCACGCTGCATTGCCTCGACCTTCCTGTTCCTGGTCGGCGTCAGCCTCTTCCTCGCCCATGGCCGTCATATCCGCTGGCCAGGCTTCTGGAAGCGCTTCGCCATGGTGGCCGTCGCCGCAGCCGCCATCTCGGCCGTCACCTACATCGTCACGCCGGACGGATTCATCTTTTTCGGCATCCTGCATGAGATCGCGCTGGCGAGCTTGCTCGGCCTCGCCTTTCTCAGGCTGCCCTGGCTGTTGACGGCGATCATTGCCGTGGCGGTGATTGCAGCCCCCTATTATCTGCGGTCGGAGTTCTTCGACCATCCGGCGCTGTGGTGGGTGGGCCTTTCCGCCACCAACCCGCGTTCCAATGACTACGTACCGCTTTTCCCGTGGTTTGGCCCCGTGCTTGCCGGCATCGCGACGGTGAAACTCGCTTCCGCCACTGGCCTGCTCGCCCGTCTGGGAACATGGCTGCCCGGCCGCTGGTCGAAGTCGCTGACCTTCATCGGCCGGCACAGCCTCGCCTTCTACCTCATCCACCAGCCGCTTCTGTTCGGCTCGGTGTGGCTGTTCTCGCAGGTCATGCCCGCCGCCCCTCAGGACAGGGAGGCCGGCTTCCTGCCGGCTTGCCAGGCGCAGTGCGAACAGCAGCGGGACAGCAAGTTCTGCACCAGCTATTGTGGCTGCATGCTGGATACGCTGAAGGGGGAAGGGTCTCTCGACAAGCTCTACGCCAACGATCAGTCCAGCGTCTGGAAATCGCATCTGGCCGACCTCGCGGAAACCTGCACCGCCGCGACCGAGGACAAGATGGAAGGAGGACAGCAATGACAGGCATCGCAAAGCCCAGACACGGGATCGTTCCCTGGCCGCCGGTGATCTATGTCGTGGCGATCGCTCTCAGCGTCGTCCTCGGCATGCTCTACCCGCTGCCCTGGATCGGCGACATCTTCGGCGATCTCATGTTCGGCGTCGGCTGGGTGACGCTGTTCGGCGTCGCCATGCTCTGGATTACGGCCATCCGCGCCATGATGCGAGCGAAAACGACATTCGACCCCAATGCCGAGCCCGATCACCTGGTGACGTCAGGCCCCTTCGGCATCACCCGCAACCCGATGTATCTCGCCAACACGCTGCTGCTGATCGGCGTCGCCCTCATCACCGGCATCGCATGGTTCCTGCTCTTTGCCTTTCTCGCCGCCTTCGCGACGCAGAAGCTGGCGATCGAGAAGGAAGAAAAGATCCTCGGGGCGAAGTTCGGCAAGAAATACCGCGACTACGCCAAGCGGGTCCGGCGCTGGATTTGAGGCCGCCTCGCTTGGATCGGTCGCGGGGTCAAGCGTCGTTAGAGGGTGGGCTAGCGTGCTTCGCCTTTAGCTAGCCGCAGCGCGTCTCCCGTCGTCATTCTATGGCGAAGCAAGGAGCGAAGCGACGCGCGCAGACCATAGAATCCATTCCGTGACATCAAGGCGTTGCAACGGTGCAGACTTCTGCTCCGCTGCGCCCTTCGATCGAGGTCACGGAATGGATCCTCGGGTCTACGCGTCCGCTTCGCCCGTGGATGACGAAGCTGAGAGGCACCGGCTAATCTCGAACGTTTGCGATAGTTGCCCTGCAAATCCCCTGCTCACCGCGCTTCACGTATTCACACCCAGCTCGGCCAGCCGCTCGACGCAGGATTCTTCGGCCTGGTCCAACTCGGCCAGCGTCTCTTCCAGGTCGCGCCGCTTCTGGCGCAGGTCCTCGCGTTTCTCCTCGATGCGCTTGATCATCAGCTTGAGCTGGCCGACCTCGCCGGGCGGCTCCTTGTACATCTGGATGATCTCGCGGATCTCGTTGATCGAGAAGCCGAGCCTTTTTCCCCGCATGATCTGACGGATGAGGTGCCGGTCGGACGGCCGAAACAGCCGCGTGCGGCCGCGCCTTACAGGCTGCACCAGCCCCTCGTCCTCGTAAAAACGCAATGTCCGCGTCGACACGTCGAATTCACGCGTCAGCTCGGTGATCGTGTAATATTCCCGCATTCCCGCTCCCAAGCCCGGGCATCGCCGCTTGAAGCGTCGCCCTTCCTCCGATGATACCATCCGCACCGGAATCGGCACGTGACCCCGCGGCAAACCTCGCACGGCATTTACGTAAAAGTCAATTAACGCCGGCCCGTTGATTTAGGGCACTCTAAACCACCACGTCGCCAGCCCCAAGAAGGCAAAGAAACCGACGCAGTCGGTGACCGTGGTGACGAAGACGGCGGAAGCCACCGCCGGATCAATCTTGAGGCGGTCGAGGACCAGCGGGATGAATATCCCGGCAAGCGCAGCCGCAAACATGTTGATGATCATCGCCGCCGCGATGATGCCGCCCAGATTGGGATCGCGGAACCAGAAACCGGCCACCATGCCGATGAGCACGGCAAACACCACGCCGTTGACGAAACCGACACCGAGCTCGCGGCGGATGATGCGAGCGGCGTTGTAGATATCGAGGTCCCTGGTTGCCAGCGCGCGCACGGTGACGGTCATGGTCTGCGAGCCGGCATTGCCGCCCATTCCGGCGACGATCGGCATCAGCACGGCAAGCGCCACGATATGCTCGATCGTGCGGTCGAACAGGCCGATAACCGAAGCGGCCAAGAAGGCAGTCACAAGATTGACCAGCAGCCAGGGCACGCGCGAGCGCGATGTGGCGAGCACCGTGTCCGACAGTTCTTCATCGCCGACGCCGCCCATACGCAAAAGGTCTTCTTCCGCCTCTTCCTGGATGACGTCGACCACGTCGTCGATGGTGAGCACGCCGACCAGCCGCCCGTTTTCGTCGACCACGGCGGCGGAGAGCAGGTTGTACTGCTCGAACTCGCGCGCCGCCTCTTCCTGGTCCATCGTGGCCGGGATTGCGTGCAGGGTCTCATGCATGACCTGCTCGACCTTGACCGCGCGCTTGCTGCGCAGGATCTGGTCGAGATCGATGGCGCCGAGCAGCTTGAAACTCGGATCGATGACGAAGATCTGGCTGAAGCGCTCGGGCAGGTTCTTGTCCTCGCGCATGTAGTCGATAGTCTGGCCGATCGTCCAGAACGGCGGCACGGCAACAAACTCGGTCTGCATGCGCCGGCCGGCGGTCTCTTCCGGATAGTCGAGCGCGCGCCTGAGCCTGATGCGCTCGGTGAAAGGCAGCTGCGACAGGATCTCGTCCTGGTCTTCCTTCTCGAGATCCTCGAGGATGTAGACGGCGTCGTCAGAATCGAGCTCCTGCACCGCCTGCGCGATCTGCGCATTGGGCAGGTTGTCGACGATGTCGAGGCGGATCGCCTCGTCGACCTCGGTCAGCGCCGAGAAGTCGAAATCGGAACCGAGCAGTTCGACCAAAGCGCGGCGCTGTTCAGGATGAAGCGCCTCCAGCACGTCGCCGAGTTCCGATTGGTGCAGGTCGTCGACTTCGCGCTTGAGGGTGATCGTGTCGCGGTCGGCGATCGCCGCGCCGATCTGAGCGAGGAAGGAGGCGCGCACGGCGCCGTCCTCGCCATAGATGTCGGCGTGGCGCTCCTCGGCGGGCGCGGCGCCGGTCGTCTGTCTGTCCTGGCGTTCCACCAGCGCCTCCCGCAACGAGGAAATCCCGAAATGAGGTCTAGTGCATGATCCCGGAAAGTGGAAACCGCTTTTCGGGAAATCCAAACCTGAGCGGGAGATAGCGCGGCAGTAGGATTCGTCTTGGAAAGACGTCGCGCTAGCGCGCGGAATAGCCAAGGAAATGTGACGGTCGCCTTCGCCCCGCAACTTCTCGGAAGCAGCGCGCGGCGCCCGCGCCGCAGATGCGACAATCGCTTCAGCCGGCGCGACAGCGCATGTCGCTGGGGAAAGAGCACCCCTTCCCTATTGAGGCAGAATTGTCATGATGCATGATCCAGCTGATCAGCGCATCGCCAAATGCTCCGAGGACAAACGCTGCCCTTGAACATCAAGCCTGGAAAGACGAGCGAAGGAAATGCCGACCGGCGCGTTCGTGTGGTCGTCGCCGAACGCAATCCTTTCGTCGTGTCGGCGCTGCGCGAGATGCTGGAATGCGACGGCCGCTTCGATCTGCTCGGTGTCGTGCACAGCGGCGCGCAATTCCTGGAACTGGCGGCCGCCACGCAATTCGATGTCGCCGTCGTCGGCTGGAAGCTCGCCGACATGGATGGCGCCGATGTGCTTACGGAAGTTCAGAGCCGCGAGCTTGGCGTGCGCATCACGATCTTTTCCAACGACCACGACATCGGAATCCTGAAGCAGTGCGTACGCCTCGGCGCTCAAGGGTACTGCTTCCAGTTCGACGATCCGCCGGTCATCTTCGAGACGATCTTGGCGGTCGCCCACGGGCGCATCTGCATTCCGTATATCGACATCAACAAGGTCAATGACACGCCCTTGTCCCGCCTCACCGTGCGCGAGCGCGAATTGCTGGCGGTGCTTTCTGACGGCTGGACCAATTTGCAGATCGCAACGCGGACCGGAATTTCCGAGAACACGGTGAAGTATCACCTGAAGAACCTCTACGACAAGCTGGACGTCCGCAACCGCGCCATGGCCGTCGCGCTCTATTCGAGCGAAAAACGCCGCACCTCCAAATCACCTATCGGGCCAACCGGGTAGGATCATCCCACCCGCAAGGGCCAACAACTTACCCGGCAAGGTGTTGTTGCCGAGCCTCGCCGAGACGAGACTTCCTCCACAATCTCAATCGATCGGAGGAGTTTCGCGCATGGCTGGGTTTACCCATCTCTATATCCCAGGACCCACCAACATTCCGGAACAGGTCCGGCAGGCCATGAACCTGCCGATGGAGGATATGCGCGCCTCCTCTTTCCCCAACCTGACGCTACCGCTGTTCGAGGACATCAAGCGGGTCTTCAAGAACGAGACCGGTCGCGTCTTCATCTATCCCTCTTCTGGCACCGGCGCCTGGGAAGCGGCGATGACCAATGTGCTCAGCCCTGGCGACAAGGTGCTGATGTCGCGCTTCGGCCAGTTCTCGCATCTGTGGGTCGACATGGCCGAGCGGCTCGGCTTCGATGTCGATGTCATC